>JAZUCI010000040.1:0-15383 GCA_045639045.1 Christensenellaceae bacterium
CAACCGTCTGCACAAGCGCCACAACCAATGCAGGTATCCGCATTGATAACGTATTGCGTTTCGCCTTCAGCAATTGCGTCAACGGGGCAGCCGCCAGCACAAGCGCCGCAGGAAATGCAAGCATCGCTAATTTGATATGCCATGGTTCTTTCCTCCTGCTTTTTTTCTATTATAACATATCTTAAATAAAAAAGATAGTGTTTTTTACTTTTTTCTTAATTTTTTTCGCCTTGGGGCGGGTTATGATTGCCCCCGTTGTTTCCCCCGTGGTTACCCCCGTGGTTTCCGCGGTGGTGATGGCGGTGGCGGCGATGGTGGTGATAATTCGCTTGCGCGGTTTGTTCGCCCCCTTCTACCCCTTGGGGGTTTTCGCCGTGGGGTTTCCGCTCGCCGTGAGGTTTCGATTGGGGCTTGCGCTCCTTATTTTCGCCTTGGGGCTTATTTTCACCTTGTTTTTCCCCGCGCTCCCTATGATCGTGGGGCTTTTCGTGATGTTTTTCGTGATGCCTTTCGTGGCGGTTTCCGTTGGGCTTATCCTGCCGTTTTTCCGCGTGGGGTTGGGGTTTTTGTTTTTCAACGACTTCCGCTACGGGCGTTTCTTCGTTCGCTGCTTGCCCACTTGCCATTTCCTTTACGGAAGTTTGCGCGGCTTCTTTTTTCACGGACTTCATCGTGGCGGATTCGTAATCCCGATATACTTCGGAATTATCCGCGTTTACGAATTTCACGCGGGTGATTAGCTTTAACATATTGTTGGAAACAACCGTGCCTACGCCGTCCTCCGTTTCCACTTGCGCGCCGATTTTGGGCATTTGTTTGGAAACTTCCGCATAGTAATCGTTTTCGTAATCCAAGCAGCACATCAGCCTTCCGCAAAGACCGCTAATTTTGCCGGGATTTAAGGAAAGGCCTTGGGTTTTTGCCATTTTAATGGAAACCTTCTTAAAGTCCTGCAAAAACGCCGAGCAGCAACACGGCCTTCCGCAAGGCGCAAAACCGCCCAGCATCTTTGCCTCGTCCCGAATTCCGATTTGGCGTAAGTCCACGCGCGTTTTTAAGGTGGTGTTGATGGTGTGCACGAGTTCACGGAAATCCACGCGGTTTTCCGCGCTAAAATATACGAACAGTTTACTGCCGTCAAAGGAATATTCCGCGTCCACCAACTTCATTTCCAAACCGCTTTTCGCAATCAGTTCCTTTAAAGTCTTGATGGTTTCGGGGCGCTTTTCCATATAGTGTTTTCTGCAATCTTCGTCCTTTTGGGTGGCGCGGCGTACCACGGGCTTTAAGGGTTGTACCACTTCATCGTCCGCTACTTCCCTTACTTCCCCGGCGGTTTCCCCGTATTCTAAGCCCTTTGCCGTTTCTACGATAACGCCTTCCCCACCGCGGAACGCTTCCCCGCGCGGATCAAAATAATATACTTTTCCGGCGTTTTTAAATTTAACGCCTACGATTTTCGCCATTGATATTTTCCCTCCAAAATGCCGAACAGCAGGGTATCCGCCACCATTTGCGCGTTGGCGTTGGTTTTTAAGGCTTGCTTTGCTTCCCCACAACGCTCAATCACGCCGATTAAACTTGCAGGCAGAAAGGTAAATCCCGCCTTGGCTACGTCCGCTAAACGGCTTTTGTTCATTACTAAATTTTTATGCCCCGTTTTAAACATCAGCGCATCCCTTGCGCAAATTTCCATTACGTTCAAAAAGGGGGTTAAGTTTGCTTTATACTTCATAACGCAAGCCGAATATTCGGCTACGTCGCTACTCTTTTGCATATTGGATAAAATGCGGAAGCACAAATCCGTCATATCCAAAAAGGATGCGTCGAACAGTAGTTTTTTCGCTTTTCCTATCATACCGCCCGAAGATACCGCCGCTAAATGCAAACGTTCCTTTTCTTCGGTTTCATCCGCAAGCGCCGCGGTAATATCTTCCACCGAAAAGGCGGGAATTTCCAACTTCTTCACGCGCGAACGCACGGTGGAAAGCAAGGAAAATTCAGAGGTGGCAATTAGGATAATCACCACGTTTTCGGGGGGTTCTTCCAAGGTTTTTAACAGTTTGTTTTGCGCTTGGTCGGTCATACTTTCCGCGCCGCACAGTAAAAACACGCGGCGGGCGCTTTCTACGGGTTTTAAATAACTTTCCTTAATTAAATCGTCCACGTCCGAAACCACGATTTTATCCCCATCCTTTTCGGGATAAACGCGGCAATCCCCGTGCGCTTCCTTTTCTACCGTTTCACAACTTCTGCAATCCCCGCAAGGGGTAGCAGCCCCGCAAAACAGCGCCTTTGCAAAATGCTTGGCGTACGCGCGGTTCATATCCGCATCGGGCGAAACGATAAGGTAAGCGTGCGAAAGCGTACCGTTATCCCTTTCGGCGGTAAAAATGCGGTAACAAGGCGTGTTTTCAAGGTAAGGAATGAATTGCATAAAGCCCCCGTATTACGGAATTAAATTTCTTTGTTTTAACGCGTTTACTACGTTGTTTGCGGTGTTTTGCACGCTACCCGAACAATCAATGGAAACCATTTGATTGGGGAAACGGTCCAAAAGCGCCAAATACCCCGCGTACACTTTTTCGTGGAATTCCATACCCGCAAGCTCTACGCGGTCTCCCTGATCTACGCCCCCCTTTCTTTTGAAGGCTTCGGCGGGGGAAAGGTTGAAAAATAAAGTGCAGTCGGGCATATATTCGGTTACGGCGGCGCGGTTGATGGCTTCAATAAAATCCATCCCCAACCCCCTTGCATACCCTTGATATGCAAAAGAAGAATGCACGAACCGATCGCTTATTACTAATTTCCCTTGATTTAACGCAGGGATAACCGTTTCGCGAAGGAACTGCATACGACTTGCGGCGTATAAAAGCGCTTCGCACTCGTCGCACATCGCGGTGTTTTTACCCGATAAAATCACTTCGCGAATCTGTTCGGAAATGGGATTTCCACCCGGTTCGCGGGTTAAAAGGAAATCCACCCCTTTTTGGGTAAGATAATCGGCAAGTTCACGGATTTGGCGGGATTTTCCAACCCCTTCGCAACCTTCCAAGGTAATAAATTTGCCTTTCATTGCTCCTCCTTAAAAATTGCCGTACGTTTTTACGAACGTATTTACCGCAATCAGCGTTTCGAAAAATAAATCTTCCCCACGCGATTTTTTGTTGTCGATAGAACCCCAAACGCCTTGTTCTTCGTAGTAGTACAAATCACAGTTCAAAATGGTAAGCACGCAGCCCGTGGTACTTTTTCCATCCGCGCCGCGGCACAGTTCGGAAGCATTGGGGAAATATTTTAAGTCGATACCGTAAGGGCGGGGTTCCCAAGGGGTTTTCTTGGGATCGCGCCGATAGGAAGGATCGTCCTTATACTGTAACGCCTCAATCGCCTCATCCTGTTCGTATCTGCCGTACCACACGAAAATTTCGGGGTGTTCGTTATATAGTTTTTCTAATGCCAAAGTAGCGTCCGCGTACTTTTCAAAACGCCGTTTTTCCAAAGCGATACCGTTCACGATTTGTTTTTCCTTTCTAAAACGGTTATCCCCTTTTTGCGATTCACGGAAGTATTCTTCCACAACGCCAGGCTTAAAAGTTCTTCCTTCCCCAATATTTCCGTCTACGTAGAAATACGAAAGGAAATCCTTTGCCCATAAAATTGCATCCGCGTACGAAGCCACAAGGTGTAAATCCACGTAACTGCGGAATAGCGACGCGTACACGAATCCGTCCTCCCTAGGGGCGTAATTCCCGTTTGCATCCAAACTTGGTTGATCGGTGAAAATTACGAAATCGGGCCCGCCTTCTATCATCATAGCGGTAAGTTCGGTGGAATCGTTTTGATTTTCGGGATTAATCAGTTCGTAGTCTACCGATTGCAATCCGTATGAAAAATCCCCCTTTAACTTTTCGGTAAAGGTTTCCACGTTCTTTTTATTATACCCATCCGCCGCCACCAAAAAGGTGAACCGTTCCCCCAAGGTTAAATCCACGCCCGCAAAGGTGTAAATCATATTCCACACCAAAATGCTAACTAAAGTTACGGCAACGATTTTGAACCAGTCGTAGGGCAAACGGTCGCGTAGGCGTGGTTTTGTGATTTTTGCATCCATGCGAAATTCTCCGCGAACAAATTTGCTTAATTTTCGTTTTTCTTTTAAAAAAACGGTTTGGGACGCAAAAGCGCCCCGTAAAGTGTTATTTCTTAATGGGCTTCATGGTGGGGAACAAAATTACGTCCCTAATGCTTGCTTGGTCGGTTAAAAGCATTACCATACGGTCGATACCAATCCCCAAGCCACCCGTGGGGGGCATTGCGTAAGAAAGCGCGTTGATATAATCTTCGTCCATCATAGAAGCTTCTTCGTCCCCAGCGGCTTTTGCCTTTACCTGTTCTAAGAAGCGTTCCTTTTGATCTAACGGATCGTTCAATTCGGAGTACGCGTTACCCATTTCGGCAGAGCATACGAAGAATTCAAAACGGTCGGTTAAACGCTTATCTTCCTTATTCTTCTTTGCCAAGGGAGATACTTCTACGGGATAACCGTAAACGAAGGTGGGTTGTACTAAGAAGGGTTCGATTTTTTGGTCGAACGCCGCGTACAAAAGTCTGCCCCAGCTATCCGTTTCTTCAAATTCAATACCCAAAGCCTTTAATTGGGGTTTTAACTTTTCCACGTCCGTTTCCGCAAAGTCCACGCCCAAATACTCTTTCACCGCGTCTTGCATGGTGATGCGCGCGAAGGGGGAACCAAAGTCTAAATCCTTACCTTGGTAAACCACGGTGGTGGTGCCAAGAACCTTGTTTACTACGTAGCGGTACAAGCGTTCTACGATATCCATCATTCCTTCGTAATCGGTGTACGCTTGGTATAATTCCATCAAGGTAAATTCGGGGTTATGGCGTACGTCCATCCCTTCGTTACGGAATACGCGGCCGATTTCGTATACCTTTTCAAAACCGCCCACGATTAAGCGCTTTAAGGGAAGTTCTAACGCGATACGAAGGTACATTTCAAGATCAAGCGCGTTGTGCTTGGTGATGAAGGGGCGCGCGGAAGCACCACCCGAAATGGTGTTAAGAACGGGGGTTTCCACTTCCATAAACCCTTCCGCGTCCAAGAACGAACGGATTTCTTGAATAATTTTACTGCGCGTTAAAAACGCCTTTTTTACTTCGGGATTCACGATTAAATCCACGTAGCGTTGGCGGTAACGAAGATCGGGATCCTTTAACCCGTGGAATTTTTCGGGTAAGGGTAAAAGGGATTTGGAAAGAAGGGAAAGGGCGGTTAAGTGCACCGAAGTTTCCCCCGTGCGCGTTTTGAACACTTTACCCGTAAAGCCCACGATATCCCCGATATCGTATTCCTTAAATTTGATAAAGCCTTCCCCAAGTTCGTCCGCTTTTAAGTACATTTGAATTTGACCGCTACCGTCCATTACGTGCGCGAAAGCGGCTTTACCCATAATGCGGCGGCTCATCAGTCTACCCGCCATGCATACTTCTTGCCCTTCTAACGCTTCGTAATTGTTAAGCACTTCGGTTGCAACGTGGGTGCGGTCAAACTTCGTTACTTCGTAAGGGTTTTCACCCGCTTCGCAAAGCGCGGCAAGTTTTTCCCTTCTGATACGCAGGATTTCGTTTAAGTCCTGTTCTTCTACTGCAGTATTCTTAATTTCTTCTGCCATGATACGCTCCTAATTCTAGTTTGCGCCAAAGGGCGCTATGAAAAACGTTTTTATCGTAAGTTTACGCCTTGCGGCTACGGATAGCGCAAAGCCGAAAATCTTATTCCACGTCCAAAATCTTAACGCGGATGGTGCCCGAAGGCGCTTCGTAATCCACGGTGTCGCCCTTCTTTTTGCCAAGCAACGCTTTTCCCAAGGGGGATTCGTTGCTTACGTAGTGCTTTTTGGGATCTGCTTCGGAAGTACCAACCAAGGTGTAGTCGATGCTTTCGTCAAATTCTACGTCGTACACCTTTACTTTGCTGCCAAGGTGGATTACGCCTGCGGCAATTTTTTCTTCCGCAATGATAACCGCGTATTTTAAGGTGTGTTCAATTTCTTGAATACGCGCTTCGATTAACGCTTGTTCGTTTCTTGCTGCGTCGTATTCGGCGTTTTCGGATAAGTCCCCAAACGAACGCGCAACTTTAATTTTTTCAACCACTTCGGGACGTTTAACGGTTTTTAATTCTTTTAACTCCGCTTCCAAATTTTCTTTGCCTGCGGCGGTAAGTTTTACTTCTTCCATGGATCAACCCTCACTTTGGATAAAATTTTGGCAAACGTGTGCGCGCCCGTGAAATTACGCGTTCGTACGCGCGTAAGAAAAAAAGCACGCGATATTGCACTTTGCCTTTTATTATACCCTATCCGCGGGGAAAAGTCAACCCATTCGCGGGGCATTACGGGGGTAAAACGGGTGGAAACGCGCTTTTTATGAAAAAAGTTTGACATTTTTCCCTTCCTTTGCTACAATATCACCAAATGCACCCACACGCCCCGCGCGTGGGCGCCGTGATTTTTCGTAGGAGCGCGCGTATGATAAAACTTTGGGCAAAAACCATGAAAGACCATAAAATCGCCAAGCAAGAAACCTATCTTGCCATAGAAAAATACGAGGATAGCCGATTTTTCGTGTACCTTACGGACGTATGCCAACTACTGGATATTGAAACGCCCGTAATCCACCCCACGCACCTGAAAAATTTTAAAAAATACCGCCACGTAAAGTTTTTACCTTCGGATTTTATGGACGCGGTAGACTTTGATTTTTTACTGATAGAAGATATTACGTAAATAAGAATTTTCCGTTTAACCGTACGTATTTCGGGCCGAAATTTTCGGCTCTTTTTTTATGCCTTTTCGTATATTTCCTTAAAAAAGGGGGAAAATATTCGGTAGACCGATAAAAAGGTAAGGAGGTTAGAAAAAAATGAAAATCACTTCTTTTATCGCGCTGATTTTAGTTATCGTGGGCGCGTTGAACTGGCTGCTGGTGGGCTTATTTGCCTTTGATTTGGTAGCGTTCGTATTCGGCGCGGGCTCTTTGCTTGCGCGCGTGATTTACGTTTTGGTTGGACTTGCGGGGCTTTGGACCATTTTTTATTTGGCGCTGTACAACCCCTTGCGCGACAGAGCGTAAACAAGGAAAAAACGGGCGGAAGAACACTTTTTCCGTCCGTTTTTATTTGCTTTTTCACGGGCGTGATTTTTAGAAATTTACGCCTTTTTTATTTGCTTTTTTGCTTTTTCCGTGGTATAATACGGGGCGTGGAAGGTTTTCGGCAAACACTTCCCGAATACTAAAAAAACCGAGGTACAAGTAAATGAATCACAAGAAAACCGCAAAACGGCTTTGCCGCGCAGGCATCATCGCCGCCCTTTACGTGGGCTTAACTTACGTGTTTATGCCCGTTGCCTACGGGCCCTTACAAGTTCGCCCGGCGGAAGCGCTTACCGCGCTGCCTATGCTACTTCCCGAAAGCATACCCGCGCTTTTTATTGGATGCGCGCTAGCAAATATCACTTCCCCCTTTGGGATCTGGGATATTTTATTTGGCAGTTTAACCACCTTGCTTGCAGGGTTTGGCACGAGGGTTTGCAAAAAAATCCCCCTCCTTGCTATGGCGTTTCCCGTGCTTTTGAACGCGGTTTTCCTGCCCCTAATTTGGATTTTAATGGGGGTTGAGGAAGCGTTTTTAATCAACTTTTTATCCATTTTATTAACCCAAACGGTATTTTGCTACGGGCTGGGATTACCCCTTTATTACGGCTTGAAAAAGCACGAAAACCGTTTGCTTGGCGAATAACTAAACGCAACGAGGCAACCGAATTTCCCTTGAAGTTCGGTTGTTTTTTATTTTTCCTGAAATGAACAAAACGCGCTTTTTTTGTTGAAGCGTTTTCCCTAAAAAAATGATATACTGTGCTTGCTTAAGCAGAAAAAACATTTTTCATTTTTAGGAGGAAAACAAAATGAACACGGACAAAATTTACGCAGAACACGTTGCAAACCAGTACGCGCCCAAGCAAGATTCCAAGGTAAAAGCGTTAAAGCGCTTGGACGCGAAAGCCAAACAGCCTTCGTTAATTTTTTCGCTGACCTTCGGCATTATCGCAAGCCTTTTATTCGGAACTGCAATGAGCTTATGTATTGGGGTAATCGGCCCGAATAACGCCACTTCTATGGTTATCGGCATCCTTGTGGGGCTAATCGGCATTGCGGGAATGTGCGTAAACTACCCCATCTACCAAAAAATACTGGCGAAATCCAAAAACAAATACGCTTCGGATATCATTGCGCTTGCAAAAGAGATTAGCGACGAGGAATAAAAAGGATGCTTCCCCACTTTATTGCAAGGATAAAAAAGGATTCCGCGTTTAGAACTACCCTGTTTTTATGCCTATCCTTTTTATGCAATATGGCGTACGCGGCTTTTTTGCTTGTCGCAGGGGTTATTTATTCTTCTAATTGGTTTTTTACCGTAGCCGTGTATTACGCGTTACTTTCCATCGTACGCATTTTCGTGTTTAGGCAATTAAACCCGTTAAAACCCTTAACTGCCAAAATAAAAACGGTGCGCGCGTGCGGTGTGTTTTTATTCCTGATTAACGTGTCGGTTTCGGGAATGATGTTCCTTTTACTTCGCGAACGAACCGTGGCTATCTACCACGAAATTACGGTAATCACTCTTGCCACGTACACCTTTTCCGCGCTTGCCTTTTCCATTTTCGGCACGGCGAAATACGTACGAGCGGACGACCACGTTTTCACTTGCTGTAAAACCATTAGTTTGGTATGCGCAAACGTTTCCATGGTTACGCTAACCAACACCATGCTTAGAACTTGGGGGGCGGAAAATCATACCCTTCGCAAGGTGATTATGCCCCTTCTTTGCGGAACGGTTGCCATTTTAATTATCGTTTACGCATTAGTTTTGATACATACCGCAAACGAACGGCTAAGGAGTTTATCCTATGAACAAAAACGAGAGTAAGTATTTTTATACAGCGGGGCTTATGAACCAAGCTTTGTTATTTTTGCTTGAAAAAAAGGACGTTGAGTTTATTACGGTTACCGAAATCACCAAAAAAGCGGGCGTAAACCGTTCCACCTTTTACCTGCATTACGATAGCGTATACGACCTTTTGGAAGAAACGATTATCAATATCAATAAGGAATTTTTAAAATCCTTGCAAATCAGCGCACCGCCCACGATTACCGCAAAGGAAAACGCCTTTTTGCTTACCGAAAAGTTTTTAATCCCTTATCTAAATTTTTGCAAACAACACAAACGTCTTTTACAACTGGTTTACCAAAAGCCCCAAGTATTTCAGCGGCAAAGCGCCTATC
The DNA here is from genome assembly GCA_045639045.1 of Christensenellaceae bacterium. Classification (GTDB taxonomy): domain Bacteria; phylum Bacillota; class Clostridia; order Christensenellales; family Borkfalkiaceae; genus SIG402. The sequence continues at coordinate 9,367 of JAZUCI010000040.1, forward strand.
AAAAAATGTACGATAACATTTTTTATCCGGCAATTTCCCTATTCGTTAAGGAAGAAAGCCAAAGGGTATACCTTTTGGAATTTTTTACGCAAGGAATCGTAGGTATCGTTCACAAATGGATTGCGTTAGACTGCAAAACCGAAATTCCCGAACTGATTCAAATTATAAACCGTTGCGTGGGATATAGCGTTTCTTAACGTAAGGAAAAACAAAAAAGAACCCTAACGGGTTCTTTTCTTTTTACGAGTTTTGGTTGAAGAGAATTTTCTTTAAGTAATGCCCCGTGTAACTGCCTTCCGTTTTGGCAACTTGTTCGGGCGTGCCGCAAGCAACCAAAGTACCGCCGCCATCCCCCCCTTCGGGGCCTAAATCCACGATGTAATCCGCAACTTTAATTACGTCCAAATTATGCTCGATAACGATTACCGTGTTTCCGCTTGCGGTAAGGCGGTTTAAAATGCCAAGTAGTTTTTGTACGTCGTAGCTGTGTAAACCCGTGGTGGGCTCGTCCAAAATATAGCAAGTTTTCCCCGTGGTGCGCTTGGATAGTTCGGTGGCAAGTTTTACGCGTTGCGCTTCCCCACCCGAAAGGGTAGTGGCGGCTTGCCCTAATTTTAGGTAGCCAAGCCCTACGTCCTTCATGGTTTTAATTTTGTTATATACGGCGGTAAAGTTTTCAAAGAAATCGCACGCTTCGTCTATGGTCATATCCAAAACGTCCGCAATATTTTTGCCTTTGTAGCGCACTTCCAGCGTTTCGCTGTTGTACCGCTTGCCGTGACACACTTCGCAAGGCACGTATACGTCGGGAAGAAAGTGCATTTCCACGCACAAAATTCCATCCCCCGAACAGTTTTCGCATCTGCCCCCCGAAACGTTAAAAGAAAACCTTCCCGCTTTATAACCGCGCGCCTTTGCATCGGGCGTGGAAGCGAACAGTTCGCGTATTGCGGTAAACGCGTTGGTGTAGGTAGCGGGGTTAGAACGGGGCGTTCTGCCTATGGGCGATTGGTCGATGGCAATCACCTTATCAAAGTGTTCCATACCCGTAATTGCATCCGCGTTTCCCTGCACGGCTTTCGCGTGGTTTAATTCGGTGGCAAGGGCGGGGTATAAAATTTCGTTAATCAGCGAACTTTTACCGCTACCCGATACCCCCGTAACGGCGGTCATCAATCCCACGGGGAAATCCACCGTAATATTTTTCAAATTGTTTTGTTTTGCGCCCTTTACGGTTAAAGTTCTGCCGTCGGGCGTTTTTCTTACGGGGGGAACTTCAATTTTCCTTCTACCCGCAAGGTAGTCCCCCGTAATGGAACGGGGTTCCGCCATAATATCTTCCACGCTACCCGTGGCAACCACTTCCCCGCCGTATACCCCCGCTTTGGGGCCGATATCCACGATGAAGTCCGCGGCGCGCATGGTGTCCTCGTCGTGTTCTACCACCACCACGGTGTTCCCTAAATCGCGAAGGCCGGTAAGGGTATTGATTAGCTTTTCGTTATCCCTTTGGTGCAAACCGATGGACGGCTCGTCCAAAATATACAGTACGCCCGTAAGGCCGCTTCCTATTTGGGTGGCAAGGCGAATGCGTTGCGCTTCCCCACCCGAAAGCGTTCCCGCCGAACGGGAAAGGGTTAAATACCCCAACCCCACGTTTTTTAAGAACTGTAAGCGCGCTTTGATTTCCTTTAATATCATACGCGCAATTTGTTGTTGGGTATCGGTTAAGGAAAGCCCGTTGATAAAGGCAAGCGCTTTTTCCACCGAATAGGCGCAGAATTCGGTAATGTTTTTACCGCCCACCGTTACCGCAAGGGCTTCGGGTTTTAAGCGGTTACCCCCACACGCGGTACAAGGACGGGTGCTCATCAATTTTTCAATTTCGCCCTTTACGTATTCGCTGGTCGTTTCCTTATAACGGCGGGCAAGGTTATTGCAAAACCCTTCCCAATCGCTTTCGTAACTACCCGAAAAAGTGCGCGTGGAATACGAAAGGGTTAAGCTTTCCCCACCGTTGCCGTACATTAAAATATCCCAAACTTCGGGGGATAAATCCTTTACGGGTACGTCCAGCGAAAAGCCGTACCGCTTGGATAGGGCGCGCAAATACATGGGGTACATTTTCCCCATATCCAAGTTCCAACCGCAAGCCACGATTGCCCCTTCGTTTAAGCTTTTACTTTTATCCGTACAAAGTAGCGCCGGATCTACTTCCATTTTATACCCAAGCCCACTACATTCGGGGCAAGCGCCGAAGGGGTTGTTAAAGGAAAACAGTCTTGGCTCGATTTCTTCAATGCTAATCCCACAATCGGGGCAAGCGAAGGAGGTGGAAAACAGTTCGGTAGTTTCTTCATCCAAACGGGTAATTTCCACTAACCCTTCGGCAAGGCGAAGGGCGGTTTCCAAGCTATCGAATAAGCGCTGACGGATGGTATCCTTTTTTACAAGGCGGTCCACCACCACCGAAACGCTGTGTTTTTCGTTTTTTACCAAGGGGATTTCTTCGGTTAATTCGTAAACTACGCCGTCCACTTCCACGCGCGCAAAACCGCTTTTCTTAAACCCTTCCAAAAGTTTGGTAAATTCCCCCTTTCTACCCCTTACCACGGGGGCTTTTACCAAAAATTTCGTACCTTCGGGAAGTTCTAATACCCGTTCCAAAATTTGGTCTACCGTTTGGCGGGCAATTTCCCTGCCGCATTTGGGGCAATGCGGGGTACCTACGCGCGCATAGAGTAAGCGCAAATAGTCGTAAATTTCGGTAACCGTACCCACGGTAGAGCGCGGATTTTTGGCGGTGGTCTTTTGGTCGATGGAAATGGCAGGGGAAAGCCCTTCAATGCTTTCTACGTCCGGTTTTTCCATTTGCCCAAGGAACATACGCGCGTACGAAGAAAGGCTTTCCATATACCTTCTTTGCCCTTCGGCGAATACGGTATCGAAGGCAAGCGTGGATTTACCGCTGCCCGATAGCCCCGTAAACACCACCAATTTATCCCTGGGGAAGGTAACGCTTACGTTTTTTAGGTTATTTTCTTTTGCGCCTTTTACGATGATTTCGTTTGCCATAGGTTATTCCTTATTTTTTCCTTTGCCCTTACCTTCGGTTGCCTTTCTAAACCGTTGGCGAAGGGCGGCTATCGTTTCGCGGATTTCAATGGCCTTTTCAAAATCCAACTGCTTGGAAGCAAGCGCCATTGCCGCTTTCAGTTTTTCAATTTCGTCCGGAATTTCGGCGATTTTAACCCCCTTGGCTTTCTCCTCCTTACGGGTGATTTCCAAAGTGTTCGCCACGGGTTTTACGATGGTTTTGGGGATGATGCCCCGTTCTTTGTTGTACGCTTGTTGAATGCTTCTTCTCCTAGCGGTTTCGTCCATTGCGCGGCGCATACTGTCCGTAATTACGTCCGCGTAGAAAATTACCCTGCCTTCGCTGTTACGCGCGGCGCGGCCCACCGTTTGAATCAAACTGCGCTCGCTACGAAGAAAGCCTTCCTTATCCGCGTCTAACACCGCAACCAGTTTTACCTCGGGCATATCCAACCCTTCGCGAAGAAGGTTAATGCCCACTAGAACGTCAAAATCCCCACGGCGAAGCCCGTCCACGATATCCACCCGTTCCAAGGTATCGATATCGCTGTGCATATACCGAACGCGTACCCCCCGTTCTTGGAAGTATTCGGTTAACCGTTCTGCCATGCGTTTGGTAAGCGTGGTAACCAGCGTTCTTCCACCCGAAGCGGTGGTTTTGTGAATCTCCCCGAATAGATGCTCAATTTGCCCTTCGGTGGGGATTACCGTGATTTCGGGATCTAATAACCCCGTGGGGCGAATTACCTGCTCCGCCACCGTTTCCGCGCGGTTTAGTTCGTATTCGGCAGGGGTTGCGGAAACGCATATCATTTGGGGAATCCGTTCGTCAAATTCTTGAAAAGTTAAAGGGCGGTTATCGTACGCCGAACGCAAACGGAACCCGTAGTCCACCAAATTGTTTTTTCTTGCTCTATCCCCGTTGAACATCGCGCGGATTTGGGGCAAGGTCATATGACTTTCGTCAATAAACACAAGTAGATCTTTTGGGAAATAATCCAACAAGGTAAAAGGGGCTTCCCCGGGGTTTCTGCCGTCAAAGTAACGGGAGTAGTTTTCTACACCGCTGCAATACCCGATTTCGCGCATCATTTCCAAATCGTAGGAGGTGCGTTGGTGCAAGCGCTGGGCTTCTAACAGCCTACCCGCACGCTTGTGATCTTCCACTTCCCCTTCCATATCTTTCTGAATTTGCGAAAGGGCGCCTTCCAACTTTTCGCTACCCACGGCGTAGTGGCTTGCGGGGAAAATTACCGCGTGTTTTAGGGTGCTTACCACGTTGCCCGATAGGGGTTCCGCTTCGCAAATGCGGTCAATTTCATCCCCAAAAAATTCCACGCGAATGTACTTTTCGCTGCTATCCGCGGGGAAAATTTCCACCACGTCCCCGCGCACGCGGAAGGTGGCGCGTTGAAAGTCCATATCGTTGCGCTTATACTGAATGCCCACCAAACGGCGGATGAGTTCCTCCCGTTCCATTTCCTGCCCGGGGCGAAGGGAAACGCCCAGTTTATAGTATTCTTCGGGCGCGCCAAGGCCGTAAATACAGGAAACCGAAGCCACCACGATTACGTCCCTACGTTCGGCAAGCGAGCAGGTGGCGCTGTGGCGCAGTTTATCAATTTCGTCGTTAATGGATAAATCCTTTTCAATGTACGTATCCGTTTGGGGAAGGTAGGATTCGGGTTGATAATAATCGTAGTAGGAAACGAAATATTCCACGCGATTTTCGGGAAAGAACGCGCGGAATTCGTTACACAGCTGGGCGGCAAGCGTTTTATTGTGCGCGATAACGAGCGTGGGGCGGTTCACCTTTTTGATTACGTTTGCCATGGTAAAGGTTTTACCGCTACCCGTAACCCCCAACAGTACTTGTGTATTTAAGCCGTCCAAAACCCCTTGCGCAAGCGTTTCAATCGCTTGGGGCTGATCCCCCGTGGGGGAATATTCGCTGTGCAGAATAAATTCTTCCATCCCTTTTTCCTTTGCTAAAATAACCGTTTTAAAAGCACCCCCACAAGAAAGCTTAGCACCGCCAAACCCACCGTGAAAGCCACTTTAAAAAGAAGATATCTTCTTGTTTGCTGTAATTTTCGTTCGTACCCCTTACCTTTTAAGCAAAGGGTGATGCACCATACGTCCTGACTATCCTTACGGCTTTGCACCGTTTCAAAATAGCCGTCCGCTTCTAACGCACGCACGATGCGGATAAGCCCCGTCCTTGTTTCGGGCAGTTTGGTTCTACGCCCCGTATCCCCTTGGGAAAGCAACTGTTCGGGGAAAATTAAGCATGCCCCCTTTTCCCCGCAAGCGGATATCACCGTGCGAAGAACCCCCTTTTCTTGCCGCGTTAAAGGCATACGGCAATGATTATCGCGCCAAGAAGCGCGCCGAACAAAGCGCCCAAAAACCCTGCCGTAAAGGGGCTTTTTAAGGCAAAGGGGTTATTTTCCGTTCCTTTTGCGCCCTGCGATTCTAAAACCGTGCGCCCTTTGGGTAACACCGCCAAGCAGTATTGCCCCTCCCCTTCGTATTTTACCGAAATCCATTCCCGTTCGGTTAAAAAGCGCATAATTTCGCGGAAGGTGGTGCTTTCTATTTGCTCCTCCCCCGATAGGGCGGAAAGGACGTCCTTTTCTTCAACAATTTTATATCCGCCCCCTTCGCAAAGGGCGTTTAAGTGCGCCAAAACGGCGGTGGTTTTTGCATCTATCATAGTTAGCGCTCCCACGGAAATATTGTACCATAAACCCTGCCTTTTTGCAACGGATTTACGCAAAATTTTTGAACAAGTGTTTTTTATTTTACGTTGGCTTTCCTACTATTTTTCCCAAAAACGAAAGGATATATAAGAAAGATTTTCTTTTTCTTCCTTTTTGGGCAAGAAAAAAGCGGTGGACTAAGGGCGTAACTCTTAGGGA
>JAZUCI010000041.1:0-6820 GCA_045639045.1 Christensenellaceae bacterium
TCTACTAAGTCCCTCTAAAGTAAAAAAGGCTTTTAAATTGTCAAATCTCACCATCGGAGCAAAAAAAGTTAAAAAATTTTTTTTATCTTCAAAAATTGTATGTACCCAAAGATCAATCCAAGCATCGGATTCTTCAAATTCATGTCCAGCTTTTACAAGTCTTTCCGTTATATCTCTAGGCACACAAACGAAGCCAAAATCATTAGTAGCGTAGACATTATCTTTCTCACATTCTTTACCACAACATTCTACTACCCAATCTGAAATCTTATAACTTAGTTTCCTTGTCTCTAAATCCAATGTGTATGTAATATATCCAAGTTCAGAAAGCTTTTCCATTATTGCAAAGACTTTCTCTTTTGATTTAACTCCAAGAATGCTCTTTAGTCCCATAATGCCACCGACCCACTCTCCTGGTTCAACTTGATTTGTGTGCCCACAATAAAAAGACTCTCCTTTTCTAAAAGCAACACGTGATGCAAGCTTCATCCAATAACCCATAATTCCCTTCTTTTGGGGAATGATTTCTCTCGGTAACTTTACCCATTTAAATTTCATTAAACAACTCATACAGACCTCCTTAAAAACAAAAAAAGAACACGTTCTTGTGTTCTTCTAAAAATACCATTTTTTAGGCTTTTATTGCCATTTGTCTATTTTTGTGCCCTCCTACCATTTAGGGCTATTTTTGCTTGATTTTTTTTGCAAATTTGCGATTTTGAGCATTTTTTGATGGTTTTTATGCCATTATATACCGTTTTTTCATTGCTATTATTACACAAGTAAGACCAAAAACACCCGTTTTTCCGCCCACGCGGTATCCTTCTATATACGCTTTTTTTCCCGATCCGTTTTGCACCACGCCTTCAAGGAGAAGCGCAAGTTCCCTTGACGAACTTTCACTAACGGTTCGGTTTTGCATTACGGGGTAATTCACTTGCACAACGTTGCCGTTTTCATCGCGAATTTTACGAATAACGGACGGTTGATAATAATAACCGCCGTTGACCGCCGAAGAAACTGCGCAAAGAAGTTGAATTGGGGTTACGGCTATGGTTTGCCCAAAGCTGATACGCGCCAAATCCGAAAGGGTAACCGCTGATTTTGGAACGAGCAAGCCGTGCGCTTCCCCACCGAAGTCCACCCCCGTTTTTTTGCCAAATCCAAACTTTTCTAAATATCCGTACACCGTTTCCACACCCAAATTTAACGCGATATCCACAAAACAGGGGTTGCAGCTATTATTTAGCGCGTCCTGTATGGTTTGCGAAGAATGCCTTCCGTTTGCGTGCGTATTCCAACACTTTACCGTAGTTCCCGCCACTTGACGGGTTCTACTTGAGGGAAAAACGTGCGTGGAAGAGATCGCGCGCCCATTCCCCTTGTTATATTCTTCAATATTTGCCGCGGTGGTGATAATTTTAAAGGTTGACCCGGGTTCGTAAACGTCCGTTAGGATGATATTGCGAGAAAGCGAAAGCAAAGACGACACGTCCTCACGGGGGATCTCGTTAAGATTATACGAAGGTTTGATGGAAAGCGCCAAAATTTCCCCGTTTGTTACGTCCATCACCAAACACGCGGCGCTTTTAGGGGAATAGGTTAACATCGCTTCCTGCATGGCGCGTTCGGCAACCGTTTGGATTTCGTAATCTACGGTTAATTCAACGGTTAGCCCATTTTGCGCGGGGTAGTAATAAGCGTTACTGTTCGGAATTTCCTTCCCTACTAGGTCGGTAGTGTATAAAATCTCACCGTCCGCTCCCTTTAGGTTTTGATTTTGGTATAGTTCTATGCCCGACTGCCCCACCCCGTCCGTAGAAGTAAAGCCTAAAATTTGCGTTAAAAACTCACCGTAAGGGTACACCCTTGTGTTATCCCGCGCGTAGTAAACCCCGGGAAGTTCGCTTTGCGAAAGCAACAAAGCGGTTTGCTTTTTTACGTGTTTTTTCACCGTAAGTTCGCTAACTGCGCTATTTTTCAACTTTTGATACAGTTCTTCTTCGTTTAGCGCAAGAATTTTAGCAAGCGCACGCGCGGTTTCGCGTTTATCTTTGACCGCATTAGGGCGAACGAATACGCTGTACGTATCCAAGTTATCCACCAAAACCGTTCCGTTTCTATCCGTAATTTTACCGCGCACGGCAACTACGGGTAGTTCACGCGTCCATTGATCTAGGGCGCGTTTTTGCAAATCCACACCCCAAATCACCTGCACGTAAAACAGACGCGCAATCACTACGCAAAAAAGAAAGGTTACTGCAACGATTGTTGCAAGTAACCTCTTTCGTAATATCGTTATGGAAATATGATGCGTAATGGCGCACCTCCCTAATCATTAACCGAAAATGCCTGCGAAGAAATCACAGAAGGAGTTAAACCAGTTTCCTTTTAAAGTGGGTTCGGAAACTTCCACGGGAGTGAGCAAATTCATCTGTACGTTGTTACCGTTTGCGGTCATACCCGAAGATAGCGCGTTATCGGTAACGGTGGTTTCGTCTAACAGCGATTCCAATTCTTGACTTAAAGCGTTGCTTTCTTGTTGTAAAAGGGCAATTTCACTTTTTAACGCGTTTACGCTTAAACGTTCGCGGGATAAAGCAACCGCGTTTACCGCGATTAGCGAAATTAGCGTCATAATTACGATAGCGTATGCGATGATTACCGCTTTGTTACGGAAAAGGGACGCCGCTTTTGCCTTAACCGGGGTACGGTCGATAAAGAAATCTTCGTCAATTTCCCTATCTGCGAACTGCATAGTAGTGGAAGTGGGGTTTAAATCCGCTTCGTCCAACGCTTCCGCTTCCATTTCGGGTGCGGTTTCGCCTTGCATTTCTTGGATAAAGTCGGGGGCGGTAGCGGTTTCCGTTTCTTCTACGTCAAATGACAGTAATTTTTTGTAGTTTTCAGAAATGCGACTGTTTTGTTCTTCCGCCATTTCTTCTTCCGTAAGAAAAGCAGACGTATCCGTACGCAACAATTCCAATTCGTCTTCTTCGCTGAAAATTCTGCGTTCGGTCATTTCTGCACGTTTTAATCCGTTCATTTTCCCCTTTCTCCTTTTACTATATTTTTATACGCGCTCTGCTATTCTAAGTTTTGCACTTTTTGCGCGGGAATTTGCTTGTAATTCGGTTTCGCTTGCCGTTACGGGCTTGTTGGTAAGAATTTTAACTTCCCTACGCTTGTTGCACACGCACACGGGCAAATTTTTATTGCATACGCAATCTTGTTCCAACTCTTTTAGCGCTTGTTTTACGATGCGGTCTTCTAAAGAGTGGAAGGTGATAACGGCAATTCTGCCGCCTACCTTTAATTTTTTTGCAAGACCCATCACGGTTTCTTTTAATTTATGCAGTTCCCCGTTTACTTCAATGCGAACGGCTTGGAACACGCGTTTTTCGGGATGCGGTTCGGTTTTGAACTTGGCGGGAATTGCCGCGTTTATCAAATCGACCAAATCACCCGTGGTTTCGATGGGCGCGTTTTTTCGCGTTTCTACGATGCGTTGGGCAATTCTTCCCGAAAAGCGTTCTTCACCGTATTCGCTAAAAATCCGTTTTAATTCGTTTTCCGAATATCCGTTGATTACCTCGTAAGCGGATAGAGCGGAAGAAGTATTCATACGCATATCCAGGCGCGCTTCCCTTGCCATATAGGCAAAACCGCGGTCGCCGTTATCTAGTTGGTAACTAGAAACCCCTAAATCCAAAAGCACGCCGTCAAGTTCGGTTACGCCCGCTTGCGTAAGCGCGTCTTCGTAATTTTTGAAGTTCGTATGAAATATTTGAAACCTTCCTTCAAAGGGGTTAAGGCGCAAGGTTGCCGCCGCAATTGCTTCCGTATCTAAATCGGTGGCAACCAGCCTTCCGTTTGGAGAGGTTTTATTTAATATGTGATAGGAGTGCCCTGCGCCCCCAAGCGTTCCGTCAAAATAAACGCCGTTAGGCTTTAAGGCTAATCCGTTTAAGCATTCTTCCAAAAGAACGGGAATATGTACGAATTCCATTAGCCGTTCATATCCTTTAACACTTGGTTGAAATCCTTTCCGCCAACCACTTCTTCGTAAATGGAGGCATCCCAAATTTCCAAGCGGTCCCCCGTACCGGCAATTACGATATCCTTGGTAAGGTTAGCGTAAGAAACCAAGGCGGGGGGCAACAGCACGCGGCCTTGCCCGTCCTTTTCCACTTCCTCTACCGAGTTGAAGAAGTGACGTTTTAAGGACATTGCGTTATCCGGAAGATACGCGGGGGTGTTATCAAATTCTTGCGTGTATTTAGCAAAAGTATCTTCACTAAAACAGTACAAGCATTTATCCGTGCCGCGGGCAACGTAAAACGCCGTGCCCAGCTTGTCGCTGAACTTGGGCGGAATTCTTATTCTGTTTTTCGCGTCAATTTGATGTTTCGACGTGCCGAAGAAGAGTGCCAACGGTTTTTCCCCCTTATTTTTGATAGATATATTATATCATAGAAAATGACCACTTGCAACCACTTTTTGTAAAAAACGGGGCATTTTTGATAAAAATACAACCACAAAATAGCATTTTACCCCTTCCCAATGCCATTTTTGAACATTTGTTCTAAAAAAGTTAAATATGTGTTTTGGTTTTTAATTGCGCCCTCTCCCACAAAGTGAACGGGAGGAAAACGGATAGGTTTTTTTTGGCTATTTTCATTTAGAAACTGTTTTTCCTTCGGCAAAATTACGTTTGCGATTGCCAAACATTTATCAATTCCGTCCGTTATTTCCAAATTTGGAAATGCTTTTAGCATTTCCATTTTTAGCCAAACGTAATGCGTACAACCCAAATGCAGGCGGTTAAACCCCTTCCCAATTAACGCTGCAAGGTTTGTGAACCATTGTTCTTTTTCCCGTTGCGTAATCCCCCGTTCTATCTGCCCCGCTAATCCTTCCGCAACAAAAAGCCGACACCATGGGGGCAAAGCGTTTTGTAAGGCGCTTGCGGTAAGCGGCGTACACAAAACTGCCGTTCGCTTTTTGGGCAACGCGGATAAGGTTGCCACGGGGCTAACACCCACCACGGGGATTTCCGTTTGCATTTGCGGCAAGGCGCATTCGGTAAGCGTATTGCAAGCAAACACGATTATCTCGGGGGAAAACGCAGTTAAATAATTGACGTTTTCACGAGCAATTTCCAGTAGCTCGCGTTTGGTTTTGTTGCCGTACGGCATGCGCGTATTATCCCCGTAATATACGAACTCGCACCCCTTAAACTTTTGCATTAAACGGTACAACACCGTGATACCGCCAATACCGCTATCGTAAACCGCAACAGTTTTCATTTTCCATCCCCCTTTATAGCCGTAAAATATATGCGGCAAGGAAGATAAAATACGCAAAGAAGAAAATTTACGGACGAATATAAACTACGCCCCACCGCAAAGCGGTGGGGCGAAAAAACGTGCCGTACGATATCGCGCGCGCAAAAACTGGCAACTTACGAAGTTCTAATATAGTAACGTTCGCACGTCGGACAAGGTTAATTCGGGATGAAACGCAAGATTTAAGGCATCACAAATCACGCGCGAAACGCGATGAACCAGAATATCAATTTCCCTTGGACACACGAGATATTTACCCGATTTTTCCCCGTCTGGCTCAAAGGGAACGGCAAGGGGAACGCCTAACGCGTATACGGGAATTCCCAGCGTTTCACGGGTGACGGCAAAGGCGCGATTTCCCGTTCCGCTACCAGGCGTTAATCCCGTATCCGTAATTTGAAATACGCTACCAATACGTGAAAATTCCGCCCCCACTAACGCATCCACGCAAACGACTGCTTCGGGTTGAATTTCCCGAACAACCGCCGTTAACACACACGTTCCCTTTATCCCCGTAAGCCCTTCTACGCCCGGCTTTAGAGCGCGCACGCGTACGCGACTATCTTGACAAACGATTAACCCATCCAACACCAAACTGCCAAGCGCGTCGCACGAAAGATTGCCGTTGCCAAAGCCAACCACAAGCACTTTTGCGCCTTTGGGTAAAGCGCCTACGACGAATTCGAAAATTAGATCCTTTAGGCGAAGGATTAACGGGATTTGGGGTAAACTTCCGTACGGAATTTCTAATGAAAAATACTTACCGACGGGTTTCCCTAATTCCCTTTCCGCTTGCTTTGATAAAATTTCCACCCTTCGTTCGGTAATCCTTCCCAATCGCCGTTCACTAACCGCAACCCCAGAAGAACTTGCTTTTTTATTGCAAAAATCCGCCGCTAAATCCGAAAACATTGCGATTCCCCCGAAATTTTTAAATTTATTCAAATAATTTACAAAAATGCCCCTAATTATCCTTGCCAAAACGAAAGATTTATGGTAAAATATCAAACGATTGATTTTGTTATTACAAAAAGGAGATATTTACTGTGCCTAACATTAAATCTGCTAAAAAGCGCGTATTAGTTATTGAAAAGAAGACCATGCAAAACAGAATGATTAAGTCTTCGGTTAAAACCGCTATCAGAGAATATAACGCTGCTATTGCCGGTGGCGACGTTGCTGCTTGCGAAGCTTTATACGCTAAAACCGTAAGCGTAATTGATTCTGCTGCTTCTAAGGGCGTACTTCACAAGAATAACGCTGCTAACAAGAAAGCAAAGCTTGCAAAGAAATTAGACGCGCTTAAAAAAGCTAACGCGTAAGTTTTCATACAAGTAAAATAGAAAGCCTTGTTTTTTCGCAAGGCTTTTTTTTCGTTCGCAAATTTTATTGCAACATCTTCTTTATTTCATAAAAAACGGGGTTCCGCAATTCGCGGGACGCCGTTTTCGTTTTTATAAATTTGTCTACTT
>JAZUCI010000042.1:0-5947 GCA_045639045.1 Christensenellaceae bacterium
CGACGGATTAGCGAGAGCCGTTAGGCGAAGCGTCACGTTATTTCGCCCCTTCCCTTATCGGAACAAACGGTAAGCCTTTGCAAAATAAAAACGGGTGGTATTTTTTTATGATATAAAAAATACAAGCCCTTTGCTAAAAAGCAAAAGGCTTGCAAGTGTGGTGGAGATAAGGGGAGTCGCAAGGAGCGTGTTTACACGCGACGGATTAGCGAGAGCCGTTAGGCGAAGCGTCACGTTATTTCGCCCCTTCCCTTATCGGAACAAACGGCAAGCCTTTGCAAAATAAAAAGGGGTGGTACTTTTTTATAATATAAAAAATACAAGCCCTTTGCTAAAAAGCAAAAGGCTTGCAAGTGTGGTGGAGATAAGGGGAGTCGAACCCCTGACCTTTTGAATGCCATTCAAACGCGCTACCAACTGCGCTATACCCCCACGGGAATATTTTGCCGTGCAAAGCTTTCCCTTTGCATACGTATAGATTATCATAAAACGAAACGGGTAGTCAACGATTTTGCAAGTTATTTTTGCGTTTTTCGCGCACATTTTTCACTTTTTACTTGACGAATCCCCACAAAGTAACTATAATAAGAAAAAAACCACCGCGTGCGCGTTACGCACGCAAAAAGAAGGTTGCGCAGTTCTTTGCGCAAAAAGGCGGAAAGTATGAGAATCGTAATTAAAGTGGGCACTTCTACCCTAACCCACGGCACGGGCAACTTAAACATTAAGCGTACGGGGGATTTGTGCAGGGTTTTAAGCGACCTAAAAAACGCGGGGTACGAAATTATTTTGGTATCTTCGGGCGCAATCGGTATGGGCGTTGGCAAACTTGGGCTTCGCGAAAAGCCCACGGATATCCCCACCAAGCAGGCGGCTGCCGCCGTTGGGCAATGCGAACTGATGGATACGTACGATAGGCTGTTCCGCGATTACAACCACACCGTGGCGCAAATTTTGCTTACCAAGTCGGACTTTTCGCACGAAGACCGCCACCAAAACTTTTCCAACACCATTGAACGGCTGTTAGAACTGGGTGTTCTTCCCATCATCAACGAAAACGACACGATAGCCACCGAAGAAATTAAGGTGGGCGATAACGATACCCTTTCGGCATTGGTTGCGGTTAGCGTAAAGGCGGATTTACTGCTTTTGCTTTCGGACGTAGGCGGTTTATACACCGCAGATCCGCATAAGGACGGCGCCGCCAAGCTGATTCGCGAAGTGCACGGGATTACGGATGAAATCCGCGCTTTGGCGGGGGGGAAAGGTTCTTCCCTGGGTACGGGTGGCATGGTAACCAAGTTGCACGCCGCTGAAATTTGTAACGAAGCGGGTTGCGATATGATTTTAATGAATGGGGAAAATCCCGAAAAAATGTACGGCGTACTTGCGGATAGCGAGGAAACCTACACCCGTTTTTACGCGAAATAAGGAAGAACTTTTATGGACGAATTGACCTTACTTTTACAAAATGCAAAACTTGCCGCGCGTGAACTTGCCACGGCAAGCGAAGGGGATAAAAACGCCGCCCTACTTCAAATGGCTTGCGCGTTAGAAGAAAACGCGGAAAGCATTTTAGCCGCCAACGCGTTAGACGTAGCGGATAGCAAAGAAAAATTGGGCGCGGTAATGATTGACCGCCTTACCTTAACTGCGGCGCGCATTGAAGGGATGGCGAAGGGCATCCGAGAAGTGGTTGCTTTAGAGGACCCCGTAGGCATTACGGTGGAAGAACACTTCCGCCCCAACGGGCTTAGAATTGAAAAGCGCACCGTTCCCTTGGGGGTGCTTGCCATTATTTACGAAAGCCGCCCCAACGTTACGGCGGACGCCGCGGCGCTTTCCTTAAAAAGCGGTAACGTTTGCGTGTTGAAGGGGGGCAAGGAAGCCTTCCGCACCGCAAAAGAAATCGTGCGCGTACTTCGCGAAGCCGTTGCTTCGGTGGGATTAAACCCCAACTGTATCAATATGCCGGGGGACGCTTCCCGCGCGGCGGCGCAAGTTTTAATGACCGCAACCGATTACGTGGACGCGCTGATTCCCCGTGGGGGCGCAGGGTTAATCCGCCATTGTGTGGAAAACGCCAGCGTGCCTTGCATCCAAACGGGTACGGGCATTTGCCACGTTTACGTGGATAAAGATGCGGACGAAGAAAAGGCGCTATCCATTGTGGAAAACGCAAAAACTTCCCGTCCATCCGTTTGCAACGCGGAAGAAGTATTATTGGTGCACGAAGATATTGCGCCCACCTTCCTTCCTAAATTACACGAACGGTTGGTTTCCGCGCGCAAAGAACAGGGGCTTACCCCCGTGGAACTACGTCTTTGCGAACAATCGGCAAAAATAATTAGCGGTGTTCCTGCGGGTAAAGAGGATTTCGATACCGAATTTTTATCCTATATTTTAGCGGTAAAAATCGTTAGCGACGTAAACGAAGCAATTACGCATATTGCGGACCATTCCACCCATCACAGCGAATCCATCGTAACCGAAAACGATACGGTTGCGGAAGAATTTTTACTCCGTGTGGATAGCGCGGCGGTATACCACAACGCTTCTACCCGTTTTACGGACGGGGGGGAATTTGGACAAGGATGCGAAATTGGTATTTCCACCCAAAAACTGCACGCAAGGGGGCCGATGGGCCTACGCGAACTGACCTCGTACAAATACGTGGTACGCGGTAACGGACAAATTAGATAGGAGAACGAGATGAAATACGAATTTGCCTTTATGGGCTGCGGTAATATGGGGGGCGCATTGGTGCGCGCGGTGGCAAAGGCCGTTTCCCCCACGAAAATCGCTTTATTTGATAAAGACACCGAAAAAGCAACCGCTTTAGGGATAGAAACGGGGGCAACCCCCACCACCTTAAAGGACGCGTGCGAAAACGCGCGCTTCTTGGTTTTAGGTGTAAAACCGCAAGTAATGGATGCGGCGCTATTAGAAGCGCAAGAATATTTGCTTGCCCGTAATAACCTTACCTTAATTACCATGGCGGCGGGGCTTTCGGTTAACGCCGTACAAAAGGCGGCGGGAAAGGAATTCCCCACCGTACGCATTATGCCTAACACCCCTGCGGAAGTGGGGGAAGGTATGATTTTGTACTGCCCCGTTAACGTAGATACCGCCACCCTGCAAGCCTTTTTAAGCGCGTTTGCGCCTTGCGGAAAACTAATGCAAATAGAAGAAAGTAAAATAGACGCGGCATCCGCTTTATCCGGATGCGGCCCCGCGTTTTGCTATATGTTTATTGAAGCCTTGGCGGACGGCGCCGTGGAATGCGGTATTCCCCGCGCCCAAGCGTTAGAACTTGCCGCGCAAACCGCCCTTGGCGCAAGCAAAATGGTGTTAAAGCACATGAGCCCCGGCACGTTAAAGGATAACGTTTGTAGCCCGGGTGGCACCACCATTGCAGGGGTACACGCGTTAGAAAAGGACGGCCTTCGCGCCGCCGCAATGGACGCGGTACTTGCCTCCTACCAAAAAACCTTGGATTTGAAAAAATAACGATGATGAAAAGAACCGATCCCATAATTTAGGATCGGTTCTTTTACATAAAAAACACCGCGCCCTTACGAACGCGGTGTTTTTTATTTGCTTTTGGTTAAAACTTATTTCTTTAACGCGCCAAGTAAAGTGCAAACGCCTGCACCTGCTGCACATGCAGCACCGATGATTGCGCCCGTACCAACTTTAATGTTTGCCTTGAAGCTTTCGATAACCATTGCGCCTAATTCTTTGTTCAATTGAACGAAAGAGGGCATAAGGAAGAACATAACTGCTGCAACTGCGAAAACTGCTACTGCAACGAAAGCGATTACGCCTTTACCCTTTGCTGCCAAAACTGCGCCAACGATGCAAAGAACGAAAGGAATAAGTGCTAATACGGAGAAGGTTAAGGTTTTCATTTTCATACCCATACCCATGTTTTCCGTAACGCCGATAACGGTTTGCAAACCGCTATAGGAACCTTCACCCTTCTTTGCCACGATTGCGGGCATGAACAGTGCTACGACAACTGCAACGATACCAAGGATCACTGCAATTTTGCCAAGTTTGCTTGCTTTTTCTTTTGCCATAATAAATACTCTCCTTTGTATTATTAATTTCTTTAATAATACTTTAATCATTATACGATAAAATCATTGATTTGTCAACCCTTTTCCCAAAAATTGTATCTTTTAACAAAGTAGCAGGGAAAAATCAATCTTCAATGGTGTAGTGGTACAAACTGCTTTTGGAAACCCCGCGTTCCTTTGCCACGCGCTTGATGGCTTCCATTTTAGATAAGCCTTCGCCGATATATCGTTGAATATGTTCTTCCACGCTGATTTCCGCAAATTCCTCCCTTACTTCCGCTCCCGAAATAAGAAGAACGAACTCCCCTTTCGCCCCGTTAAAGCCTTGGGAAAGGGTAAAATGCACCGCTTCTTCGTACATCTTGGTAATTTCGCGCACGGCAACGGCGGTTCTATCCCCAAACGCTTGGTATAGGGCGGAAACGGTGGATTCCATATCGTGGGGGGCGCAGTAAAAAATTAAGGTGGCGGTTTCGTTTTTCAGTTTGCGTAGCACCGCGTCCCTTTCCTTTTTCTTATCGGGCAAAAAGCCGTGGAATAAAAAGGGCGCGCCCATTCCCCCTAAAATTAAAGCGGGAACGAAGGCGGTGGTAC
Organism: Christensenellaceae bacterium; assembly: GCA_045639045.1. GTDB lineage: Bacteria > Bacillota > Clostridia > Christensenellales > Borkfalkiaceae > SIG402. The sequence goes on from JAZUCI010000042.1 coordinate 4,677, forward strand.
CGGGCACCACGGTAAAAGGCAAGCCTTCTTCCTTTACGCGCGCAATCAGTACGCTACCGGGGTCCGAAATTAGGGGCATACCCGCATCCGAAATTAGGGCGATTTCCTTGCCTTCCCTTAAATCGGCGATAATCCGTTCGGCGGCATCCCTTTCGTTAAACTTATGGTAAGCAACAAGGGGCTTTTTGATTTCATAATGGGATAACAGTTTTAAACTGTGGCGGGTATCTTCGCACAAAATATAATCTACCGCGCGCAAAGTTTCTAACGCGCGAAGGGTGATATCCTTCAAATTACCGATGGGTGTTCCTACAACGTAGAGCATTGGTTTACCTCCGATTTTTCCACCGTCATGCCGGGTTTTCCCCCGCGCGCGCCTTCCACTAAAATTAAATAGGGGGCTCCCCCTTCGGTACGGGTTAAAAAGCGCAAGCGCTTGGGTTCTATTTGATATTCGCGCATAGCGCAAAGCACGTCCGTTAGGCGCTGGGCAACGTGGCAAAGGAACAGTTTACCGCCAAAGCGCAGTTTTTTTGACGCCACGGAGATAATTTCGCTTAAAGTTACGGTTACTTCCTGCTTGGCAATACGTTCGCTTAAAGTTTCCTTCCCTTCCCCGCTTCCCGCCTTAAAATACGGGGGATTACATAGCACCGCGTCGTACTTTCCGTTTTCGCTTGCAGGGATATCCTGAATTTTACCTTGCACCACGGTTACCTTTTCTTCATCCCCGTTTTTTATCACCGTTTCTTGCGCTAAAGCACACAGTTCGGGTTGCAATTCGTATAACGTAAGGGAAGCAATTTCGGGGTTTAAGCACATCGCGTGCAAACCCACGATGCCACACCCCGCGCAAAAATCCGCAACTACGTCCCCCTTTTTTAGTTTCGCAAAGCGCGAAAGGGCAACCGCATCCGAAGTGAAGCGGTATAAATCCTCCCTTTGCATAATGATTTTATCCCCGTAAAGGGTTTCACAGCGCGCAGTATTAGTCATAGCAGTTCCTTGTATCCGTTTAATTATGTTGAACGCATATTATGCGATGAAATTTGCAGCATTTTGCCGTTGGTTTTTGTGTTTTGACGGATAAAATGCAAAAAGGTCGCGCATAAGGCAAGGGCGCGTACCGAACGTACGTAACCGCGCATTATACGATGCAATTTGCAGCATTTTGCCGTCAAAAAGAAAGAAAAAAGGCGGTGCGTGATAGTTACGCGCACCGCCATTTCTTCACTTGCTTATTCAGCATCAGCAATTGCGCCAACGGGGCA
>JAZUCI010000043.1:0-23138 GCA_045639045.1 Christensenellaceae bacterium
GTCCGGGTGAATCGCCATACGAACACCCACTTCTTCCGCCACGGGAAGAACGTTACTTAAAAAGTACACTAAATTGTTAAATAAATCCCCTTCGCTTAACTTTTGGTAAGCGGAAACTAAATTTTGCAATTCTTCGGATTGATAGCTTTCGTCCCAACCGGGCAAATGCAAGTTTAAGGGGTCTAATTTTAACAGTTCTTCGTGATCGTAAGCAAGCGAATACGCACCGCTACCGTGGGGGTATTTTAAGTTGGTTCTAAGCCAATCGAACACGGGCATAAAGTTGTAACAAACACACTTTACCCCCGCTTTTGCCACGCGGCGCAAGTTTTCCTTGTACGCTTCAATATACGCATCGCGCGTGGGCAAGCCCATTTTAATATCTTCGTGTACGGGGATGCTTTCCACCACTTCAAAGGCTAAGTTGTGCGAAGCCGCCGCCTGCTTAATTTCATCAATTTTTTCTTGCGGCCACACTTCCCCAACGGGAACGCCGTACACCGCCGAAACAACCCCCGTTACGGGTTGAATTTGGCTGATATACGAAAGGGAAATCGTATCCCCTTCCCCATACCAACGAAAGGTCATTTTCATAATTTTAACGCTCCTTTTACGTTGCCGTAAGCAATATCTTTTGCAACTTCTAACGCTGCTTCCATATCGTATTCACCGCGCGTTACCTTATTTCCAAGGTAATCCGCCAAAATGCGGCGGAAGAAATCAAAGCGCACGTACGAAGTGAAACTTCTGCTATCCGTAAGCATACCAAGGGAGGTACCAAGCGCGGAATACTGCGCAACCCCGTCCAAGGTACGCGCGTTGCCTTGCAAGGTATCGTTAAACCACCAAGCCGCGCCCACTTTTACGAAGGGGAACGCCCCCGTAAGCGATGCAAAGGCGGTTAAGTTGCCGTCGTTCAGCGCGTAAATTACCGTTTGGGGCTGCTTGCCTTCTTCCATTGCGGCAAAGAAGCGCACCGCGTTTTCCGCCGAAGGAATATCCGCGGGCAAATCGTACCCCGAATCCACGCCCGAACGCGCGAATCCCACGGGATTGCAGTTTCTTAATACCGCAAAGTGCAGTTGCATTAAAATGCCGCGCTTCGCGTATTCCCCCGCAAGCCATAACAGTAAATGCCCGAACAAAGCTTCCTTTTCTTCCTTGGTTAAGCTTTCGCGTTTCGCGTATAAATCCGCCGCTTCGCTTTCGCTTGCGATTTCCTTGGGGAAGCCGTAAAAACCGTGGTCGGAAATTTTACAGCCCTTGCTTACGAAGTAATCCAAACGCTTTGCCAAAGCGGTTTTTAACCCTTGCAGGGTATCCGTTTCCACTTCCGCAACGCGGGCAAGTTCGCCTAAATACGCGCCGTCCAAATTTAAGGCTTTATCCGGGCGGAAGGTGGGCGCAACCACCGTATCCCCGTACTTGCCGTGTAACGCTAAATCGTCCACGGGATCATCCGTAGTGGCAAGGTAGGAAACGCGGAATTTTTTCAGTAAATCCTGCACCCTTACCCCGCGTAAGCGTTCGTTTGCTTGCGCGTACACGGTGGGAGCGGTTTGCTTGTTTAAGGGTTTACGAATACCCGTAACCGCGTTTAATTCCATATGCGTCCAATAATATAAGGGGCTACCCGCAAGGCGGGGCAGAATTTCCGCGTACTTATAAAATTTTTCTTCGTACGGCGCATCCCCCGTGATGTATGTTTCATCCACACCGCAAAGGCGCATACTGCGCCATTTGTAGTGATCGGCTTTCAGCCACGCTTCCCCAATATCCGATAGGCTTGCGTTATCCGCAATTTCCTTTACCGAAAGGTGGCAATGGTAATCGATAATGGGTAAATTTTTAATTTCCGCGTAGATTTTTTTCGCCGCGCGGCTGGAAAGCAATACGTTTTTATCAAAAAATTTCATATTATACCTTTACTTTTTTACCGTTACTTTCGTATGCGGCAAGAATCATTTTTACTACTTTTGCGCCTTCCTGACCGTTGATGGGGAAAGTTTTGCCCTTTTCCGCGCATTCGTAGAAGTGGCGAATTAAACGGGTATGCCCCGTTCCGTAACAGCCTTTGCCGTATACCTTTACCATTTCCGCGCCGGTGATTTGTTCACCGTTTAAGTACGCGCGTTCGGGGAATACGGTAAGCAAACTGCCGTCCTTTAACTTAAAATTCATTTCCACGGGTAAATCGGATTTTGCCGTGTTGGTCGCAAAAAAGGTAAAGCGGTTTTCCCCCGTATAGCACACGCAAGAAACGGTATCTTCCACTTCAATTACGTCTTGCAAAGTAAAGTTATCCGCGCGGCCAACCAATTCTTCGGGGAAACCAACCATCCATTGCATTAAGTCAAAGGTATGTAGCGCCTGGTTGATGATTACGCCGCCCCCTTCGGTTGCCTTTTTTCCGCGCCAAGCCGCCTGATTGTAATACCACGCGCCACGGTTCCAAGTTACCGTTCCGTGCCCGTAAACGGCAGGGTTCTTTTCCAAAATTTCTTTTACCGCCACGTTTACGTCGTTATAACGGTTTTGTTGGCATACCCCAAGGTTTGCTTTACTATTTTTTTCCGCTTCAAGAACTTGCGCCAAACTTTCGCGCGTGATTGCCAAGGGCTTTTCGCAAAGCACGTGAATATCGCGGTTCAACGCGTAAACGGTTGCTTCTGCGTGCAGATGGTGGGGGGTACAAATATGCACCGCGTAGGGGGAAACTTCGTCAATCATTTTCGCGTAATCGGTATATAAAGCCGCGTTAGGCGCGAATTTTTCTTGCACCTTGCGCGAAGCGTTCTCGTCCACGTCGCAAAGGGCGGCGATTTCATACCCTTGTTCGCTTAACACTTGCGCGTGCACGTTACCGATAATTCCGCACCCAACGATGGCAATTTTTTTGGAGTCCATTTTTCTTTCTCCTTATTTTTTAATACGTTCCGCTGGTATCCGTTACCTTTTCTTCTACTTGCTTGTTTTTACTGTTTGCGCATTTTTCTTTTAACAGCGCAAGGTATGCTTCTTCGTCTACGGGAAGGGAAACTTTCACGCCCCCGTTCCAACCCGAAAATTCAATCGCGTTCATCAGTTGTACGCCGTTAATGCCTTCTTCCCCGCGAACGAACAGTTCTTCTTCACCCATAATAGCGGCGGAGAAGTTGTTGATAACGCCCGCGTGGTGGGTTGCAACCCCTTCCACTTTTACTTCTTCCACTACGCAAGCGGGTCTGTTGAAACCGCCCTTGCAGGTTTTTAAGTGTTGGGCTAAATCTTCTTCGTTGCGGTGGAAAATCAGCTTGTCGTTTTCGCAAACCAATCTACCAAGCGTACCCGTAATTTCAAAACGGTTTACCCCGGGGGCTTCCCCCGTGGTGGTTACGAACACGCCCGTTGCGCCGTTATCGTATTCAAAGTAAGCGGTTACTTCGTCCTCTACTTCAATATCGTGCCATCTACCGTATTGGCAGAAGCCGTTTACCTTAACGGGCAATTTGCCTACGATCCATTGTACCAAGTCTAACTGGTGGGGACATTGGTTAATTAAAACGCCGCCGCCTTCCCCCGACCACGTTGCGCGCCAGCTGCCGCTATCGTAGTACGCTTGGGTGCGGTACCAATCCGTAATTACCCAGTTTACGCGCATCAGTTCGCCCACTTCCCCCGATTGCACCATTTCGCGCATCTTTTGATATAAGGGGTTCATACGTTGGTTGAACATCATGCCGAACAGCGCGTTATGTTCTTTTGCAAATTCGTTCATTTCGCGCACTTGCTTTGCGTATACGCCCGCGGGTTTTTCGCAAATTACGTGAATACCGCGCTTTAAGCATTCCATAACCATTTCGGGGTGTTGATAGTGGGGTACTTCCACAAGCACCGCATCAATAAGGCCGCTATCCAGCATTTCCTTATAATCGGTAAAGTACACCGCGGTTTCGTTGGTGGTTTTGCTTTTCATATAGTCGATTTTTTGGGGGTTTACGTCGCACATTGCGGTTACTTCGCTTTGGGGAACCGCACCTTTATCAAATAAACCCAAGTTATACGTGCAACCTTGGTTGCCCAAACCGATAATCCCGTATCTTACTTTTTTCATATTTCTAAACTCCTTATTTTAAAATGCAAAACCCTTTAAGGTTTCAATGCTCTTTTTCACTTCTTGCAAGGGATCTTCCGCATCCACCGCGTTATCCTGTTCTACCAAGAAATATTCCGCGCCGCAATCCTTCATCACGGGGATTACCGCCTTAAAGTTAATATTCCCTTCGCCAACGGGCGCGAAACGGGTACCGGGATCCTTCCAATCCCCCTTCATCCCAAAGTCCACGCGATAGTCCTTCAAATGCACGCAACCGATTCTGCCCTTCATTTTGTTCAGATACTCTATCACGCTTACGCCGCCGTACTGCAACCAGTAGGTATCCGCCGTAAAGTTTACGTGGGGGGCGTGTTTCATCATATAATCCAAAAAGGTTTCTTCCCCTTCCCGCATCAGTTCAAAGTGATGGTGGTGGTAGAAGAAGTGGAAACCGTTTTCTTCCATTTTGGTTGCCGCCTTTTCCAAATTTTCTACGATTTTATACATTTCTTCCCTGTTTTTCAAGGCGTCGATGGGCATACAGCCAAGCCCGATGTTTTTACAGCCGAATGCGGCGTGCTGTTCCATCAGTTTTTCGGTGTCGTTGATAATGGAATTGTACCCCACGTGCGTTAACACGATGGGAAGTTCCGCCGCTTTAGAAACCCTTGCAATCCGTTCGGGATCGAACGCCGCGCCCGAATACTGCGCGTAATCGTAGCCCATTTCCTTTAAGGCAAGCGCCGTTTGTAAAAAGCTTTCCTCCGTACCGATTAGCGAGCGAATGGAATATAAGTTTAATCCGTATTTCATTTTTCAAATCCTCCTTCAACGGGTTTCAGCCCTGCTTTCAAAATTTCATTTTTTAACGCGGTTACCGCCGCGTCAAACGCTTCGTGGTTATCCTTAAAGGTAAGCCTTCCCTTCATTTCGGTGTTATCTATGGCGGCGTACCCTTCAAATATGGCAAGGTGGGGTTCTACGGTCAGCACCGAATCCCGTTCCGCCGCTTGGCGAATTAGCGAAGGAATCGCCCCGTCCCCCATGCCTGCGGGCACTTTTTCTTCGGTTTCCCGAATTACGTCCTTCACGTGGTAGTAGTAGGTGTAGGGGGCAAGTTCGTTCAGCGCGTTTTCCGCGTCCTCCCCCACTTCCACAAAGTTTGCGGGGTCGAACACGCTTTTCAGTTGCGGCACGTTATCCAAAACCCGTTTTACGCGGAAAAGCACGTCCCCGTAAATTTCCTTTTCGTTTTCGTGGCAAAGGGTTAAGCCGTATTCCTTTGCTAAACGGGTGGCGGCGGTTAAGCGGCGGAACACCTCCGCTTCCATATCGTACGCGTTATAAAAACTGAACACGCGCACGTTTTTCGCTTGGAAAATATTCGCAATTTCAAAAACGCGCTTACATTTAGCCATAAACGCATCGTAGTCCGCTGCCGCGTCCGTTTTCCCCAACGGGGAGCCAACCGACCAAACGGAAATGCCATTTTCCGCGTATTCCTTGGCGAACGCTTTGGCTTGCTCGCCCGTTAAATCCGCAACGTTGATGCCGTTGATACCGCGCACTTCAATCAGCGAAATGCCGTTTCGTTTTAGGGCGGCGATTTGCCCTGATATACTTTTATCCGCTTCATCCGCAAAAGCGCAAAGACGAATCATACTTTCTTTCTCCTTTCCCTTGACAAGCATTGCTTGCTTGTGGTAGTATTATTGTAACACACATATTTGCACTTTTCAATAGCAAATCTTATGTTTTTTACCGCTTTTATGGGGGAAATTAGCATTATCTTATGATTTCGGACTTTCGTTTGATTTACACTAGGCACAACAAAGGGGGCAACGTTTTCGCGCTACCCGATACTCGTATCGGGTTTAACGACCTAACCTTCGTAATGGAAGGCAGTATGCGCTATACGGTGGACGGGGCGGAAATAGAACTAAACGCGGGGGACGCGCTGTTCGTTCCCGAAGGCGCGTACCGTTCCCGAAAACCTGATAAGGGGGGCAATACCGAATACCTTTCGCTAAACTTCGTATCGGGGGAAGATTACGCCCTTCCCACCCTGATGAAGGATTGTTTGACGGACGAAATCCCCCACCTGTTGCAAGCGGTAATTAAGGTGGGCGAAACCCCGTACGGCCACGCGGAAAAAAAGACCGAACAAATCTTAAAATGCTTGCTTCTTTCCCTACAAAGTAGGGAATACGAAAAAAAGCAGCATCCCTTGGTGATACAAATTAAACGATATTTACACGCGCATATGAAGGAAAAAATCACCCTTGCGGATTTGGCGGAAGGCACCTTTTTTTCGGTGGCGCATTGCGAAGGGGTGTTTCGGCGGGAAACGGGGATTTCCATCGTGGAATACCTACTAAAAGAGAGGGTGCGCCGCGCCAAGCGGTTGCTTACCGAAGGGGCGTTACCCCTAACGGACATTGCGGAAGAAGTCGGCTTTCCCGATTACAACTATTTCAGCCGCACCTTCAAAAAACGGGTGGGTGTTTCCCCCAACCGTTATCGGAATACGCACGCAATCAAGCAATAAACTTTTTTGAAAAAAATAAACCGCCGTACGCAAGGTTGCGTACGGCGGTTTTGCTTGTTATTTTTGTTTCAGTAATTCCACGTACATTTGCTTTTGCCGTTCGGTGGGCGCGTGATCGGTCTGCGAACAACAAGGGATTCTATCCCCTTCCGCCGCGTCGGGGAAGGGAGAAAGGCGGTCGTTTTCATACTTTTTCCGTTCTTCTTCCAAATGCAAATCGGGAATATCAAAGGCTTGCCCCCCAGACAAAACCGAGCGGTGCGCCATAATGGCAACCGAAGCCATAGTGGTGGCAAAATATACGTCGAAATCGGGCTTTCTATTTTCGGCGATACAACGAAGGAATTCGCGCGCTACGAAGAAATCCGAGCCGCCGTGCCCCGCCTTTTCGGCTAATGCCCTATCTTCGGGCGCGTATTCGGCTTTATATTCGTTGCCCCAGCCCTTGCCTTCGGGGGTGGACCACGGGTTATAGCGCAGCATCACGGTGTTTCCCATACCGCGCAAGTTTTCAATTTGTCCGTTTTCACCGCATACGCGGTAGGAATTCCCTTCCGCGCCAAACGCCGAACAGCCCACGAACTTAAACACCGAACCATCGTGATTTAAGGTGGTCATTACGGTAGCGCGATCCCCCACGGCGGATGCGGTAGGTTGGCTTTCCTCTATGGGATCGAACACCGCAAACGCGTTTACCTTTTTGGGGATTGCGCCCGTCATGTGCATAATGGGGGCAAGGGAGTGCGTTACGTAATAACTGCGGGGGGCAAAATTCCGCCAATGGTCAAACGTGGGGCGGTAAATACGCGCAAATTCCGCGTTCGCAGGCGCAACGGGGTGGTTGTATTCCCCTTCCGCGTATAAAATTTTACCCAGCGTTCCCCCATCGCAAACGCGCTTCATTTCCTGGTTAAACACCATATAGGGGTAGTTTTCCGCAAGCATATAAATGGCTTTGGATTTTTCGGCGGCGCGCACTAGCATTACCCCATCCGCCATGGTGGCGTTAGAGGTACATTCGGAAAGAACGTGTACCCCCTTTTCCAAAAACCGAGCCGCGTAAACGGCGTGTTGATGGAAGTAGTTGGCAAGGAACACCGCGTCCATATCGTGTTTCATAAATTCTTCCACGTCCGTATATAGCGCGGCGGTACCGCCCACTTTTTTAGAAAAATCCTTTAAGCGCTCTTCGTTACTATCGCACCCGGCAACGATTTCCGCGTTGCAAAGCAAAAAACTTTCAATATAATTCGCCCCGCGCGAAAGCCCGAAAATACCTACCCTAACTTTTTTCATACTTTTTCTCCTTTGGGAAAGCCTTCCCTTTCCTAATATAAGAATACCACACGCGCAAGGGGAAAATAAATAGATATTTCCCACTAAATTATGGAAAATCGTTGCATTTTATCCTTCCCCGTGATACAATAAACGTAAGAACACCGTATAAAAAAGGAATTCGCCTTATGAAAAACAACATTTGTAAATTCATTTCCGCCCCGCGCGAATTAACGCTGTTTGCAAAAAACTTCGTGCTGGAAAAAAACGGAGCCAATCACGCCCCCTACCCCCTTACCACACACACCTTGTTCTTGTTTACCGAGGGCACGGGCAAGGTTTCCTTTAACGGCAGGGAGGAGGTGCTTTCCCCCGGTAGAATTTACTTTGGTTTTCAAGGGGAAAAGTTCGCGTGCCTTTCTAAAAACGCGGTATATATGTATATTTCCTTTGGGGGCGGCAGGTGTGAAGACTTGTTTGCCCGCTTTGGCATTACCTACGCTTCCCGCTCCTTTCCCGTTACCGGCTCACTAACCAGTTTTTGGCAGGATAATTTAATGCGCGCCACCGAAGAAAATATCGATTTGATTGCGGAATGCGTGCTGATGTACACCTTTTCGCGATTGGTAAAAGTGGAACGGACGGTGGAGGACGTGGTGTACCGCATGATTCGCTATACCGAAGATAATTTTTCGGACGAAAGCTTATCCCTTGCCACCCTTGCGGCGGATTTGGGATACAACGCAAAATACCTTTCGCACCGCTTTAAGGAGCAAACGGGGGAAGGTTTTACCAGTTTTTTGAACAATTTACGCATCAAAAACGCGCTGTTTTTGTTTGATCACGGCGTAAACGCGGTAAAAAACGTGGCGCTACTTTGCGGATACTACGACCCCCTATATTTTTCCAAAGTATTTAAGGAAAAAACGGGGATGTCCCCCAAGGAATACGTAAAAACCAAAACGGGGGAAAACACGCTATAAATACGTAAAAACCAAAACGAGTTTTGGTACTTTATTAAATGAAAACGGGGAGTGACAAGCTTATGGATAAAAAAGAATTCAAAAAACTAACGACTAAGGTTTATGAAGAATACGGATTTGTGAAAAAAGGGAAGTTGTATTACTTGGATTTACCCGATGTGTTGATTTGTTCTGGTTTTAATACTATAAACACCGTTTTATTCTTAGCCTTTACGTTTAGAATCAAAGCAATTCATCAAAATGAAGGCATTATATTAAACGATATGTTTGAAGGGTTTGATTCTATACAAACGAAAATCTGTTTAGATAGAAATGTGAAAGGATACCGCAGTCATGAAATATGCAGTGGAAAATACACGGAGGAAGAGTGGCGCGCAAAATTAACGCCAGCACTACACTATTACTTTGATCCGTTTAAAATAGATGCGTTTACGCACATAAAAAAAGCATTTTTAGAAATAGGATATGTGGAAGAAGGTAATATAATAATGCTAAAACCCAATGCTAGAAATTTTTTGGGAGTGAGGAGGGATTAGTTTTTTTATCCGGGCGCGGAAGGGTTTCCTTCCGCGCTTTTTCGTTTTTTCTTCGTGTCGTTCTAAAGCGAGAGAAAAGAATCTCTTTTGTCATTCTTCGCCTACCTACGTGACGGGCTAAACGGAGAATCTCAATCTTGCCTCCCCTTGTCAGGGGAGGGGGACCGCTATGCGGTGGAAGGGTAGTAAATAACGATAAAGTTTCTCTCCCTCCGTCTTGCTAACGCAAGCCACCTCAACCACAACAATAGTACAAGTTGTATCTTTTAGTAGGTACTCCCGTTGGTCGCCTCGTCAGATGGAGGCAAGGAATAGGGATTCTATGACAAGCGGACGAGCAATGCTCGCCCCTACGGTTCCTTGTCATTCTGGAGCGTTAGCGATAGAATCCCTACTACCACAAAACAAAAAAAGCACCCAGTCGGGTGCTTTTATTTTTCCTTCCCTTTTCATCCCCTAGCATATCACAAAGGGAAAAAGCGTATACTAAACAAAAAAGGTAGGGGGCGCGTATGAAACGCAGTATTTTACTTTGGCAGGTGGCGGGGCTTACGTTTGCCACCGCGCTTGGCACGGTTCTTCATTTTACTTACCGATTATCGGGGGAAAGCCTAATCTTCGCCCCCTTTTCGGCGGTAAACGAATCCACCTTCGAGCATATGAAAATTCTATTTTTCCCTATGCTGATTTTCGCGCTTGCACAGTACGTGTTTTTTAGGAAGGATTCCCCTTGTTTTTGGCGTGTAAAGGCGGTGGGCACGGGCATTTCCCTACTATCCATCCCCGTATTATTCTACACCCTTTCGGGTATGTTTGGAAGGCTTCCCGCCTTCGTAAATATCGGCATTTTCTTCCTTTCGGCAGGAATGGGTTACCTTTACGAAGGGTTGCGCTTTCAAAAATCGTCCTCCCCTTGCCGTTATACCGCCCTTTGGCTATGCCTTTTGCTTGTTACCGCGCTTTTATTTATCCTTGGCACGTTTTTTCCGCCCCGCATCCCCTTGTTTTTAGACCCCGTTACGGGTACGTACGGCGTGCAGTAACCCCTTATCCATAGTAAAAAATTACGGCAATAGAAAACCCCGCGAAGCAAAAACTTTTTTGCTCCGTATGGTTATTTTAATAATCCTCTCTACCCAACAAATAATCCACCGTTACCCCAAAATAATCCGCAATTTTTACAAGGTTGGGGGCGGTGGGCTCGCTTCTATCCGTTTCCCAATAGCACACGACTGAAAAACTGACCTGCAAGCTTTTCCCCAGCTCCGCTTGACTAACGCCCCGTTCCTTTCTTAATTCTTTTAACCGTTCAGCAAATACCTTCATACCCCTATTATACTAAATATATTTAGTGATACACTTGACACTCAATATATTGAGTAGTATAATTAAAATAATGACGGGCGCGAAAAAAACAAGGGCTATACAAAAGATAAAAGGAGAAACCCACTATGGAACACTACGAATTAAAAGCAGACGAAGTTTTGTTATATCACGGCCCCGTTACGGTCAGCGATAAGAAAAAAGGGGGGAAAGCGCAAATCCCCGCCGAAGTTTATTTAACCAACGTTAACGTGGTATTAACCGTTACCGAAAAGCATTTTCTTGCCAAAAGCACCTTTACAACGCAAACGTACCCCGTATCCACCATTAAAACGTACGAAGAAACCGCGCAAGTAATCCATAAAAAAGCCGAAGTAGAACTTTACTTTGTGGGCGCGGAACTGTTTTTAACCTTCCCAAGCAAAAAGGAAGCGCGTATTTTTACGGATAAAGCCCTACGCTTGATTACCGGCAACAATAAATTAGTGCGCGGCGTTAAAAAGGCGAAGAAAGCGATTACCGAAACCGAAGAAGGGTTGGATATTGACCTAACCGCAGCGGCAGTATCAACGGCAAAGTTTGCAGGTCAAGTTGCCCTAGGCGTGGCGGGGGAAGAAACCACCAAATCCGCAGGCATCGTTGCCAAACTTTTAACCCGCAAAAAGAAGAACAAAACGGACGGTTTACCCGCCCCTAAAAAATAAACATCCCAAACAATAGCCGTGGGGCGGAAGGAACAACCTTCCGCCCCACGTATTTTTTTATTTTTTCTTGGGCCAATCGGCAACCGCTTCGGTTAAAGCGAACACCGAAAAGGTAGGATCATCCGCCGTGGGATGATATTTCAGTAAGTTGGGGCATTGCGCAAGCATTTCCGCCTTTAAGGAAACGTCCTGCGTTTCTACGGCAAGGGCGTTAAGGCGCACCCAATCGCGCGCGCCGGGCTTAATGGCAACCAAACCCACCTTCGGTTCCCTTACCATATCCCGATACACCGCTTTATGCGGGCCGGTGGTGATATACAGCGTTTCATCAATATACGCAATCGCGCCAAAGGGTCTACCCACGGGGAATCCATCCCTTACGGTAAGCAGGTGAAACACCCCTGCGCATTCGTTTTTAATAAAATCGTAAACCGTTTTCATATTATTTCTCCTTTTTTAGCGCCGCAACGTAAAACCCTTCGTACGTTTCGGTGGGGCAAACGCATACCGTACCTTGCATAGAAGGAAGCGTGGGCAAATCCCCCACAAGTTCTTGCGATATGGGAACAAGGGAAACTTCCCCCGTTTTTAGTACGCTTTGCACCACTTCGTCGTTTTCCCTAGGCAACACCGAACAGGTGGAATACACCAAAGTTCCCCCCTTTTTCAGTAAAGAAACCGCCTTTTGGATCAATTTTTTTTGGGTTGCGTTTACCGAAGATATTAACCCTTCGGAAAAAGTTTTGCACGTTTTTTCATCCGCAAAATTTAGCGTTCCGCTACCCGAACAGGGGGCGTCCAACAAAATGCGGTCAAACCTAAGATAGGGGGAAAGGGCAAGCGCGTCCTCCACCAAAACGGCGGCGCGTACCCCTTGTTTTTCTATATTACTTTTTAATTTTTCCGCGCGCGCGGTATTTTTTTCGCAAGCGGTTAGGTTTACCGTTCCCCCCGAAAGGGCGTAAACCATCCCCGTTTTTCCGCCGGGGGCGGCGCACATATCTAACACGTCCTCCTTCCCCTTCGCGCCTAAAACAAGCGGTGGCAAAAAGGAAGATGCGTTTTGCAAATAAATTTCCCCTTTTTCGTAGCACGCGGTTTTCGTTAGCGCGCTTTCGCTACCCGCGGGCAGAACGAAGCCCTCCTTATAAAAGGGCAGGGGCGTAGGGGTGAACCCCGCCGCGGCAAGTTCTTCCGTTACCCCTTCCACCGTGGCTTTTAGGGTGTTTACCCGAAAGCACGTGCGCTTTTCTGCCGAGCCGTTCAAAACGCGCAGGGAATCTTCCCTTCCGTACGCGGAAAGGGTTTCCTTTTCAAGTAGCGCTTTTGCTTCTTCCACCGAAACGGTGGGAAAGGTAATTTTTCGTTTTGTGTTTTTATTTCCTTTCATAGCGCCTTACTTTTGCTTTTGCGCCCACGCTTGGGCAACCGCATCACGGATATTTTCGGGCAAAAATTCCCCGTATTCCTTACCGTTTTTCATCAAAGCCTTTACCACGGAGGAGCTAATTTCCATTTGCCCCTTTTCGGCGGGGAAATACACCGTTTTTAGATTGGGAACGAAGCGTTTTGCCGCGTAGTAATTAGCGGTTTCGTAATCGTAATCGCTGCCGTTTCTTACCCCGCGCACGTAAAATTCCGCGCCCACTTTTTCACACACTTCGGCGGCTAAACCCCCTTCCGCAATCACGCTGACGCGGGGTTCCTTTTCATACGCCGTACGGATAAAATTAAGGCGTTCTTCCAAAGTAAACGTATAGGTTTTTTCGGGGTTTACCATAATGGCAATCACCACTTCGTCAAACAACGCAAGCGCCTTTTCCACCACGTCCGCATGTCCTACGGTAAACGGATCGAAACTACCCGCAAACAAACACTTTTTCACTACTGTTTCTCCCTATAAAAATCCAAGTACGCCACACCGTATTTGCGGCGGTCGTAATGCTGTAACACGTCCAAAATTTCCTTGCCGTCGTGTTCGAAAACCGCAATCCCACTTTCACCAAGCAAGCCGTAGCGGTGGATAAGCGCAAGCGCCTCCTCCCCAAAATCCGTATGATAGGGGGGATCTAAAAACACGATATCAAAGGTTTTTCCCTCGCGATGAAACCTAGCAAGGGCATCCTTAAAATCCATTAAAAATACCCGTTCGGTGCTTTCCTTTACCGAAGAAAGGTTGGCTTTTACAATTTGTAAACTTTCCCTTCTTACGTCCGTAAAATACACTTCCTTTGCGCCGCGGGAAAGGGCTTCCAACCCCACGCTACCCGTACCTGCAAACAAATCCAAAACGGTTGCGCCCATAATTTGGGGGGCAAGAATATTAAACAAACTTTCCTTTGCACGGTCCGAAGTGGGGCGCACTTCTGTTCCTTGAAAGGTTTTTAGCACCTTTCCGCGATACTTACCGCCCACGACGCGCATTACTTTTCTTCCTCTTCGCCGTTCAACGCGTCTTCCATGGCGGAAATTTTTCCTTCGTCTACGCGAATTTTAGCGCGCGCAAGCAAGTACCCTGCCCCCGTAACCAACATGGAAACGGGCACCAGCGCCAAAGAAAGGAGTACGGCGTGCGAGCCAACGATTTCGTATAAAGGGGAAGAAACGACTGCGGAATACCCCATAATCAGCGCAAAGGTTTTTTCCATACCGCAAACGTATAAAAGTTGCATAATAAACAACGGATAATGCCCCAAAAGCCCCAACAAAAAGCCGTTGAAAGGGGCGTATTCGTTATGCTTATCTTCGTAATACCCAATAAAATCGGGGGAATCGGGGTTTCTACGGTATTCGTTGTTTTTCATATGCTTATACTGTCTGCCACCGAAGGCCATACCCACAAGCCCCATTACGAACACCCAGAATAAAAACACCAACGTTTCAAAAATAATTCTGCCTACCGCTGAATCCATATCCACGAAAAACTGTACGGCGGAAATGGATAACATCAACGTCATAAAGGTGGCGAAATGCGAATATAAAAGCACCTTCCACGTCCGTTTGAATAGGTATTGAAATTTTTCCATACTTACGCTTTCTCCTTTCCCCGAAGGGGCGCGCCGCAAAGGGGCGATTTTTAGAGTATTCCGATTATACCACACTTTCCCGCGTTTTTCAACCCGTTACGCGTGAAAAAGCGCGTTTTCTTGTAAAAACAAGAAAATTTAAGCAATTCTACTGAAAATAGAGTTGTTTTTACGCGCGCGGGAACTAAAATAGAATTCTACTTTGCCGTTTTTTAACGGTATACCCTTTCTTTTTTCGTTTAGGTTGACTTTTTTTGGTAAAACGGGTACAATTGGCGTATGGATATAAGGGGAATTATGGGCGAAAGCGTTTCCTTCGCTTACCAACCCCGCCCCTTTTCCACCAAACGCATTGCTTATAAATTACGGAGAGCACGAACATGTCTATCATCAATTATACGCCCGGCAGTCATATTCCCATTTTCTTTTCGACTGACGATCAATATATTCCCTTTTTAGACGTAGCGATTTCCTCCCTTATGGATAACGCAAACCCCGCCTTTGATTACCGCATTATCGTTTTGCATACGGGGTTAAAAGAAGAAAATACGGCAAAAATTAAACTGCGCGAAAAAAAGGGCTTTGCCATCGATTTTATCGATATTAGTTCTGCAGTAAAGCATATTCGCGATAGCTTAAAGCACGTATACCATTTTGCGGTTGCCGCGTACTACCGCATTTTTATCGCTTCCCTTTTTCCCGAATACGAAAAGGTGTTGTATTTGGATTGCGACTTGGTTGTTTTAGGCGATATTGCAAAACTGTTCAACACGGATTTAGGAAATTATATTTTGGGCGGCGCGCCCGAAGAATACGTGCAAAACACCGCGGAATTCCGCGTTTACGCGGAAAAAGCGTTGGGGCTTTCGCCCGACGATTATATCAATTCGGGCGTTCTTTTAATGAACTTAAAGGAATTTAGGGCGTGCGAAATTGAAAAGAAATTCGTTAGCCTTATCACCAAATACGATTTCGATTTGTTAGATCCCGACCAAGCCTACTTAAACTTTTTATGCAAGGGCAAAATTTTAATGCTTCCCAACGGGTGGAACAAAGAACCTATGCCCGTTCCCCTAGAAGGGGATAAAAACATCGTTCACTACGCACTTTACAAAAAGCCTTGGCAGTACGACGACGTAACGGACGGCGAATATTTTTGGCAGTACGCAAAACTTTCCCCCTTCTACAAAGAAATTTGCTTGCGACGCGATGGCTTTGGGGAAGAAGAACGCGCGCAAAAGGAAGCCATGGCGCACGAAATTTTACAGCACGCCTTAAATATCGTTGCGCTTGACGAAACTTTTTCCAAAAAACTTTGCTAAAGGGGTAACTATGGAACAAAGCGCGCAAAAAAAAGAACTGTTACGACGCATTGCGGATTTAGAAAGCAAGGGGCTTTGGCATACGGACGTGGAGGACGACCCCGAAACCCTTCCCCTAATGCCCAACAAGGTGGACTACTTAAACGAAAAGTGGATAAACAAAATCAAAAATAAGCTTGCCAACAAGGCGGGCACGCACTTTTTCGATAAACTGATCAAACAGCGTCAACTGATTATTAAGGAAGTTAGGGGCATTGAAAACTTTACCGCCGTAAAGGGGGGTAAAATCGTTACCTGCAACCATTTCAACGTGTGCGATAACTACGCCGTGTGGGTGGCGCTTCGTAAGTTTATGGACGGCAAAATGCTATATAAAATCATCCGCGAAGGGAATTATACCAATCCCCCCAAGCCCTTTGGTTTTATTATGCGCCATTGCAATACCCTGCCCCTATCCAGCCAAATGGCAACCATGAAAAAATTCTTGCACGCCATGAAGGTGCTATTAGAACGCGGGGAAACCATTTTAATTTACCCCGAGCAAGCGATGTGGTGGAACTACCGCAAACCCCGCCCCTTGCAGGACGGCGCCTTTTCCTTGGCGTTAAAAAACAAAGCGCCCATCGTTCCCATCTTTATCACGATGGAAGATAGCGACGTAATGGACGGGGACGGCTTCCCCGTGCAAGAATACACCTTACACGTCCTGCCCGCCATTTATCCGGATGCTTCCCTTCCAAGCGGCGAAGCGAAGGAAAAAATGAAGCAAGAAAATTATAACGCTTGGGTAAAAACGTACGAAGAATTTTACGGTAAACCCCTATCTTACGGTGAAGAAGTATGAAACTGACCTTTTCCATTATCGGCATTGCCGTTGCCCTGATTTGCGCAATCAATATTGCTTGCGGGGTGGCGGCGTGGTATTACGTAATTATCGCAACCGTTTGGTGCGTTGCCCTGCAATTTGCATTAGACGGACTGTTTGCCCTTTTAATTAACAAACTGCCCGATAAGTGGTTTGGGGTAAACAACCGCCTGTTCCACGTAACCAAGGCGGAACGCAACCTATACAAGAAATTACGGGTGCGCCATTGGAAGGATAAACTGTGGGAACTGGGTGGCCTTGGCGGTTTTAGTAAAAAGACGATAGCCAGCCCCGATAGCCCCGAATACATAGAAAAATTTATTATCGAATGCCACAAGGGCGTTGCGGTACATAGAGTAGGCTATTTGGTCGGCTTTTTAGCAATGCTTACCCTGCCTAACGTGTGCGCGCTTACCATCGCCCTTCCCGTTGCGGTGGTTAACGTGTTTATCAATTCCCTTTCCACTATGGCGCTCCGCTATAACACCCCCACCCTAAAAGCCATGTACGAAAAAAAATTACGCACCCAAAACAAAACGAAAGCTGCGTAAACTTTTTAAAAGCATTAGAACCACAAAATCTAAAAGCCCCGCTAAGAAGCGGAGCTTTTTCGTTAGAACGCATGCACCTTTCCGCCTACAATATAATTTCGGCAGTTTCAAACGGGCAAATAATTATTTTTTAAAAACACTTGATAAAATCCCCAGCTTGTGCTATACTGATTATGCGAAACTAGTTAAATAATCAGATTTGGGGTATTTTTTCTTTTGGGGAGTATTATACTCTTTTTCGGGCATACTGTTTTAGTTTGAATTTGATAAAATGCAGATTCCGCTAAAACAGTACGGATTTATCCCAAACTGATTTAATTAGTTTCGCGACGAACGGAGTTTGCGTTTTTGTGTGCTGGCTTCGGTCGGCGCACTTTTTGTTTTTGGAGAAAAATATGAAAAAACTTATCGCGATTGTTTTATCCCTTTTCTTTTTAAGCATTCTCTCTTCTGCATGTGATCTTAAAAAGCCAAACCCTTCAGCACCATCAACAAAACCGACACCATCCATAATCCCCTCAATTACACCCAGTTTAGCACCATCAGCAAAACCCAACCTAACCCCGTCCACATCCATCAACACTAATGAACCCTTTAATTACGAATCTTTATTCGAATTTCCCGCAACCACAATAGATGGCCTATGCTGCATAACCGTCCAATACCTTGTTTATTTACCTTCTGAGTTTAATTATGGAATGTTCGCTGATGTATCAATAGAAACTTTTTCATATTCTTTTATCAACAACCTTAATGGCTACATAACTGTTAACATTACCTTTAATTGCTATATTTATGAAATCTACGAAGGAGCAGACCATTTCGCATTCAACATTGTTGCTTATGATGCCCACGATATTAGAATTAAAACAGAACCTGTTTTTGGTATAGGCTATGCGGAAGAAACTGTTAGAGTTCACGGCTCGTTAACTTTAAGCATTGAGGATGTTAAACAGGGAATTCGAATAGATTTCCAAGACTATACAACATAAACCAACTTACATTTCGCAAGGCGGGTTCGTTTTGCTAATAACGGTGATTTAGCCGAAGCGTTTTCTTCTATACACACCGGGCGAACACCCCACTTCTCTTTTAAATTGATTGATAAAGTGGCAAGCGTTGTAGTAGCCAAGTTTTTCAGCAATTTCCGTAATACTTTCTTCGCCCGTTACAAGCATTACCTTTGCGTGATGAATTCTTACGCCAGTTAGGTACTGTGAAAAAGTTACCCCCGTAACCTTGTGAAAAATTTTCCCAAGGTAAGTGGACGAATAGTTATATTTTAGCGCAAAAGCAGAAAGTGAAGCGGATAACGAAGGGTTTTCGTTCATAGCGTTACAAATTTCTTGAACACACGCAAAATGGTCGTTTTTTAACTTGTTCGTTTCATCCACGGGCGGTAAGGCGGAAAATTCCGAAAAAATTGCACCCATCCACGCAACCTCTCCCCTTTCGTTTTTCGCATAATGCGCGGTAACCAACCGTTGCAATAAACCATGGAAAAATTCGGGCGCGGAAATCACCTTATGCAAAAGCGGATAGGGGCGCACGATTTCGTTATTTTCTATAAAATCAAAATGCGCACTAATGACGTATAGCGGAAAATTCGGATCGTGCTCCGCCCTGATTTTCGCTTTCGGGGGTAATAGAAAACAGTTGCCTTGCTTTACGTCAAAGGTACTTTCACCCACAGTTATCCTGCCCACACCGCGAAAAACAGCCCAAAGCGTATAATCTTCGTGCCCTTCCACCGCCCAAGACCAATTCGGCCCACAATGATAAATGCCACAGCTATTGATTTGAAAACTGAAAACTTTGCTCATATCCTTTTCATTATACATTGCCTTTTCCCATATGTCAACAGAAAGTTATGTCGCAATTTTATAATTTTCCGTCGCAATTATGCATTGTTTTTTACCTTTTCGCGTGCTATAATGATACTAACGTTAGGTTTGGAGAAGGGCAATGAAATGGTCGCGTGAAGAGTATATAGAGCTTATGACGTTCGGCAAAGTGGAAAGACAGATGTTCGTAGAACTGTTCGGCCCACTCGTTGGCCTGGAAAAGGAATGGCGCGCGCAAGGTGCAACCGAAGAACAAATTCGCATGACCGCCTTCGATTTTGATTACGTTCCTTCCTATTGGGTGGGCGCAAACACCTCTATTTTCGGTGGCGCAACCCCCAAGGTAATTGAAGATACCCCCACGCATACCATTTCCATAGACGCGTTTGGCAGAAAAGTAAAACTTCCCAAAGGCTTTGCAACAATAGCCCTGCCCATGGATTTCCCCGTAAAAACGATGGATGATTGGCTAAAAATAAAGCACAAGTTCACGTTTTGCGAAGAACGGATTAATTGGGAACGCGTTGAAGAAGCCGCCCGCCTACAAAAACAAGGCGTGTTTATCCTTGGCATAATGGAAGGCGGCTTTGACCTTCCGCGCGAGTTAATGGGAGAAGAAAACGCGTGCATTGCCTATTATGAAGACCCCGAGCTGATGGAGGATATCATCGCCACGGTTTCGGATACGGCATTTCAAATTTACGAACGCATCAGCGATAAAGTGGTGCTTGACCAGTTGGTGGTTCACGAAGATATGGCGGGGAAGTCCGGCCCGTTAGTCGGTCCAACGCAAATCCAAAAGTTTATCAAACCCTATTATCGCCGGATTTGGGATATGCTTTCCGCCAAGGGAACAAAACTATTCAGCCAGGATAGCGACGGAAATATGAACGCCGTTTTGGACAGCTTTCTGGATTGCGGATTAAACGTTTCTTACCCATGCGAGCCCGCCGCAGGTATGGACGTAGTTGCCCTTCGTAAAAAGTACGGCAACCGCCTTGCCTTTAAGGGGGGAATTGATAAACATGTCTTACGAAAGAGTAAGGAAGATATTAGGAAAGAGCTGGAATATAAAATGCAGCCGCTGATGCGCCAAGGCGGTATGGTTTTTGGGCTTGACCACCGTATTCCCAACGGCACGCCCTTAGAAAACTATATTTACTACGTGCAAACAGCTCGCGAAATTCTCGGTCTTCCCCCACTCCACCCTAAACGGAAAGGCTGGGAACGGCAATCCTTCTAAAACACAAAAAACACCCCGCCCATCGGGGTGTTTTTAATTAGCGGTTTTACAACGAAATAAAAAACGGCTTGGGCGTTTGCCCAAGCCGTTTTATTTTCAATTATTCTCCCTTGTAAGGAAGAAGAGCCGCATTGCGCGCACGTTTGATTGCAACGGCAATCATTCTTTGGTGCTTAGCGCAGGTGCCGGTCATTCTACGGGGTAAAATTTTACCCTTTTCGGTAATGAATTTCTTTAACTTTGCTACGTCCTTGTAATCAATAGCTTCTGCTTTTTCTTGGCAGAAAGCGCAAACCTTTTTTCTGGAAGGCTTTCTGATAGGACGCTTCACGCTTTTTTCTTCACTCATTTTATTATCTCCTTAAATTTTAGAAAGGCATATCGTCGTCATCGGGAATTGCTTCCAAAACGGGTTTAGCCTTTTGGGGGCGGGTGGGCGCGGGCGCGTCCTCCGCTGCGTATTCGTCATCCGTACGGGGAGTTACGAATTCCACGTTGTTTGCAATAATTTCGGTAACGTAACGCTTGTTGCCGTCCTTATCGTCGTAAGAACGGTTTTGGATGTTGCCGATAATGGCAACTTTTCTACCCTTTTTCAGGTACTTACCGCAAAAATCCGCTTGCGATCTCCACGCTACCACGTTAAAAAAGTCCGTTTCTTGGCTGCCGTCCTGATTGCGATAGGTACGGTTTACAGCAACGGCAAAACGGCATACGGATACGCCGCCGGGGGTGGTGGAAAGTTCGGGATCACGGGTTAAGTTCCCAATTAAGATCACTTGATTCATGGTTCGTTCTCCTTACGCTTTGGTGATTA
The DNA here is from genome assembly GCA_045639045.1 of Christensenellaceae bacterium. Classification (GTDB taxonomy): domain Bacteria; phylum Bacillota; class Clostridia; order Christensenellales; family Borkfalkiaceae; genus SIG402. The sequence goes on from JAZUCI010000043.1 coordinate 21,113, forward strand.
CGGTTCTGATAACTTCACCGGTCAAGCGTGCAACACGGTCGATTTCCGCAATTGCTTTGCCTTCCGCAGTAAAGGTCATCAACACAAAGTATCCGTTGTCTTTGAAACGGATGGGATACGCAAGTTTGCGTTCGCCCCACTTATCCGTCTTTTCTACGGTACCACCAAGGGTAGCCACAAGACCTTCGAACTTTGCGATGACTGCTTCCTTCGCTTCGTCAGACGCTGCCGCTTCTAAAACGTAAAGCATTTCATACTTGTTCATAATTTTACCTCCTGGACTTATTCGGCCTTTCATCGCGCGCGAAAAATCCGCACGTTAGAAAAGCAAGGTTCTTATATTATAACAACTATTTTTTATCTTGTCAAACGCTTTTTTGCGCAGTTTTTCCTTTTTTAGGTTATTTTGAAAGAAAGTTTCACTTTTCCCCCAAAAAATATTGTGTTTTTTAGAAAAGTATATTATAATGAATACCAAAGAATTTTAGCACCCAAAAGGATACGCTTTATTATGTTTAAAATTGAAAAAGCACCCGAAACCATGAGCGCGAAGGAACGCGTACGCCGTACTTTCGCTTACGAAAAAACCGACCGTGTTCCCATCGGCATTGATTTAAACCCTGGAATCCGCAAAAACTTATTTCACGCGCTGGGCATCAACGAAAACAACGGCGGTGAAATGTTAGACGCGCTTGGGGTAGATACCCGTGGCATTGGCGCGCCCTATACGGGGAAACCTTTGTTTACCGCCCCCGAAAATCGGCGCGTAGACCCCTTGGAAGGTTGCATTATGCGTTGGGTGGAACACGCCAGCGGTGGCTATTGGGATTTTTGTGATTTCCCCTTAAAAGACGCCACGGACGAAATGTTCGATAACTTTCCCGTTCCTAATCCCGACGACTTTGATTATTCGGTTCCCAAAGAAATGGTAAAGCGTTACGGCGGCAAATACGCCCTGTATTTCGGCAACCCCGGGCTTCCCGACATTCTGAACAGCAACGGCCGTATTATGGGCGTTGAGGACGTATTATGCAATTTAATTATGGAAAACGAAGCAGCCCTTCGCTTTATCAAGCGCCGCGCGGATTTCCAATTAAAGCATATGGAACGCATTTTAGAACAAGTTGCGCCCGACCTTGATTACATTTGGCTGGGGGAAGACCTTGGCACGCAAATCGGCCCCATGATTAGCCTGGATTTATACCGTGACACGCTAAAACCCATCCATAAGCAGTTTGCCGACCTTGCAAACTCCTATAACCTTCCCACCCTGATGCACACCTGTGGCAGTAGTAGTTGGGCATACGAGGATTTTATTGAAATCGGCATTAAAGGCGTAGATACCCTGCAACCCGAAGCCACGAACATGAGCCCCGAATACCTAGCAAAAACCTTTGGTGGCAGATTAAACTTCCGCGGATGTATTTCCACCGCAGGCCCCTTAGCGTACGGCACGGCAGAAGAAACCGAAAAGGTATGTAAAGAAACCTTGGAAATTATGAAGGAAGTGCGCGGCTATCACTTTGCCCCCACCCACCAAATTCAGGATAACACCCCCGTGGAAAACGTAATTGCTATGTATAACGCGGCGCATAAATACGGTAGATATTAAACCAACGATAAAACAATACACCCCCGACGGGTAAATTCCCGTCGGGGGTGTTTTTGGTTAAATACTTACTTCTTTTTTTAGAAGCGGATGCGTTCTTCGATGAAGGATACTAAATCTTCAATCTTAACGCGTTCTTGTTGCATGCTATCGCGGAAGCGAACGGTAACGCTTTGGGTTTCTTCGGTTTCAAAGTCCACGGTGATGCAGATGGGGGTACCCACTTCATCCTGGCGGCGATAGCGCTTGCCGATGGAGCCGGTTTCATCATAATCCACCCGGAAATACTTGGCAAGGTCTTCGTAAATTTCGGAGGCCAGGCCGCCCAGCTTATTCTTCTGCAGGGGCAGCACGGCAGCCTTGAAGGGAGCCAGCGCAGGATGCAGATGCAGAACGGTGCGCACATCATTCTTTTCT
>JAZUCI010000044.1:0-5066 GCA_045639045.1 Christensenellaceae bacterium
GGCGCAACGCTAGGCGTAACGCTGGGCGCAACGCTGGGGGCAACGCTAGGCGTTACCGTGGGGGTAACGCTGGGCACTACCGAGGGCGCAACGGACACCGAAGGCGCAGTAGACGCGCTTGCCGAAACCGAAGGCGCTTGGCTGGGCGCTACCGAAGGTTTGCCGTTTTGCCTTTTTAACCCACACGCCGTGCAAGTAAAAGCAATGGCAACGATGGAAATAATTGCTAAAAGTCTTTTCATAATGTCTCCTACCTTCCTCGTGGGAAGTCTTTTAAAGGGGCTATTTTTATCGGGATTTCCCGATTGTTTCTTTCGTTTGGCTTTCTAGCGGTTTCCCCTACCTTTTGCAAATCGATAAAGAAGGGAAAAATGAAAATTTAAATTAGTACGCTCTTGCGAAAAGAACGTTCTTTTTCGCGGGCTTACCGCAGCATACGCAGGTTTCGGAAAGGAGTTCGTCCTCCGTCATAACGCGGGAAGAAGCGGCGGTTTTTTCCTTAATGGCTTCTTCGCAAGCGCGTTCCCCGCACCAAGCGGCTTTGGTAAAGTTTTTGCTATCCAAAGCGGCAAGCATTTCTTCCACGCTAAACACGTTTTTCACACGGCTATCGCGGAATTTTTTGGATTTTTCTAGCATATGCGTTTGAATTTCGGGTAAAAGCGCGGTAACGATTGCGGGGATTTCTTCAATCTTAACCGTTTGTTTTTCCAAAGTATCCCTTCTAAACAGAACCGCTTCCCCACGTTCCAAATCACGGGGGCCGATTTCAATACGAAGGGGAACGCCCTTCATTTCCCATTCGTTAAACTTCCAACCGGGGCTCATATCACGGGTATCGCATTTTGCGCGAACGCCCGCGGCAAGGAGCGCGGAAAGTACTTCTTGGGATTTTTCGTTTACGCCGCCCTTATGCGCCGCAACGGGAACGATGATGGCTTGTACGGGGGCAACCTTGGGGGGAAGCACCAAACCGCGTTGATCGCCGTGCGCCATAATCAGCGCGCCGATTAAACGGGTGGATACGCCCCAGGAAGAAGAATAGCCGTATTTATGCGCGCCGTCCTTATCCAAGAATTTCATATTAAACGCTTTTGCGAAGTTTTGCCCTAAGTAGTGCGAAGTACCCGCTTGCAAACTTTTGCCGTCCAACATCATGGCTTCCATACCGTAAGTTTCCTTTGCGCCCGCAAATTTTTCCTTTTCGGTTTTTCTGCCCGTGAACACGGGGATAGCAAGCACGTTTTCCGCAAATTCACGGTAAACGCCAAGCATGGTTAAGGTTTCTTCGCGCGCTTCTTCTTCGGTGGCGTGCACGGTGTGCCCTTCTTGCCACAAGAATTCGCTGGTTCTAAGGAATGGACGGGTGGTTTTTTCCCAACGGCAAACGTTTGCCCATTGATTCAGTTTAATGGGAAGATCGCGATAGCTTTGCATCCACTTTGCGTACATTTCGCAAATAATGGTTTCGCTAGTGGGGCGAACCACCAAGTTTTCGGCCAGTTTTTCACCGCCCGCGTGGGTAACCAACGCAACTTCGGGCGCGAAGCCTTCCACGTGTTCGGCCTCCCTTTTTAAGTAGCTTTCGGGAATAAACATGGGGAAATACGCGTTTTCATGCCCCGTTGCGCGGAAGCGTTCGTTTAATTCCTTTTGGATGTTTTCCCAAATCGCGTAACCGTAGGGGCGGATAACCATGGTGCCCTTAACGGGGCCGTAATCCACCAATTCGGTTTTCAACACTACGTCCGTGTACCATTGGGGGAAGTCTACTTCCATATCCGCAACTTCTTTTACGAATTGTTCTTTTGCCATATCTTTTTTCCTTCCTTTGCGCGGTTTTTCGCGCCGTTTTGGTTTATTTTTTCTTTTTTTTATCGTGGTTTTACAAGGTTTTCGCGCATGCGCAATACCCGTTTGCACGCCCGCGCGTAAATGCTACTTGCCCCCACTTTAATCAAAATCTCTTGTCATTATATCATAAGTTTAGGCAAAAAGCAATCTTTTACTATGTAAAAACGAAAAATAAAGCACAAAAAAACACCCTGCCGCAACCAATCGTTGGGCAGGGTGTGTAAAATTTGAATTATTCTTCGGTTACTTGATAAGGTACGCGCGCGGTTTTACTAATCATACCGCAAGCCACCGCGCCGGGGCCAACGTGAGAGCCGATAACGGGGCCCATCATTTGCACTTCGGGCATAATACCCGTTTTTTCCAAGATGCGCTTTGCCAATTCTTCCGCTTTTTCCTTCGCATCCGTATGTACCACCACGATAAAGTTTTCTTCCCCAACGCCAAGGCGGTCAAATTCCTCCATAATATGGCTGAACGCCTTTTTCATACCGCGGAAACTGCCTTCTACCTTCAACTTTCCGTTGCCGTCGATACTGATAAAGGGCTTTACGTTCAGCAAGGTACCCACAACGGCTTTGGCGCCGCTAACCCTACCGCCGCGCTTTAAGTAGAACAAATCGTCCGCAACGATAAAGTGTTGCAAGCGGTACTTGGTTTCGCTTAAAATATCAAACGCTTCTTTAGCGGTTTTGCCTTCGTTGCGCATTTTTAAGGCAAGTTTTACCAGCGCGCCCTGACCAACGGTGGCAGAGCAGCTTTCCATTGCGTATACGTTGAATTCGGGGTATTCTTCCTTAATCATAGCCGCCGCCTGATTGGCTACGTCCACCGTGGGGGAAAGCCCGTAGGAAATGGTAAAGTGCAATACGTCCTTCGCGCCTGCTTCCGCCAACTTTTTAAAGTGGTCCAAGTGGTCTTGCAAATTCAGCATCGCGGTGCGCGAAAAGGCGCCGTTTCTTAAACTTTGATAAAAGGTAACGTATTCTTCTTCGCTTTGAAATTCGTCCTTATATTGGGTAAATTCCCCGTTTTTTTCCACGTTAAAGGTCAAGGGAACCAAGGCAATGCCGTTGGCTTCCGCAAAGCCGGGAAGTAAATCCGCGGTACTATCCGTCGAAAGGGTAAATAAAGCGTTTTCCATAGCCGTTTTCTCCTAAAAAAGGTAAATGTTAACTCTATTATACCTAAATTTATGCCGTTTGTAAACTATTTTTGACACCCGCTTTTGCGTTTTTGTGATTTTTTTACACGCAAAGACTTGCTTTTCCGCCGAAGAAGGGCTATAATAGAATAGCAAACGAAATATTGTTTCAATATTTAGGTTTTCCGCCGAATTAGGTGCGAAAATCTGCGCACACCGCTAACGGGGAATTTTACGGGCGTTCGCCCCACCCACCCAAGCGGAATAAACGCTATAAGGAGAAATTATGAGCAAACCTATGCAAGAAAAAACGGTAAACGCTATCCGCGTACTTTCGGTTGAAGGGATTCAAAAAGCGAACTCCGGCCACCCCGGTCTTCCCCTTTCCTCCGCGCCCATCGCTTACGCGCTGTTCCAAAACCATTTGAAGTTTAACCCCAAGGACCCCGCGTTTAAGGATCGCGACCGCTTTATTTTATCCGCCGGCCACGGCAGTATGTTAAACTACGCTTGCTTGCACCTTTACGGTTACGACGTAACCAAAGAAGATTTGGAAAACTTCCGTCAACTTGGTAGCCGTACCCCCGGCCACCCCGAATACGGCCACACCGCGGGCGTAGAAACTTCCACCGGGCCCCTTGGCCAAGGGATTGCAAACGCCGTTGGTATGGCGATTGCGGAAACCGCATTGGCTGCAAAATTTAACAAGGAAGGCTTCCCCGTGGTAGACCACTACACCTACGCAATTTGCGGGGACGGTTGCTTGCAAGAAGGGATCGCGTACGAAGCGGCTTCCTTGGCAGGTACCTTAAAGCTTGGCAAACTGATCGTTTTCTACGATAAAAACGATATCACCATTGAAGGGAACATCAACACCACCTTTGACGAAGACGTAGCCGCACGCCACGTAGCGCAAGGCTGGCAAGTAATTAAAGTGGCAAACGGCAACGATGCCGAAGCGATTTCCCGCGCAATTAAAAAGGCGAAAAAAGAAACCGAAAAGCCTTCGCTTATTATCGTGCAAACGGTAATCGGTTACGGCAGCCCCAAAGCAGGTTCGGCGGCTTCCCACGGCGCTCCCCTTGGGGAAGACGGCGTTCTTGCAACCAAGAAAACGCTGGGCTTTGAAAACGTTCCCCCCTTCACCGTTCCCGAAGACGTTTGGGCGCACGCTAAACGCGCAACCGCGCGTGGCAGAAACGCTGAACGCGATTGGAAAAAGATGATGAAGGCGTACCGCGAAGCGTACCCCGAACTTGCAGAAGAATGGGACGCTTGGCAATCGGGCAAAACCCCCGACCTTGCTACGGACGAAGACCTTTGGAAATTTGACAAAGCGGATGCAACCCGTAACACGGGCTTTACCGTTCTTAACAAGCTTGCGGCTAAAATCCCCAACCTTATGGGTGGCTCGGCAGACTTAGCGCCCGCAAACAAATCTAACATGACCGCGCGCGAATACTATTCGGTAGAAAACCGCACGGGTACGAATATGCACTTTGGTATTCGCGAACACGCGATGAGCGCGATTTGCAACGGTATGGCATTGCACGGCGGTTTAATCCCCTACTGCGCTACCTTCCTTGTATTTAGCGATTACATGAAGAACGCAATGCGCCTTTCCGCGCTGATGAACTTAAACGTAACCTACATCCTGACGCACGATAGCATCGGCGTTGGGGAGGACGGCCCCACCCACCAACCCATCGAACACTTAACCGCCCTTCGCACCATCCCCGGTATGAAGGTATTCCGCCCTGCGGACGGCAAGGAAACCACCGCCGCTTGGATTACCGCAATTAAGGGGAACGGCCCCACCTCGTTAGTGCTTTCCCGCCAAAACTTGCCCCAATACGAAGGCAGCGGCGCTGCAGCGCTGAAAGGTGGCTATATCTTATCGGATAGCGAAAAGAAAGTGCCCGACGTAATTTTGATGGCTTCGGGTAGCGAAGTAGAACTGATTGTAAAAGCGCAAGCCGAACTGAAAGCCCGTGGCGTAGACGCGCGCGTCGTTTCCATGCCCTGTATGGAACTGTTCGATAAGCAAAGCAAAAAGTATAAGGAAAGC
>JAZUCI010000045.1:0-28408 GCA_045639045.1 Christensenellaceae bacterium
CTACGATCCGACTTCGTATGGAAAGTGGAAGGATACGGCGATTCGGTTAAACGGGGAAGGGGTAAACGCTTTTACCCTTCTATTTCTAGGCAGTTATCAAAAATTAACGGGTAAAATTTCCACGCCTACCGCCTTTTTAACGGCGGAAGGGGTTATGGACGGTGCTTTCGTGCAACCTTTTGGTACGGGGCCCAAATCCGTGTATAAGGATGGAATTGCGGAATCTATCTTATTAAACTTGATTTATTCCGCGCAAGAAAAATTGTGGATTACCACGCCCTATTTTATCGTTAGCCACTCGATTAAAAGCGCGCTTTGCGACGCCGCTTTGCGCGGTGTTGACGTGCGCGTTATTACGCCGCGAATCCCGGATAAAAAGTTGGTTTACGCGATGACGCGCAGCAATTACGCACCTTTGCTTTCGGCAGGTGTTAAAATTTTAGAATACGCGCCCGGATTTATTCATGCAAAAAACGTGGTTGTAGACGAAAACATTGCCATGTGTAGCACGTTAAATTTGGATTATCGCAGTTTGTCCCATCATTTTGAATGTGGCGCCGTGCTATACGGTGGGCAAGCGGTGCTAGAAATGCGGAAAGATTTTGAAGAAACGGCGCAGGAATGCATAGAAATTCCCAAGGATTTTCATCAAAAACCTTTTACAAGACTAATTTGCGCGTTATTACGGATTTTTGCGCCCTTGTTGTAACGATTAATAAACGAAAAGAATATTTTTAATGATAGAATAAAACCCTGAAAAGGACGGTGTGATATGGAACTTCGTCAAATTGAAAAAGAAATACTTACGATATACGAAACGCAAGAAACTACGGTTCGCAATTTTCCTACGCGCGATAACGTGAAGGAGTTTTTAAATGAACTTCGTTTTTTGTATTTTCCCGTGCTTGATAGCGGAAAAGAACACGCGCGCCGTTCGGCGTATAAACGTTTACAAAACGTGCAAAAGCGGTTAACGAATATTTTGTTGCCCGTCCTTGCGGGGGATAATGAAAAAACCGTGCGAATCGTGGAAGAGTTTATGCCCCGCATCCCTGCCGTGTTGAACGCGCTATTAAAGGATTTGCAAGCGTTTTACGAAGGAGACCCCGCGGCGAAAACGTTGGATGAAATTATGTTGTGCTATCCCGGTTTTTACGCCGTTACTCTTTATAGAATAGCGCACGAATTGTTTTTGCTTGGTGTTCCCTACCTTCCGCGTATGATTACCGAAATTGCGCACAATAAAACGGGGATAGATATTCACCCGGGCGCAACCATTGGCGAATATTTCTTTATCGACCACGGTACGGGTATCGTTATTGGTGAAACTACCGAAATTGGACATCACGTTCGTTTGTATCAGGGCGTTACGCTGGGCGCAAAAAGTTTCCGCCTAGATGAAGGCGGCAATCCCGTAAAAGGTGGAAAACGCCATCCTACAATCGGTAATAACGTAATTATTTACGCAAACGCCACTATTTTGGGCGGGGATACCGTTGTTGGCGACGGGGTAGTGATTGGCGGTAACGTATGGCTTACGAATTCGGTAGAAGCAGGAAAAATTGTATATTATAATAAAGAAAAAAGAGGATAAAAAAGTGGATCTTTGTTCGTGCGGCAGCGGATTGCCTTATGAAAACTGCCATAAAAATGCGGAAGAACTGATCAAAAAATATAAAGCGCAACGCCAGCAAACGCCCACGCTGAAAATGATTAAAAATCCCGTTCAAATTGAAGGGATCCGTGAAGCAGGTAGAATTAATTCCTTGGTTTTGGACGCCGTTGCAAAAATGATTAAGGAAGGGATAACCACCGAAGATATTAATCGCGTGGTAGATAGCGAAACGCGAAAACTTGGGGGGATTCCCGCGCCTTTGAATTACGAAGGGTTTCCCAAAAGCGTTTGCGTTTCCGTTAACAGTCAAGTTTGCCACGGGATACCCGATACTCGCACTTATTTAAAAAAGGGCGATATTGTAAACGTTGATTGCACTACCATTGTAAACGGGTATTTTGGGGATGCTAGCCGAATGTTTGCCATTGGGGAAATTACTCCTCAAGCGGATAGGTTAATTAAAGTAACGCGCGAAAGTATTGCGCTTGCTATTTCTAAAATTGGTCCCGGCGCGCATTTAGGAGATATTGGCTTTCACATCAACCGATTAGCGGTAAAAAACGGCTTTACGGTCGTTCGAGAAGTGGGTGGACACGGCGTTGGGCTTGCTATGCACGAAGACCCTTTCGTCGCGCACGTGGGGGACTTAGGACGCGGTATGGTTCTTCTTCCGGGTATGGTGTTTACCATTGAACCCATGATCAATGCGGGGAAACGCAACGTTTTTGTGGACGCCGGGAACGGCTGGACGATTTATACTGCGGATGGTAGCCTTTCCGCGCAAGAGGAAAGCACCGTTTTGATTACCGAAACAGGCGTGGAAGTTCTTTCAAGATAATGGAAAGATTGCGCGAAATAACCGAAAAACTACTAGCTTGGTATCCAAATCACCGTAGAGATTTGCCGTGGCGGAATAGCGTTACGCCATATCGCGTTTGGATTTCCGAAATTATGTTACAACAAACACGCGTAGAGGCGGTCCGCGGATATTTTGAACGCTTTATCGCACGATTTCCCACCGTTCAAGACCTTGCAAATGCAAGCGAAGATGAATTGATGAAATATTGGGAAGGTTTGGGCTATTATTCGCGCGCTCGTAACTTATTAAAAGCCGCGCGCGTTATCGTAAACGAATTTCAGGGTAATTTTCCTTCCCGCTACGAAGATATTTTTTCTCTTCCCGGCATAGGCGCGTATACTGCGGGGGCAATTGCATCCATTGCTTTTGGCCTTCCCACTCCTGCGGTAGACGGTAATGTGTTGCGCGTGTATTCGCGTGTGTTTGCGGATGATAGGGACGTGCTTTCGGAACGTGTAAAAAAGGACGTAATTCGCGATTTGCAAGGTGTGTACCCCACGGGGGATTCTGCTTCCAATCTTACGCAAAGTTTAATGGAGTTGGGCGCAACTGTATGCGTGCCGAACGGCGAACCGCATTGTAACGAATGCCCGCTTGCGCAGATTTGCTTATCGAAGCTGCGGGGAGAGGAGTCTTTAAGACCAAATAGAAAGGCGAAAAGCGAAAGAAAAGTATATCAACTAGGTGTGTTTTTGTTGCGCGCGGGGGATAGGATTGCCGTAGAAAAGCGGAAAGAAAAAGGGGTTTTATTTGATCAGTATCAATTCCCTTGCTCGTACGGAGAATTTACCGTGGAATCGGGCATTGATTATCTTGTAAAACGTGGCGCAAAAACTCTTACCCCGATATATGAAAAAAACGAAACGCACGTGTTTACACACGTTTTATGGAAGATGAAAGCATTTGCTTTTCTGTGTAACGAAACCTTTGGCGATTTTCGTTGGGTAAGTGAAAAAGAAATTCAAAAGGAAATTGCCTTACCTTCCGCTTTCCGTAAATTTTTACCTTTTTAGGAGAAGTTATGTATCCAAATCCCATTTTATTTGGAATGAATTTATACGATTTGCTTACCGCCGTAGGTTTAGTGGCGGCGCTTATCGTATTCCGTTTCTATACGGATGCTAGGAAAATGCCAAGAAAATATCAACTGATATTTCTAGGTATTGCAATTCCCGCCGTTTGTATAGGGTACTTGGCTGCAATGCTATTCCAAGGGTTCTATAATTATTTGGCTAGCGGAGTGTTTGAACTTGGCGCAATCACCTTTATGGGTGGGCTAATCGGGGGCGCTATTTTTTATTTGTTATGCGTCTTGTTCGTTGGGAAAATTGCTTATCCAAAGGAAAAGCAAAAAGAATTTTTTGAAGCGTTTTCTCACGTTGTGGACGTAGCGCCTTGTTGTATAACTGTTGCGCACGCTTTTGGAAGGCTAGGGTGCTTATTCGGTGGATGTTGTTACGGTAGGGAAACGGATGCGTGGTACGGTGTTTCCACCCCTTATGAAATGCATAAAGTCGTGCCTTTGCAATTGTTTGAAGCGTTGTTTTTGTTTGCTTTATTTGCTGCCGTAACCTATTTGTTTTTCAAGCGGAAGAAATCGTTACCGATGTCCGTATATTTGATAGGGTATGGAATTTGGCGGTTCGTTATTGAATTTTTCCGTTCGGATGAACGCGGCGCAACCGTAATTTCCATTTTTACACCTTCGCAATTAACTTCCGTTTTTTCGATTTTGATTGGCGGCGTGATGTTTTATCGTTATTTTTTTACAAAAAAACAAAAAGATTTTACTTAAGTTATTGACAAAAAATCCAGTTCGTGATATAATTTAGGAAATTTGAATGATTTGGAGGGGCAAAATGTTCTACGGCACTTATCAATACAAAATTAAAAAAAGATTCGGGTATAAAACCGGCATTTTAGCAATTGACGTTGACCAACAAGCGCAAACCTTGGTTGGTAAAATTAATTTAAAGGGTCACACGATTGATTTGCGTGGTAAAGTAGATGGCCATAGAATCGAATTCTACGGATCTCGCGTTACCAAGCACACTACTTACTACTTTAACGTAGGCGGTTATTCGCAAGACGACGGTAAAACTTTTGCCGGTAAAATGGAACACAAAGGTTGCCGTGAAGGTAAAGATTTCTACGCTGAAAGAGTTGAAGACTAATTTTGCTTAAAATAAAACAGGTTTCCGTTTTGGAAACCTGTTTTTTTTATACAAAAATGCCCCGCATTGGCGGGGCGGTTTTAAGAAGAAACGGGCAAGATTATCTATTATCTAAATATCTTGCTTCAATATCGTAATCTAATCCTAATTCTTTATATTTTTCGCAACGTTGCAACATTTCCAAACATTCAACGTAGGCAATTCGCTCGCCTTTGATAAACGCGGCGTGTTCTCGATCGGTTGGGCGGCCTTCGTCTAATTCAAATAAGCAAATCTCAATCGAACTGATTAAGTAATCAAAAATTTCATCCATGGGGATATTATGTTCCGTCGTCATATCAATACCTCATATCTAAAGAGTGAAATTCTAGGTGGGTGTTCGTTTCGTTGCCCACCTTTCGTATAGTATAGACTAAAAATTTCAGTTTGGCAAGAAAATTAACTAAAGTTATAAAAAGAAAGCAAAAACTCTTTCCAAAAACGCAAAAAAGTGGTAAAATAATAAGTATGTTGGAAATTTTGGCGCCTGCGGGCGGAAAACAGGGCTTTTACGCCGCGGTAAATGCAGGGGCGGACGCCGTATATCTAGGACTAAAAGATTTTTCGGCGCGCGCATCGGCAGAAAATTTTACTTTTGACGATTTAAGTGAAATTTTAGCGTATGCAAAACCGTTCGGTGTAAAAGTATATCTAACCGTTAACACGGTTTTAAAGGATGAGGAATTGGCCTTGGCCGAAGAACGTATCGTTCATGCTTGGAATTTGGGCGTGGACGCGTTTATCGTGCAAGATTTTTATTTCGGCGCAAAAATGAAATCCCTTTATCCGGACATCCTGTTTCACTTATCCACGCAGGCGGGCGTATGTAACGTGTTTTTCGCAAAATACGCAAAGGCTATGGGGTATAGCCGCGTAGTTTTAGCGCGTGAAACGCCCATAAAGGAAATAAAAGCAATCGCGTCTATTATCGAAACTGAAGTGTTCGTACAAGGCGCGCTTTGCACTTGTTTTTCGGGGCATTGCTATTTTTCTTCTTTCGTTGGGGGAAATAGTGGCAATCGTGGAAGGTGCAAACAACCTTGCCGTAAAAAATATTCTTTTCATAAGGATAGTTGGAATACCGCGCCTTCGTATGCCCTTTCCCTTTCGGATTTGAGTTTGGGCGAATTTTTAACCGAATTAAAAGATGCGGGCGTTTCTTCTTTGAAAATTGAAGGTCGCATGCGTCGGCCCGAATACGCCGCAGCGGCTACCGAATACTATCGCGCGTTACTGGATGGGCAACCTATCTCTTTATCAAGATTAAGCCGTGTGTACAACCGCGGCGATTATACGCACGGATATGCCTTTGGGCAAGATAAGAAACTGATTTCGGATAAAATTCAAAATCATAAAGGCGTTAAAATCGGCGTCGTACAAGAAATTCGCGGAAATAGTTGTTTGGTTCGTTCCTCGTATTCACCTTCGGTGGGTGACGGTTTCAAAATGATTGGCGAAACGGGGGAAACGGGCGGAGGTGTGTATAAAAACGCGCGCCAGACGCCTTTTGGTTTTTACCTTTCGTACGGTGGAAGCGTTTCTGTAGGCGATGCCGTACATATTACGACGGATACGGGCTTAAACGAAGAATTGCTTTCTAAAAAAAGATTGCTACCCGTATGCCTTACCGCCACCTTGGTTGAGGGGAAAGCGGAACTTTCTTTATCTTGTAACGGCGTAGACGTTTTTGTGGAAAGCGGAGAAGTTTCTTTGGCAAAAACCGCCCCCATGACAAAAAAACAAGTTGCAGAACAACTGTTAAAAACGGGGGAATATCCCGTAGAAGTGGTTGAAAAAAAGATTTCCGTTGCCCAAGGATTGTTTATTACGAAGGGTAATTTGAACGCGCTTAGAAGATCTGCTTACGAAAAGCTGTTTGCGCTTTTAAGCAAAAATAAAAACAATCAAGTAAACTGTGTAAACGCTTTTCAAACTGTTTCTAAAAGAGTTGACGGAAATGCGGAACGAATGGAATTTGCTGTGATTACTGATAACGTAGATTTTCCGTTAGCGGCGTTTGAAAACCTTATTTACGCGCCTACCGATTATCACGATATTGAAGAAATTAACGCGCTGTTTGAAAAAACACAAGACTTTTCGGGAAAGATTTATTTGTACTTGCCTCCGTTTTTTACCGAAGAAGACGCGAAAGTCGTTTATCCGTATATCAAGCGCTTTTACGGTGTATTTGCGCAAGGTTTGTACGGCGTCGAATTTGCCAACCGTTTAAAAATGCCTCTATTTTTAGGGGAAGAATGTAATTTTACGAATCAAACGGATTTGGAATGGGCAAAAAACTCTTTTGCCGAACGCTTTACGCTTTCCAAAGAACTTTCGCTTTCCGAAATAGAAAATTTATCTATTAGCGAAGCGTTCGTTCCCAGCGTGGGAGCAATTAAGTTAATGCAACTATGTTATTGCCCCATGGGGAAAACGTGTAAAACCTGTCGCGTTCCCAACGCGTTTACGATACGTGACGAAGCAAAAAAGGAATTCCCCGTTCGTAGGTATCGCTTAAACGGTTGCAAGTTTGAAGTGTTTAATAACGCTTCTTTAATGCCACCTAAATTTTTCAGTAAAAACCTATTAAATTTCTTATCTTTAACTCCGCAAGAACGGGGGGGAATCGCAATGGCAATTCCCAACCTCAACGCATGTAAAAAAGCATTAAAATCAACAACTGGCGGACATTTTTCAAAGGGTGTGGAATAAGAATGATTTCTAAAAAGGTATTACAAGCAATTGAATTTAATAAGGTTTTAAATCGCGTAGCGGAATACGCCGTTTTAACTACCACAAAGCAAGCGATATTATCCGACGCGCCCGAAGAAACCTTTGAAGGCGCGTTAACGAAAATGAGATATACCGTGGAAGCAGATCGCCTATTATTTCAACACGGCGTGGGGCAAGTGGAGTTTTTCGACGCATTCACGGATGAATTTGACCGTTTGCGCTTGCACGCCACCCTTTCTATGAAAAGTTTGTTGCGTTTTGCAAGGCTATTGCGATCCTCGCGCGTAACTAGAACCTCGGTTTTGGGCGTGCAAGACGAAAGCATTACTTTGATTAAGGATTTGGCGATAGGGCTTTATCAAGATGCAAATTTAGAAAAGGAAATTACTTCTAAAATCCTTTCGGAAGATGCTGTTGCGGATAACGCCAGCGAAAAACTCTATCAAATTCGCGCTAAAATCAAACGCCTAAACGTAGAAATTCGCGAAAAATTGCAATCCTTTTTGCATAAGGAAAACGCAAAATATTTACAGGAATCCATTATTACGGTGCGTGGAGATCGGTACGTTATCCCCGTAAAGGCGGAACACAAATCCGCAATCAAGGGTTTCGTGCACGATCATTCCGCAAGCGGGTCTACCTTCTTTATTGAGCCCGAAGTGGTATTGGAACTGAATAATGAATTAAAAACGCAAACCCTTTTGGAAGAAGCGGAAATTGATCGCATATTGTCCGAACTTTCGGATAGCGTTGGCGCGGTGCAACTTCCTTTAACGCGTAACATTGAAATTTTGGAAACGCTGGATTTGTATTACGCAAAAGCAACTTACGGTTACAAAACCAAAAGTAATCTGCCCAAGTTAAATAAAAACGGCTGGGTGGAAATTAAAAAAGGTAGGCATCCTTTAATTGCCCCCGAAAAAGTAGTACCCTTAAATATTGCCCTAGGTAAGGATTATAAGTTCGTGCTTCTAACCGGTCCTAACACGGGCGGAAAAACGGTTTCGTTAAAACTTATCGGTTTGTTTTCGGTAATGGCGCTTTGCGGTTTGTTCGTGCCTGCGGCAGAAGCAAACCTATCCTTCTTTGAAAGCGTTTTTTGCGACGTGGGGGACGAGCAAAGTATTGAACAAAGTCTATCCACCTTCTCTTCGCATATGACGAATATCGTTTCCATTGTGAAACAGGTTAACGGAAAATCGTTGGTATTGATTGACGAAATCGGCGCGGGAACGGACCCCGAAGAAGGTAGCGCCCTCGCTATGGCTATTTTAGAAGAATTGCTAAATAAGGGCGCGTGCGGAATTATCACCACGCACTATCAAGCGTTAAAGGAGTTTGCTTTCCGTGACGAGCGTATTGAAAACGCGTGTATGGAGTTTAATCCCTTTACTTTTGCGCCCGTATACAAAATTAACGTGGGGCTTCCCGGCAGCAGTAACGCCATTGAAATTTCCAAGCGGTTGGGATTAAACAAGGCGGTTGCCGATCGCGCTACCGATCATCTTTCGGGCAGGAAAGTTGCGTTTGAGCACATTTTAAGAAAGGCGGAAGAAAGCCGTAAACTTGCGGAAAACGAACGCGAAAGTCTGGAAAAAACGCGTTTGGAAGCAGAAAGAGAATTAGAACTATTAAAAACCGAACGCGCGAATTTGCAAAAAGAACGCGAACGGTTGTCCGTTTCGGCAAAGGCGGAACTTCGCCGTATGGTGGGGGAACGGTTATACGAAGCGGATGAAATGCTTGCCCAAATCAAAGAAATTTTTGAAAGTAAGCAAATGGACGGCGGGGACGTAATTAACGCAAGCACCTTGCGAAACCGTTTGGAAAATTTAAAATTTCAATCCGAGTCCGAAGCGGAAAACCGCCCCGAATATACCCCCGCAACCTTTGAACAGGTCAAAGTTGGGGCTAAAGTTTACGTGTTTTCTATGGGGACGGAAGGGGAAATCCTTTCTCTTAATCCCAAAAAGAAGGAAGTTTCGGTTGCGGTTGGGCAAATGAAACTTACCTTAAAAGCAAACGACGTTTCTATATTGCAAGTGAAAAAGCAAAAAGACAAACCCAAGCGTATACAACCCGTTTCGCAACCGAAGGACGTAGCCCCCGTGAAACACGTGGCTACCGAAATTAATTTACTGGGTCTTCGCGTGGATGAAGCATTGCCCGAAGTAGACGCCTTTTTGGACCAAGCCGTGATGGGTGGGTTGGAAGAAGTGCGAATTATTCACGGGTTGGGAACCGGAAGGTTAAAAGCGGGGATAACCCAACACTTAAAAGGACATCCCTGCGTGAAAGAGTTCCGCCCGGGTAGATATGGGGAAGGCTCGTACGGCGTAACCGTGGTAAAACTGAAATAACGGAGAAAATTATGGATTTTTATTATGAAGAAACAAGGGAAATGAATCATCCCAAAAAACGCGAAATGTTGCGCATTTTTCTGGCGTTTTGTTCTGCTGGGATGATGCTATTAGGTATGATTTTGGTTTATTTTTCTTTGTTTACGCGCACACAAATGGATTTGTTGCTCTTCCTCGGCTTTGGATTGGCTTTTGGAATCGGTTCGGTATTTGTTTGGTTTAAGCGTTTCCATTTGGTGTATGATTACGATTATATTTTGGTAAACGGTGAAATGAAAATCGTGAAAGTCATTAGCAAAAAAGCAAGAAGACTAAAACACGATGTTAAACCCTTACAAATTGGGAAAATTGGCAAGTTTGGCTCGGAAGATTATAAATCGCTAACAAAAAATCCCAAAGTTAAGGTAAGCGTGGCGTCGCCAAACCCTACGGAAGAATGGGAAGAAGGGTTTTACTTTGCCGTTCACGGTGCTTACGGAACGGAAATCTTGTGTTTGGAATGTAGTAAGGAATTCGTGGCTACGCTGTTAAAAGCGGTAAACCGCTCTACGCTGGAAAAGGGGCTTTCTTATCATGATTTACTTGGATAACGCCGCAACAACGCGCCCTAGCGAAGGCGCGCTTAAAAAAGCAAGCGTTTATGCAACCGAAAAATATTTCAATCCTTCGGCAAAATACCGCCAAGGGATTAGTCTTGCGGGGGAGTTACAACAATCACGCGAAGCGCTTCTTCGCGCCGTGGGATTAAAAACGGGAACGGTAATTTTTACTTCTTGCGGAAGTGAAGCGGATAACACCGCCGTTTTTTGCCATAGCGGTAAGGGGAAATGCGTTACCACCGAAGGGGAACATTCCGCAATGATCGCTTCCTTTAAGGAATTATCTTCCCGCGGTGTGGAAACGGCGCTTTGTCCCATTGATAAGTGCGGAAAAGTGGACGTGGAAAAACTACTATCCTTAATAGACGAGCGCACGGCCTTCGTTTCGGTAATGCACGTAAACAACGAAACGGGCGCGGTTAACGATATTAACGCCATTGCAAAAAGAGTAAAGCAAGTTGCCCCAAGATGTATTTTTCACAGCGACGGGGTACAAGCCTTGGGTAAAATACCCGTTCGTCTTTCGCCCTTCGTGGATTTATATTCTGTTTCCGCGCATAAAGTGGGCGGGCTAAAGGGCGTGGGCGCGTTAATTTCTCAAAAGCCAACCGCCGTGCACCCCTTTATTTTTGGGGGTGGACAAGAAAGCGGGTTGAGAAGTGGTACGGAAAACGTATTCGGAATCAAAAACTTTGAATACGCCTTAACCGAAAAACTGCAAAATTTGCAAGGGGAATACGAGCGTATTTCCGTATTAAATCAGCATATGCGCACGCGTTTAAGTGAAAACGGATTTACCGTTATTTCGGGTGAAGATGCTTCCCCTTACGTGTTGAGCGTTTCCGCAGGCGCAGTGCGTGGGGAAGTGCTTTTACATATGTTGGAAGAACAAGGCGTTCTTCTTGGTACGGGGTCCGCTTGCTCTTCTAAAGATCGGTTTTCGCGCGTTTTGCGCGCTTGCGGATACGGGGAAGACGTTCTTGACGGGGTGCTTCGCATCAGTTTTTCACAGGAAACAACGGCGGAAGAGGTAGATAGGGCAACCGATTTAATGATAACCGCGGCTGATAAATTAAGAAAAGTAATGAAGGTGAACGTATGCAAAAAATAATTTTAATTCGCTTTGGCGAAATCTTTTTAAAAGGGAAAAATCGCGGATATTTTGAAAGATTATTGCAAGAAAATATTCAAAAAACGCTTGCGGAGATTCCGCATACTTTTCAAAAAATGCCCTCCCGCTTCGTGGTTTCGGATTTTAGCGAATTCGATATGGATTTGATCATCGAAAAATTAAAAAAGGTAAGCGGGATTCATTCGTTTAGCGTTGCGGATATCGTGGAATCTGATATGGATCAAATTTTCCGCGCCGCGCTTAGCCAAGCAAGGGAAACGGGTACCTTTAAGGTGGAAACCAATCGCGCGGATAAAACCTTCCCCTATATTTCTACTGAAATTTCTAGAAGGATCGGCGGAAGACTGCTTTCCGAACGCAAGGGGCTAAAAGTTGACGTGCACGCGCCCGATTTCGTTTTGAATATCGACGTGCGCGAAAACGGAAAAACCTTCGTATATACGGATGCTATCAAAGGCGTAGGCGGTATGCCTACGGGTTCTTCGGGTAGAGGGATGCTTCTTCTTTCGGGTGGAATTGATAGCCCCGTAGCGGGTTATATGCTGGCAAAACGAGGTATGCGCTTGGATGCTATCCATTTCCATTCCTTCCCTTATACGGGGGAAGCGGCAAAGCAAAAGGTTTTGGATTTAAGTAAAATCGTTGCGGAATATTCGGGCGGGGTAAACCTATTCGTCGTTTCCTTTACCGAAATTCAGGAAGCAATTCATGAAAAATGCCCCGAAGAAATGATGATTACCATGATGCGTCGCTTTATGATGCGTATTGCCGAGCGCTTGGCGAAAGGCCGTGGGGATAGCGCGATTATTACGGGGGAAAATTTGGGGCAAGTAGCAAGCCAAACGGTGGAAAGTATCACTTCTTCCAACAGCGTGGTAACCATGCCCGTGTTCCGCCCCTTAATTGCGTTTGATAAATTGGAAATTATTGAGGTAGCGCAAAAAATCGGCAGTTACGAAACCTCCATTCTTCCTTACGAAGATTGCTGTACGGTGTTCTTGCCCAAGTACCCATTAATCAAGCCGCGTATGGATAAAGTTTTGGCTGCAGAAGCAAAACTGGACGTAGAAGGATTGATTAACAGCGCAATGGAAAAAATTGAAAAATATACCTTTTAACTAACCGAATTTAAAACGGCTCCACATTCTTCGTGGTAGCCGTTTTTTTGTACTTATACCATAGGTATAAAGGGAAAGCGTAAAACTATTTTTGCAAATTTTACAAAAAAGTTATAAAAAGTAGTTGACAAGCAAACACTTTTTGTGTAAAATAAAGCCAGAGTTAGCAGTCAAACAAAAAGAGTGCTAACAAACGGAAGGGGGATTTGCTAATGGATGAAAAGGTAACTTTATCGCCGCGTAAAAAACGCATTTTGCAAGTGTTGGTGGATGAATACATTAGTACCGCTACCCCCGTTTCCAGTAAAAGTATTACGGAAAACTATTTAACGGACGTAAGTTCCGCAACCGTAAGAAACGAGCTTTCCGCGTTGGAGGAAATGGGTTACGTAGAACACTTACACACTTCTAGCGGAAGGGTTCCTTCCCCTTTAGGGTATAAGTTATACGTAAACGAGTTAATGCAGAAAAAACACATGTCCCGCGCGCAACTCGATTATTTAAGAGAAGTGCTTGGCGAACATACGGATAATTTGGAGCAGGTTGTAAAACGCGCTGTAAAAGTTATCAGCGAAATGACCGATTATACGTCGGTTGCAATGACGAATTTAGACCCCGAAGATAAAATTGAAGCGGTAAAGCTTTTAAAAATTAAAGAGGGTAGCGCGCTTTTGTTAATCGTAACCGAAGAACGCTTGCTAAAAGATAACATCATTTCCCTTCCCGCGGGTATTACGGACGAATCGGTAGAAGCGGCGGGAAAAATGTTAAGCCGTATGTTAGAAGGCAAACGATTAAACGAAACCGCCGGGCTTGACGAGCAGGTTGCCGAAGAGTTCGGCGCGTACCGCGAAGTGTTCGGTAGCGTTCTGGAAGCCATTAAAAAGTACTGTAAAAAGGAAAGCGAAGTGGTTTTGGAAGGGGAAGAAAAAATTCTTGCCCAACCCGAATACTTTGACGTGGAAAAGATGCGCAACTTTTTAACCGTGGTTGCGGATAAAGATAATTTGGCAAGAGTTTTAAAAGATTCGGACGGCGGTATCGAAGTTAGCCTAAAAATCGGCGCGGAAGCGGGCATTTCCGAAGATTGTTCGGTGGTAACCGCAACCTATACCGCAGGTGGGGTAAACCTTGGTACTTACGGGGTAATTGGCCCTATGCGTATGGATTACAAACGCGTAATCACCGTGCTTGAATCGGTTGGCAAGGTTTTAGAGGAATTACTGAAATGACGGAGATGGATATGAGCGAAGAAATGAACGAACAAACCACCGAAATTTCCCTTTCGGAAATGAGTAAGGAAGAATTGATTTCCTTGGTGGAATATTATAAAACGAAGGAAATTGCGGAAGGCGCGCAGGATATCCAACAACAATACGAAGAAGCGGTAAAGGCTTCGGAAGACTATAAAGATAAATGGATGCGCTTGGCCGCTGAATTCGATAACTATAAAAAACGCAACGCGCGTATTCGTTTGGAAAGCTTGGAAGAAGGCAAAAGCGAAATGGCAATCCGTTTACTCCCTATTGGGGATAATTTGGATAGAGCGTTAAAAATGCAAATGGATGAAAGCACCCTTACGGGCTTAAAAATGTTAAAAAAGAGTTTTGATGACGCCTTGATTTCGGTTGGCATTACTGAAATTCCGGGCGCTGGCGAACCTTTTGATCCTACCGTTCACGAAGCGGTAATGCAAGTTCCTACCGAAAACGCAGAAGCGGACGATACGGTTGCAGAAGTGTACACCAAAGGCTATAAACTTGGGGAAAAGGTAATTCGTTTTTCTCAAGTTTCGGTATATAAGGCGTAAGCCAAAATAAATTGATAAAAAATTTCAAGGAGATATATTATGGGAAAAGTAATTGGTATTGACTTAGGTACTACGAACTCTTGCGTAGCGGTAATGGAAGGGGGCGAACCCGTTGTTATTGCTAACGCAGAAGGCAGCAGAACTACCCCTTCGGTAGTTGCGTTCCAAAAGGATGGAGAAAGACTGGTTGGGCAAGTTGCTAAGCGTCAAGCGGTAGCAAACCCCGATCGTACGGTAATTTCTATTAAACGCCACATGGGTAGCGATTTCAAATTTGGGGTGGACGATAAAAACTATTCTCCCCAAGAAATTTCCGCAATGATTTTAACTAAATTAAAAACGGATGCGGAAGCGTATCTTGGCGACAAGGTAACCGAAGCGGTTATCACTTGCCCCGCGTACTTCTCGGATAGCCAACGTCAAGCAACGAAGGACGCAGGTAAAATTGCGGGCTTAAACGTTTTGCGTATCATCAACGAGCCCACCGCTGCAGCACTTGCTTACGGCTTGGATAAAGGGGAAGGTTCGCACAAGGTAATTATTTACGACCTTGGTGGCGGTACGTTCGACGTATCCATTTTGGAAATCGGTGGCGGTGTGTTTGAAGTTCTTGCAACCAACGGTAACACGATGCTTGGTGGGGATGACTTCGATAAGAAGATTATGGAATACCTTGTTGCCGAATTTAAGAAGGCGGAAGGAATTGACCTTTCCAAGGATAAAATGGCAATGCAACGCTTAAAAGAAGCGGCAGAAAAGGCGAAGATTGAACTTTCGGGTATGTCTTCCACCCAAATCAACCTGCCCTTCATTACGGCAGATGCAACCGGCCCCAAACACTTGGACGTAACCTTAACCAAGCAAAAATTCGATACGATGACCGAAGATTTGGTAAACGCAACCCTTACCCCCTTGGCGCAAGCAATGAAGGATGCAGATCTTTCCTACGGGGATATTGATAAGGTAATTTTGGTTGGTGGTTCTACGCGTATTCCCGCCGTTGCGGAAGCGGTGAAAAAGGCGACGGGTAAAGAACCCTTCAAGGGCATCAACCCCGACGAATGCGTTGCAATCGGCGCGGCTGTACAAGGCGGCGTACTCAGTGGGGAAGTTAAGGACGTACTTTTGTTAGACGTAACCCCCCTTTCCTTAAGTATTGAAACCTTGGGCGGCGTTTCCACCAAATTGATTGAAAGAAACACCACCATCCCCGTTAAAAAATCGCAAATCTTCTCTACCGCGGCGGATAACCAAACGCAAGTTGATATCCACGTATTGCAAGGGGAACGCCAATTTGCAAAAGATAACAAAACCCTTGGTAGATTCGCGCTTGACGGCATTGCGCCCGCACCCCGCGGTATTCCTCAAATCGAAGTTACCTTTGATATCGACGCAAACGGTATCGTTAAGGTAGAAGCAAAGGACGTAGCTTCGGGCAAAACGCAAAACATTACCATTACCGCGTCTACCAACCTTTCGGATGAAGATATCGAGAAGGCGGTTAAGGAAGCGGAAATGTACGCCGAAGAAGATAAAAAGCGTAAAGATATCGTTGAAAATAGAAATAAGTTAGACGGTATGATTTTCGCAATTGAAAAATCGATGGGCGAACTTGGCGATAAGCTTACCGAAGAAGATAAAGCG
Source organism: Christensenellaceae bacterium (assembly GCA_045639045.1). GTDB lineage: Bacteria > Bacillota > Clostridia > Christensenellales > Borkfalkiaceae > SIG402. The sequence goes on from JAZUCI010000045.1 coordinate 16,084, forward strand.
AAATTAGAAGAAGAACTTCGCGTTGCGAAAGAAGAACTTGCTTCTGAAGACGATGAAAGAATCGTAAAAGCAACCGAACGTTTAGGGAACGAATCGCAAGGTATCTTTGCTAAGGTTTACCAACAAGCACAAGCGGAAGCGCAACAAGCAAATCCCGAAGATCAAGCAAACTAAAATCAATATTTCGTGCGTGGAATGGCTTAATTTAAGCCGTTCCATATGCACTTTTACGGTAGGAGAGTATGGCGCAAAATTATTATGAAATTTTAGGTGTGTCTAAAACCGCTTCGCAGGACGAAATTAAATCGGCATACCGCAAACTTGCCAGACAGTATCACCCCGACCTTCATCCCGGCGATAAGGAATGTGAAGAAAAATTTAAGCAAATCAACGAAGCGAACGAAACGCTTTCGGATCCCCAAAAACGCAGTCAGTACGATTATACGTTAGATCATCCTAACGCAGGCGGTTTCGGTGGATTCGGCGGTGGATTTTCGGGTGGTGGATTTGATTTCGGGGATATTTTTGGGGACATTTTCAGCCAATTTACGGGTGGGGGAAGGGCTTCCCGCCCGCAAGCGCAAAAGGGCGAAGATATTACCATTGAACTTTCCATTAGCTTTATGGATGCAATCAAGGGCTGTACGCGCTCGGTTTCTTACACGCGTAACGAACCTTGTTCTTCTTGTAAGGGTACGGGCGCGAAAAACGGAACGGAGTATACCAAGTGTGAAAAATGTAACGGAACGGGGCAAATTCGCTACGTTTCGCAAAGTTCCATTTTCCAAACGGTAAACGTTCGTCCCTGTAGCGATTGCCGTGGTACGGGTAAAAAGATTAAGGAATCTTGCCCCGATTGTAAAGGAAAGGGCTTTATTAAAAAGAAAACCGAACTGCAAATTGAAATCCCCGCTGGGGTGGATAACGGTAACATTTTGAAAAAACGCGGCTTTGGGGAAGCCTCTACGAGCGGTGGACCCGCGGGTGATTTAAATATCATTATCAGCGTGTTGCCCCATAAAATTTTTAGGCGTAAAGGCTCGGACTTGTACGTGGAATTGCCCATTTCTTATAAAACGGCGGTGTTTGGCGGTAAGGTGCAAGTGCCCGGTGTGGACGATACGTTTACTTATACCGTTCCCGAAGGAACGCAAAGCGGAAAGATGTTTTGCGTGCGCGGAAAGGGCGTAAAAAGCCGTATGGGAAGCGGAGATTTGTACTTAACCGTTGTTGTGGAAGTTCCCAAGGCGCTTACCAAGGAACAAAAAAAGCAGCTAGAAGCATTGGATGCCACCATGGAAAACGATAAGCAATACGTGAAGATTAAAGCGTATCAGGACAACGTAAATTCCCTTTACGGCGTAGATCCCTATAAGTAAGATTTAGTTAAAGTAGGTTTTTCTTGCGAAAGACCTACTTTTCTTTTGTTTTTAAGATATAAAAGTATAGGTTTTTCGGGGAAAGTTTACTTTCCCCGTTGATTTTTTGCTTTTTGTGTGTTAAAATAGAAAAAACGGGTAAGGAAAAAACGAAATGCAGTTTATTGAAATTACAACATATACCACAACCGAAGCTGCGGATTTGATTAGCGATTTGATGTGGAATCACACCAACTACGGCGTGGCAGTTTCGGATCCTCAAGATATTCAAGAATTAAAAATGCAAAAAAATCCCAAATGGGATTATTTGGATGAAGATTTACTTTCTTCCACCAAAGAGGCCCTTGTAAAGTGCTACGTTCCGAAGGACGTTTTCGGTAAAGAATTTTCTGCTTATCAAGAAGAACTTGCATCCCTAAAAGAACGCGCGCAAGGATTCTTGAATTTAGGCTCTTTGGAAACGGTTACCAAGGAAGTAGATGGGGATGCCTGGCGGGAAGTTTGGAAAAGCCATTATAAACCCATTCCCATTGGTAAAATCGTGGTTTGCCCCGAATGGATTCCTTACGAAGCGCAAAATGGCGAACAAGTCGTAAAAATCGATAGCAACATGGCGTTTGGTACGGGCGAACACGAAACGACGTCTATGTGCGTGGAACTATTGCAAGAATACGTGCAAAACGGGGATACCGTTTTGGACGTTGGTACGGGCAGCGGTATTTTGGGAATTGCCATGGTAAAACTTGGCGCAAAAAAGGCGTATATGACGGATATTGACTACGTTGCCGTACAATCCGCCAAGAAAAACGCGGAAAACAACGGGGTGCTCTCTAACTGCGAAATTGCGGAAAACAATTTATTGGACGATCTTTCGGTAACGGGTAGGGTTGTAACCGCCAATATTACCGCAGGCGTTTTAATCTTGCTTTCCGAAACCATATTACCCCACGTGGAAGAAGGCGGCGTTTTAATTTTAAGCGGAATTATCAATTCACGCGTGGAAGAAGTAAAAAACGTATATCAAGCGTTAGGATTTAACTTATTGCAACATAAAAGTAAAGGGGAATGGAACGCCCTTGCTTTTAGGAGAGGGGTATGAGCGGACTCCGTAGATTTTTTGTGAATGAACTTTCCGTTGGCGAACGTGAGCTGGTTGGGGAAGAATTTAATCATGCAGCAAACGTTTTGCGCCTAAAAGCGGGGGAAAAACTACTGCTTTGTAATAACACGGGCGTGGAATACCCTGCGGAAATTCTTTCGGTAGAAAAAAAGAAGATGCGCTTAATGGTTGGCGAAGGATGTCCTTGCCCAAACGAGCCGAAAGCGGAAATCACCTTGTGTTGCGGATACTTAAAAGGGGATAAAACCGAACTCGTGGTGCAAAAGGCAACCGAACTCGGCGTGAAAAATATCATCGTGTTTGATTCCACTTTTTCTAGCGCGTACGTTAGCGATAATAAAATGGAACGGCTAAATCGCGTGGCGGAAGAATCTGCAAAGCAATGCGGCCGCGCAACCTATCCCACGGTTACCTATTTGCCCTTTAAAAGCGCGTTAGAACAAGCGCAAGGGTATCAAAACAAAATTTTTGCTTGCGAATTTGAAAACGAAAAAAACTTTTCCCTTACTAACCTAACGGGCAAAACGTTTATCGTCGTAGGCAGCGAAGGCGGATTTTCCGAAGAAGAAAGGGGATACGCCCTTTCTTGTGGGTTTCAATCGGTATCCCTTGGAAACCGCATTCTTCGCGCAGAAACGGCGTGTATTGCGCTGGTTTCGGTTGTTGCGTACGGATTGGGGGAGTGGAAACGATGAAGGTTTCTGTTTTCACCCTTGGCTGTAAGGTAAACGAAAGCGAATCGGCATCCATTCGCCAAGGGCTTTTGGATATGGGATTTACGGTTGCGGAAGGGTTAACCTATGCGGACGTATACGTCTTAAACACGTGCGCCGTAACTGCGGAGGCCGAAAAAAAATCCCGCCAAGCGGTGGCTCGTATCAAAAAAATAAATCCTAATGCAAAAATTCTTGTAACGGGATGCGCCTCGCAAAAGGATGCTAACGCGTTTTTAGAAAAAGAAGGCGTTTTTTACGTTGGCGGCGCGAAAAGAAAGGATGTAATCATCTCTGCAGTAAAACATCTAACCGAAGAAGGTGTTCATCCACGTATTGACGTGCAAGAAGAAACTACTTTTTGCGATTTGCCCATTTCCCGCGCTACGCGAACGCGCGTGGATATTAAAATTCAAGACGGTTGCAACAATTTTTGTTCGTACTGTTTAATTCCGTACTTGCGCGGAAGGGAGCGTAGCCGCTCTATGGAAAGCGTTAAAAAGGAAGTGCTACAGTTGAACGCGCCCGAATCGGTAATTACGGGGATTAACGTATCCGCGTATCAAACCGAGCAAGGTGGATTAACCGAACTTTTGCAAGAGTTAAGGGGCGTTCCTTCCCGCATCCGTTTGGGATCGTTAGAGGTGCGCGTGGTTACCCCTGCGTTTTTGCAAACAGCAAAAGAATTGAAAAATTTCGCCCCCCATTTTCACTTATCTTTACAATCGGGTAGTAACGGCGTATTAAAGGATATGAATCGCAAATATACCACCGAAGAATATATGGAAAAGGTGAATTTAATCCGTGAATATTTCCCCCTTGCCGCAATTACAACGGATATTATTGCGGGTTTCCCAACCGAAACGGAGGAACGGTTTAACGAAAGCATTGCTTTCGCTCAAAAGGTAAATTTTGCGGATATTCACGCCTTCCCCTTTAGCGCAAGGGAGGGAACGAACGCGGCGAAATTTACGGATTTACCCAAAAGGGTAAAAAAAGAACGCACCGAGCGATTGCTTGCCTTGGCGGAACAAACCAAACGCGCCTTTTATGAAAAAAATCTTGGTGAAATTCGCCAAGTAATCGTAGAAGAAACAGATGGGGAAAGTTCGTACGGTTATACCGAAAACTATATACGCACGCGAATCCCCGAAGCGCTTCCCGTGGGCGCATACACGGTGCAATTAAAAGAAATCGAAGGGGACGTATGCCTTGGCGTGCGTTTGCAATAAAGGAGGATTAACGATGGAAAACTGTATTTTTTGTAAGATTATCGCAGGTCAAATTCCTGCAACCAAGTTTTATGAAGACGATGAAATGGTGATCATTTCGGATATCGACCCCAAAGCAAAATATCACTACTTATTGCTTTTGAAAGAACATTTTCCTACCTTGGAAGAAATGACCGCAAAACAAGGTGAAAAACTTGCCGCTGCGCTAAAAAAACTGCCTGAATTAGCAGAAAAATTGCATTTGGAAGGCGGCTACCGTTTGGTGATTAATCAAGGTGAGGACGCGGGGCAAACCGTACCCCATTTGCACGTTCATATTTTGGCGGGGCAAAAAATGGGATGGCAACCCGCTTAATCGAAAAAAAGAGAAAAAAGATAGTTCAAACAGTTGACAGGGCGAAGATTGTTTGCTATACTTTATTTCGCAAAATAAATGCAGGTACTGCGAAGGAGGGGAATTGGGATGTCTACGATTAGAGTAGGTGAAAACGAAACTTTGGAAAACGCGCTTCGTCGTTTTAAAAGAAAGTGTTCCAGAGACGCAATTATCAGTGACCTTCGCAAAAGAGAATGCTACGAAAAGCCTTCGGTAAAGCGCAAGAAGAAATCTGAAGCAGCAAGAAAGAGAAGTGTAAAAAACTAACCAAGACGTACGCCCGATAAGTTATACTTGTCGGGCAAACTTTTTTTATGGAGCAAATTTATATGAGTGATCGCACCATCAAATCTGCTGCAAAAGAAGCAAAATCCCGTTTGAAAGGCGGGTTTTGGAAGAATCACCGTGAAGACGTAATCGGCCATGTGGATAAAGCCCGTATTAACGGGGTTTGCGCTACGGACGTCGTTGCATATTACTCACAAAAGATGGAAGGGAAAACGCTTTCTCGCGAGGATGAGTTTTACTTGAAAGTAAAACGGATTTTGGATGAAGAAGGGGAAGTTTCGGATATGCTTGGAAGGTTGACCGACCAAAGCGTATTCGGTGCTTTAGATTACACCGCGCGCCAAAGATATATGATGGATTTATCCGAACGGTATCAACGCGCGCTTATGCGGTACAAAAAAGAAAAAATTTTCCGCTAAAACGGAAAGGGAAATAAGGAGGAAAAATTAATGGAATTAAAGGGCAGCAAAACTGAAAAAAACTTGCACGAAGCGTTTGCGGGGGAATCCCAAGCGCGCAATAAGTACACCTACTTTGCAAGCGTTGCTAAAAAAGAAGGGTACGAACAAATCGCTGAAATTTTCTTAAAAACGGCGGAAAACGAAAAAGAACACGCAAAACTGTGGTTTAAGGCGTTATCCGGTATTGGTTCTACCCCCCAAAACCTTGCCGCAGCGGCAGATGGGGAAAACTACGAATGGACGGATATGTACGACCGTTTTGCAAAGGAAGCGGCGGAAGAAGGGTTTACCGAACTTGCAGCTCGCTTTGCGGCGGTGGCAAAAATTGAAAAAACGCACGAAGAACGTTACCGCGCGCTTTTGAAAAACGTGGAAACCGCATCCGTATTTGAAAAATCCGAAGTAAAGGTATGGGAATGCAGAAACTGCGGACATTTGGTTATGGGAACGAAAGCCCCCGAACTTTGCCCCGTATGCGCGCATCCCAAGAGCTTTTTTGAATTGCGCAAAGAAAATTATTAAAATTGAAAGGGAAGAAATGAAAATTTCTTCCTTTTTTTAAATAAAAAAAGGCAAAATTAGGAAAAAACGAAATAACTGCCAAAAAAATTCAACAAATTGCCTTTCTCCCCTTGAAATATTTTAATAAATGTTATATAATGGAATCAAGTATATATAATCACTAGTATTTTGCGCTTTCTTTTCTTACGTGGCAGCCTTGCGCTTGTTTGGTGATTGCAAAACTTTGGTAAAAAATCCTAAAAGGAGTAAAAATATGATTAGGAAGAAAAAATGTATTGCAATGTTGCTTGCCGGTGGGCAGGGTAGTCGCTTGTACGCTCTTACTACGAAAATCGCAAAGCCTGCGGTTTCTTTCGGCGGTAAATACCGTATTATCGACTTTACCCTTTCTAACTGCGTAAACTCGGGTATTGATACGGTTGGGGTTTTAACTCAGTACCAACCCTTAATTTTGAACGATTATATCGGTAACGGCCAACCTTGGGATTTGGACCGTTCTTTCGGTGGGGTACATATTCTTTCCCCCTACCAAGCAAAGGAAGGCTCTAAATGGTACTTGGGTACGGCGAACGCAATTTACCAAAACTTGCACTTTATTCGCCAATTCCAACCCGAATACGTTTTAATTCTTTCGGGCGATCATATTTATAGCATGGATTACGACGCGATGTTGCAACACGCAATCAAAACGAATGCGGATTGCTGTATTGCGGCGTACGAAGTGGATATTAAGGAAGCTTCCCGTTTCGGTATTTTAAACGTAAACGAAGACGATTCTATTTACGAATTTGAAGAAAAACCCGCAAACCCCAAAAGCAATCTTGCATCTATGGGTATTTATATCTTCAAAGCGGAAAAAATGTACAAATATTTGGAAGACGACAACCGCGATCCCGCATCCTCTAAGGACTTTGGTAAGAACGTTATTCCCAGCATGTTGAACGCGGGTGAAAAAATGGTTGCTTACCGCTTCTCGGGATATTGGAAAGACGTTGGTACGATTCAATCCTTGTGGCAAGCTAATAACGACCTTTTGGGGGATGATCCCGCGTACGATCTTTCCCGCACGAATTGGAAGGTTCATTCCAGAAACCCCATTTCCCCCCCGCATTTCGTTGGCAAGGAAGGAAAGGTTACGAACAGTATCGTGATTGCCGGCAGTAAAATTGAAGGCGTTGTTGAAGATTCTATTTTAGGTAGCGACGTAGTTGTAGAAAAGGGCGCGGTTGTAAAAGCAAGCGTAATTATGAGCGGTACCGTGGTTAAGAAAAACGCTACCGTTACCTATTCCATTTTGGACGAACACGTTACGATTGGTGAAAATGCAACGGTTGGCGCTATGAACGACGACGGAAAAATTTCGGTTGTTGGTAGAGATAGCGTTGTTTCCGAAAAGGGAACGGTTGCCCCCGGCGAAGTTGTTGATGCATACGCAATGAAGGAGGAATAAGAAGATGTCTGCTCTTGGTATTATTTTTTCTAATATTCACGATGATAATTTGCCCGAACTTACCGCAAAAAGAACGATGGGAAGTATTCCCTTCGGCGGTCGTTACCGCTTAATCGATTTCCCCCTTTCTTCTATGGTAAATTCCCAAATTTCCAAAGTTGGGGTAATTACTAAAAACAACTATCAATCCTTAATGGATCACGTAGGTAGCGGTAAGGATTGGGACTTGGCTAGAAAAAACGGCGGTTTGGTACTTTTGCCCCCCTTCTTCTCTAAGGAAAGCGGATCTTTGTATCAAACCCGTTTAGAAGCGTTAAAAGGTATCGTTGGTTTCTTAAACCACTCTTACGAAGAATACGTGGTTTTAACCGACTGTGACTGCGTATACGCAATGGATTACAATAAGGTTATCAAATTCCACGCGGAAAACGACGCGGACGTAACCATGGTTTATCGCTGCGCGGTGGACGATGCTTCCAAAAACGCGTATATCGAAACGGATAGTACGGGTAGAATTACCGAAATCGTTTCGGAAGACAAAGCTTCCGCAGATAAGGAACGCAACTACGTAGTTAACGTGTTCGTTATGAAAAGAACTTTCCTTATCAATTTGATTACGGATGCAATTTCTCACGGACACCACCATTTCTTGCAAGTTATGACCGATTCCATGCGTAGTTTACGCTTGTTCGGTTACCGTTTCGACGGCTATATTGCAACTATGGATTCTATGTTGACTTATTATAATTCCAATATGCAACTTTTAGATGAAAAAGTTCGCAACGAACTGTTTACCGAAAACGCCGTATACACCAAAGTACGTGATAGCGCGCCCACCAAATACGGTAACGCTGCAGTTGTAGAAAATTCTTTGATTGCAGACGGTTGCGTAATTGAAGGGGAAGTTCACAACAGTATTTTATTCCGTGGCGTTAAAGTTGGCCGTGGTGCAGTAATCAGCAACGCGATTTTAATGCAAGATACCCAAGTGTTAGAAAACGCAACGGTAAACTGCATTATTGCGGATAAAAACGTACTGATTCGTGAAAAGAGCGTCCTTTCGGGTAGTATTGAACATCCCTTCTATCTTGCTAAAAATTCTAGAGCGTAAGGAGAAAAATATGGCGCAAGAAGTAAAAAAGGCTAAAAAAGCCCCTGCAGCTAAAGCAAAAACCGCAAAAAAAGAATCTATTCTTTCTGAAATGACCATTACGCCCAAAAAACGTATTTTGGTTGCCGCTTCGGAATGCGCGCCTTTCTTCCAAACGGGTGGGCTTGCGGACGTTATCGGATCCCTTCCCATTGCGTTGCAAGCGCAAGGGGAATACGACGTTCGCGTGGTTTGCCCCCTATATCAAGGTATGAAAAGCGAATTAAGGGAAACCTTAACTTTCGTAGAAAGTTTTAACGTGCCCCTTTCTTGGCGTAACTTGTATTGCGGTATTTTCAAAACCGTAAAAGACGGCGTAGTGTATTATTTCATTGATAACGAATACTATTTCAAACGCGGTGGTTTTTACGGTTATTACGACGACGGCGAACGTTTCGCGTTCTTTGCAAAGGCAATTTTGGAAATGATGCCGCATTTGGACTTTATTCCCGACGTGTTGCATTGCAACGATTGGCAAACTGCGCTTTGCCCCGTATATTTGAAAACGAATTACGGCGCTCGTCCTGAATTTAACAATATCAAAACGGTATTTACCATTCACAATATTGAATATCAAGGCAAATACGACGATTCCATTATGGAAGACGTATTCGGTATTGATAAATCGTACACCGAAATGTTAGATTACGACGGTTGCATCAACTTAATGAAAGGCGCAATCGTTACGGCGGACCGCGTTTCTACGGTTAGCCCCACGTATGCAAATGAAATTTGCGATAGATACTTTGCCCACGGCTTAGAACATATCGTAAAGGAAAACGCGTATAAACTTTCGGGTATTTTGAACGGCATCAACGTGGTTTCTTACAACCCCGAAACCGACCCCGCGTTATTTGCTAACTATTCGGCATGTGCGCAAGAAAACAAGGCGGTTTGCAAAGCAGAATTGCAAAAAATGTTGAACTTGCCCGTGAAAAACGTTCCTATGATCGGTTTAATTACCCGTTTGGCGGCGCATAAAGGGATAGATTTGATTAAGTGCGTTGGCGAAGAAATTATGCAAGAAGATTTGCAATTCGTTTTACTTGGCACGGGTGAACGCGAATACGAAGCGTTCTTTACCGAATTAGCGGCAAAATATCCTGGAAAAATGGTGGCGATTACCGCCTTCAATCAAGATATGGCGCGTAAAATTTATTCCGCTTCGGATTTATATTTAATGCCTTCGAAAAGCGAACCTTGCGGCCTTTCGCAAATGATTGCTTGCCGTTACGGTTCGGTGCCCATCGTTCGCGAAACGGGCGGGCTGTACGATAGCATTCAACCCTTTACCGAAAAAGGTGGAAACGGTTATACTTTCGCACGCTATAACGCGCACGATATGTTGTACGTAATTAAGATGGCGGTAAACGAATTTTACGAAAATCCTGAAATCTTTAAGGAACATCGCTCTGCGGCAATGAACTCGGATTTCTCTTGGGGTAGATCGGCAACCACCTACGCAAATCTATATCGTTCTTTAATGGAAAACTAAATAGCAAAATATTTCCTACGCGGCAAATGCCGCGTAGGGTTTACTTATGGAGGATTTATGAAACAAACTTTTACTAAAAGTGAAGCGAAACAAATGATTGCGGGCAAACTTTCCCGCTATTTCGGCGTTTCCGCAGAAGAAGCAAGCAAGGAACAGCTGTATAAAGCGGTTGTTATGAGCATTCGCGACATGATGTTGGAAAAACGTGAACGCTTCCACCAAGAAATGAAAAGCAAACGTGCAAAGCGCGTTTATTACCTTTGCATGGAATTTTTAATGGGCCGTTCGTTGAAAAACAGCGTAAACAACCTTGACGTAAAAAAGGCCTTTGAAGGCGCGTTAAAGGATTGCGGAATTTCGCTTGAAGATTTATACACGATGGAGCCCGATGCTGGCCTTGGCAACGGTGGTTTGGGCCGCCTTGCCGCATGCTTTATGGATGCGCTTGCCTCTGGTAATTATCCCGCAATGGGGTATTCTATCCGTTACGATTACGGTTTGTTTAAGCAAAAAATCGTAGACGGGTGGCAAACCGAACTTCCCGACGTATGGCTTCCCGGTGGGGAAGTTTGGCTTACCCAACGTCAAGATAAAAGCTTCGTCGTTCGTTTTGACGGCAAAGTTATGGAAGAATGGACGGACGGTGGCTTAAAAATTAAGCAAGTAGATTGCAAGGAAGTTGAAGCGGTTGCGTACGATATGATGGTTTCGGGCGCGGATAGTAAAGCCGTTTCCGTTCTTCGTTTGTGGAAAGCGAAAAACTTGCAACACTTTGATATGAAATCCTTCTCCGAAGGGGATTATATGCGCGCAATGCAACAAGATAACGAAGCGGAACTGCTTTCCAAGGTTCTTTATCCTTCGGACAACCACTCCGAAGGGAAGTCTTTGCGCTTAAAACAACAATACTTCCTTGTATCCGCTTCTATTCAAAACATTTTTGCGGATCACAAGCACCGCTACGGCAGTTTGGATTCCTTGCCCGATATGGCGGCAATTCACATCAACGATACGCACCCCGCTCTGTGTATTCCCGAAATGATGCGTCTTTTAATGGACGAAAACGGCTATTCTTGGGAAAAGGCGTGGGATATCGTTACCCGTACGGTAGCCTACACCAACCACACGGTTATGAGCGAAGCGCTTGAAACTTGGAGCGAAGATTTAATCGAACGCAGATTGCCCCGTATTTATACCATTTTGAAGGAAATCAACCAACGCTTCTGCGCTGAAATTTGGGATAAACACCCCGGCGATTGGGATAAGATTGAACGTATGAGCATTTTCTCGCACGGTATTATCCGCATGGCAAACCTTTCGGTTGTTGGTTCTCACTCCGTAAACGGCGTTTCCGCGTTACACTCGGATATTATCAAAAAGAGCATTTTCAAGGATTTCCACGACGTATATCCCGAACGCTTTACCAACGTAACCAACGGGATTGCGCATAGAAGATGGTTATATCAATCCAACCCCCGTCTTTCTAGCCTTTTAGATGAAACGATTGGTCACGGCTGGTATTTAAATGCAAAAGAATTAACCAAATTTAACGATTTTGCAACCGATAAGCAAGTTTTAGAGCAATTAAATAAGATCAAAGACCAAAATAAGGTGGATTTTGCTAACTACGCGTTAAAGCAAAAGGGGATTAAAGGAATTGATCCCAATACCATTTTTGACGTACAGGCAAAGCGTATGCACGAATATAAACGCCAGCTGTTAAACGCGTTGCATATTATTTCCGTTTACAACGATTTGAAGGATAATCCAGACCTTCCCATCACGCCCAAAACGTATATTTTCGGCGCGAAAGCGGCGGCAGGGTACTTTATGGCAAAGCGTATTATCAAACTGCTTTGCTGCTTGTCCGAAGAAATTAAAAAGCATCCCAAAATCCATGAAAAACTGAACGTAGTTTATATGGAAGACTACTGCGTAACCATGGCGGAAAAATTGATGCCCGCATCCGAAGTTAGCGAACAAATTTCGCAAGCAGGTAAAGAAGCCAGCGGTACGGGTAATATGAAGTTTATGATTAACGGCGCGCTTACTTTGGGCACGTTGGACGGGGCAAACGTTGAAATTAAAGAAGCGGTTGGCAACGATAATATCTTTATCTTCGGTTTAACCGCGGAAGAA
>JAZUCI010000046.1:0-4019 GCA_045639045.1 Christensenellaceae bacterium
AAGGGGCGGTTATATTATTTCCTAAATCTTATTCGGGAAGGTAAGCAAGCAAGGTGGTTTCGGTTTCTTTATCAAACATATGGATGTGTCTGATATCGATAGCCAAATCCAAAACTTGTCCACGGCCGGTGGTAGAACGGCTGTCTACACGCGCGATCAAGTTGGTGGTATCGTCTGCAATGGACTTAATGGAGCCGTCTTCGTTAACGTCGGCAGCGTCGTGGTCCAAGGTGCAGTACAACAAGGTTTCAGCACCAAGTTTTTCTACTACGTCTACCTTTACTTTGAAAGCGGTATCCTTGTGCTTAGCGATGAATTCGGGATCGTCGTGAATATCATCGGGACGAACGCCGAAGGTGAATACCTTACCAGTGTTCAACAATTCTTCAATGTTCTTAATTTCAGCAGCCTTTTCCTTGGAAAGGGTAACGCTTTGGTCTTTACCGAAGGAAATTACGGGCGCATCTTTCGTACCCGACATGGTTGCATCGAAGAAGTTCATTTGGGGGGTACCCAAGAAACCTGCAACGAATTTGTTTGCGGGGAAATCGTATAAGTTTTGGGGGGTATCAACTTGTTGCATAAAGCCGTCCTTCATAACAACGATACGGGTACCCATGGTCATTGCTTCAACCTGGTCGTGCGTTACGTAGATGAAGGTGGTTGCCAAACGGTTGTGAAGTTTGGTAATTTCGGTACGCATTTGCGCGCGGAGCTTTGCGTCCAAGTTGGAAAGGGGTTCGTCCAAAAGGAATACCTTGGGTTCACGAACGATTGCACGGCCAAGCGCTACACGTTGACGTTGACCACCGGACAAAGCCTTGGGTTTTCTGGAAAGGTACATTTCGATACCTAAGATACGCGCTGCTTCTTGAACGCGACGGTCGATTTGTTCACGAGGAACTCTTCTTAACTTAAGCGCGAACGCCATGTTGTCGTATACGGACATGTGGGGATACAATGCGTAGTTTTGGAATACCATTGCAATATCTCTATCCTTGGGAACGACGTCGTTCATAATTCTGCCGCCGATGTAAAGTTCGCCTTTAGAAATTTCTTCTAACCCTGCGATCATACGAAGCGTGGTGGACTTACCGCAGCCCGAAGGACCTACGAATACGATGAATTCTTTATCCTTAATATCCAAAGTGAAATCGGATACAGCGGTTACGCCACCGGGATAAACTTTATAAATATTTTTTAACTGTAAATCAGCCATGGGTTTCCCCCTCCTTTTACTTATGCATCTATTTTACCATATTGTAAACGGATAATCAAGGCTATCCTGCACCAAAGAAAGACTTTTTTTTTAGTAATTTTGCACAAAAAACGAAAATCTTTTCCATTTTCCTCTTTACACGCGCGTACGTGTTATGTTATAATTGAAAAAACAAGCATTTTTCATTAAGGAGAACCTTTTTCGTTATGGATATTAATTTATACACCCCACACGAAAAATTAACCCGTAAATCCTTCCTTTCTATGGACGAACAAACGGTAGAAGATATTTTTGAACTGTTGAAAAAAACGCGTATGTTAAAGCGCCAAACCAAGGCGGGGGAAGTAATCGACTCCCTGCAAGGTAAAGTGCTTGCCGTGGTAAACGATTTACCTTCGGTAAGAACCAAGGCCGCCCTTTCGCTTGCCGTGAAAAAATGCGGCGGTAGCATCGTGTATCTTGCAACGCGGGAGGAACGCAAAAAATCGCGCGAAACGGTAACGGATATTTTGCTTTCCTTGGATAATTTTGCCTTCGACGGATTTTTCGTGCGGACGGACGAGAAGATGAACTTTCCCGCCCTAACGCAAAAAATGAAAAAGCCCTTAATTTGCGGTTTAACCGAACTGACCAATCCCTGCCAAGCCGTTAGCGATTTATATACCGTTTGGGAAAAAAAGGGAAAACTTGCCGACCTGAAACTTGCTTGGGTGGGAAGATGTTCGGCGCTAACCAACAGCGTAATTATCGGCGCGGTAAAATGCGGTATGAGCGTTGCGGTTGCCTGCCCTTCGGACGCAGCGCCCGACGCGGAAGTGTTTAACACCGCGATGCAGTACGGGGACGTGTGGATGACCGAGGACGTATCCGCCGCGGTAAAAAACGCGGACGTTGTGTTTACGGACGGATTTTTTGATTTAGAAGAAACCGAACGCTTGCGCCGAGCAAAGGAAATGGAATCCTTCAAAGTTACCGAGGAAGTAATGGCGCTTGCCAAGGAAGATGCGATTTTTATGCACAACTTACCCGTTTACGCGGAGCTTGAAGTAAGCGAAGGGGTTTTAAACAGCCCCCGTTCGGTAATTAACGAACAAACCGAAAACCGCGTGTACGCGCTACAAGCAATTTTATCCTTACTGTTGAAATAAACCCAAGTAAAAACACGCCCCGACCGATTTTTCGGTCGGGGCGCTTTTATTTTCCGCGCGGAAGGGTTACGAATTAGCAAAGCCCAACGAAGCAAAATAGATTGCGTTTTTGATTACCGAAGGGTGCTTCGGATTTTCCGCAAGCGCCCTTTTATGCCACTCGTACGCGCGCGCCTTATCCCCTAACCGATCGAAGCAAACGGTTAATTGCAAATAGGCGTCTATTCCGCGCAAGGCGGGATAGGTAAAGCCTTCCCCCGCCGTTTGACGGGTGGCGGATTCGTACCAAAACGCGGCGCTTTCCCACTCCCCAAGCGCAAAATGGGCGTTTCCCAAATAGTAGCAAGTTTCCGCGCGGGGCGCTCCGTATGAAAAGGCTTGATATAATAGCGTTTTGGCGCGGATGGGATTGCCCTTTTTCCGTTCCGCTTCCGCCAAAATATTTAGGGCGCAAATTTTATCTTCCGCCCACCCTTCTTTTCTGCGCAAAAAAACGTTGAACTGCTTTTTGGCGGCTTGCAAATAGCCGTGAAACAGTAGCTCGCGCGCATAGTAGTATTCGTCCCTTGCCGAAAAATACTTGCCTTCCTTTTTGCGCTTGCGGTAAATGGCAAGATTGCGCTTTCCGTGTTCGCCCACGGGGTAATGGCAAATGGGGGCGTTTACGTATTCCCGTCCGTTCACGGGGCAGGCAATCGCTTCGTGCACGGCGCCCGAAAAACGGTAGTCGGGGGTGTTTTTCAAAATCCGCTCCCGATAATACCGAAGGGCGGGCTGCCCGTTGGAAATTCCCGTTTCATAGGGCAAAAAATAGGCTTCCGCTTGCATATTTTCCTTCAAATTGCGGATGGTTTCCACCGTTTTGGGGGGAACTACGTCGTCCGCGTCCAGCCATAGATTATACGCGCAGCGGGATAGGGAAAAAGCAAAATTCCGCGCGGCGGAAAAATCATCCGCCCAAACGTAATCGTACACTTCCGCGTTTAGGGATTGCGCCACCCTTTTCGTGCCGTCGGTAGAGCCCGTATCCACCACCACGATTTGGTCCACCACCCCTGCGAGGGGTGAAATAGCGCGGGAAAGAGTTTTTTCTTCGTTTTTTACAATCATGCAAAGGGCTAAAGTATTCATAGTAAAATATATGCGAAACATCCACCCGCTTGCACACTTTTCCTTTGAAAAACATAGAATATTTTAGGCGAATTTGCCGAATAAACGAAGGAGAAAAGGAAAATGCCTTGCAATCTTTTTCAAAACGCCTGCCGATGCCGCAGGCAAGAACTGTTAAGAAATAACGCGTGCAACCGCGTTTGTGAACGCAGATGCCCCGCCTTGCAAACGAATACTGCCGTTGGTCCCCGCGGACCGCGGGGTGTTACGGGTCCCACGGGGGCGGCTGGCCCTATCGGTCCCACGGGGGCAACGGGTGTAACGGGAACCACGGGTGCTACGGGGGCAACGGGTGTTACGGGTGCCACGGGCGTAACGGGAGCGACGGGCATTACGGGTGCCACGGGCGCTACGGGTGCTACTGGTGCTACTGGTGCTACGGGTGCTAACGGAGCGATTGGTCCTATTGGCCCTATTGGTCCCAGGGGGGTAACGGGCGCAGTTGGCGCAACGGGAGCAATCGGCGCTACGGGCGCAACCGG
>JAZUCI010000047.1:0-17386 GCA_045639045.1 Christensenellaceae bacterium
TCCACAAAAGAACAATATCGGGGTAGCCGCAAGAAGAAGGAAAAACACTATGAAAGTTAAAATATATTTTTTTGTTGTCATATTTGCTCCTTTCGATATGTTATACCAAACTGCTGTAAATAAGTGTTTCGAGTCTTGCTCAAAAGTAACATTTGTCCCAACGCAAAATTGGGGCATTTTTTGATTTTGAACACCGATTTTTTGAATTTTCATCTCAAAATCGTTCAAAATGGTTTGTTTTTGCCCATTTTGAGCTGTTTTGGGCTTATTTTCGGGATAGACAAACGACACTTTCGACGTGGGGCATAAGGTCAAAAGGTATATTTTTTTGTCAAAAACGGGGGTTGTAAAGCCAAAAGGTATATTTATTTGCCTTTTTTGAAGCTTCCGTTGTTTCTAAATGTATCATACCACAAAGTATAAATCGCGCCACAGTTTTTACATTTGATTCTATACCACAATCCGTCTTGAGGCCAATATTTGATAGTGTCGGCGGGGTTATTTCCTCCGGCATATTCGTAATTCTCACTTACCAATAATCTCTTGAGTTCTTCTAATATGGCAAAAAAATCTTCGGTAGTTTTAAGCGACTTTACCGTTTTAATGGTTTTACACATGTCGCATGTTTTTTTGAACAGTATCATAATTTACTCCTCGTCAGACAAACGACACTTTCCACGTGTTTGGTTTGGGGGAACATATCGTACGGATCAACGGAAACTAGCTCATAGGCAGAATTGGGGGTTTCGTTTTTCACAAGTTCCCCATCCTTACGAATTAAACGATCCGTTAACACGGCAACGTCCCGCGCCAAACTTGCAGGATTACAAGAAACGTACACGATAGTATCGGGGTTTGCGCGCAAAACGGTATGTAGCACAGATTCTGAACAGCCCTTTCTTGGCGGATCTAAAATAACGGAAACCTTCTCCCCTTGCGCGCGCAATTTTTCCACGAGAGGAACCAATTCTTGCTCGCAATCGCCACATAGGTTGGTCATTTTATCTTGTAGACCGTTCTTTTCCGCCAAAGCGTTGGCGCATGCGACTGCTTCGGGCACGATTTCCACCCCGTAAGCGTGTTTTGCGGATTTTGCACAAAGGGCAGTCATCATACCGCCGCCGCTGTACGCGTCAATTACTACGGTTTCGGGAGTTTTTACGGCAAGTTTAACCGCTTTTTCATATATTTTTTTACGAACGGATCCGTTAATTTGCAAGAAAGTTTCGGGGCCCGCTTCGTAGCGAACACCCATTTCTTCCGCCTGTAAACGGGGTTCCCCGTAAAAACAAACGTTGGTTTCCCCACAAATAACGTTGGTTTCCGCTTGATTAACGTTATAGAACAAACTTGGATTGCGGAATTTTTCCGTACACAATGCCACAAGTTCTTCCTTTTTAGGTAGATCTTCCGCGTTAATTACGAAAACGATCATCAGTTTTCCGCACACTTCCCTAACGACGACGTGCCGCAAAATGCCCGTATGCGATTCTTCGTTATATGCCTTTACACCGCAAGTACTTAAATACGCGCGAACGACGGAAATCACGTCTTTAGACCACGCGGGATGAATGGGACAGGATTCGATATCTACGATTCGGTGACTGTTTTCCGCAAAAAAACCGACGTGTGTACCCTTTTCATCTCTAGATACGGGCAGTTGTAATTTATTGCGATAACCCCACTCCTGTTCACTTTTATGACAGGGCGTAACTGCCACGTCCATCCCTGCAATTTTGTGAAAACAATCGTGTACTAACTGCGTTTTAAATTTTAACTGCGTACTATAACGAACGTGTTGTAATTGACATCCCCCGCATTTTTCGAACACGGGACAATTTGCCCGCACACGGTCTTCAGCCGGGGTGAACAATTTAGTTATTTTACCAAACGCGTAATTCTTTTTTACTTTCAATACCTTAAACCGCACCTTTTCTTGGGGCATAGCGTAAGGCACGAAAACGGTCATTCCGTCGGTTTTCACAATTCCTTCCCCATTCGAGCCGAAGGAAGAAATTATTGCGTGATATTCCGCATTTTTTGTAAGTTGCATTTCTTCACCTATAAAAAAGAGAACCAAACCGCGTTTGGTTCTCAAATTTTTAACCTAAAACAAGTTGATGGAATACCGAATACATTTCGCTATTATCTTTTTTGGGCATATTTAACGCTTCAAAAATATCCAAATCGATAATTTGGCTGTTGTGAACCCCTACCACGCGGTTGCCAATCCCCTGTTCAAGCAATTCTACCGCGCGAATAGCAGCGCGAGAAGCAAACACGCGATCGTACATAGAAGGATCGCCGCCACGAAGCAAATATCCAAGGTTCGTACCACGAACGCTATATTCGGGAAGCAAATGTTCAAACTGCGCAACGTAAGCGTGGGCGTGGCCACACCCTTCCGCCAAAACGATAAGGTTGGATTCCTTTCCCATTTTACGGGTGTTTTTAATCCGTTCGGCAAGCGCTACTAAATCGTAGGGTTTTTCGGGAATAATAATTCCATCCGCGCCGCTGGCGATACCCGAGTATAAGGCGATGTCCCCACAGTTTCTACCCATAACTTCCACAATGCAAACGCGTTCGTGTGAAGTCATCGTATCAACGACGTTACGCATACAATCGATTGCCGTATTCACCGCCGTATCAAAACCAAGGGTAAAATCCGTATAATTTAAATCGTTATCGATGGTACAAGGAATACCGATGCAAGGAATATTTTGTTCTTCGCAAAGCGCTTTTGCGCCCGCAAAGGAACCGTCGCCACCGCAAACGATTACGCCTTCAATTCCGAACTCCCTTAATTTATCCGCAGCCTTTTTTCTTCCTTCAGGATTTTTGAATTCAATACAACGCGCCGTGCGCAAAATCGTACCGCCGTTGCCCATCAAACCCGAAACAGCAATGGGATCGAAAAGTTCCATATCCCCTTCCAACATCCCTTGATAACCGCGATTAATTCCGTATACTTTCATACCGCGCGTAGTTGCGCAACGAACTACGGCGCGTACGCACGCGTTCATGCCGGGGCAATCCCCACCGCTGGTAAGTACGCCTATGGTTTTCATCTGTAACGTCCTCCAATTTCTATTCTGTAAGTCTATCTTTACTATTGTATCATTTTTTGGGGAAAACACAACTGTTTTTTACCCATATTTTGCATTTTTTATTTTTCTTAAGAAAAATTAATGACTTTTACTGCGTTATCGTGCGATAAATAGAAGTGATTTTCCTTAATCTGTGATTCAAACAACTTTTACTTATGCCAAGAAGCGCAGCAAGCGTTTCCATAGAAACGTCCGGATGTTCCATCCTTGCAGAACAAACCGCTTGCAACTGTTCGGGCAAGTTTTCCAAGCCTAAAACTTGGTCAATCCCTTCAATTGCCATCTTATGCGCAACGAACGCGTTGACTTGTTTAGTCATATTCCCCATTTCGCAGTTTACACGGCGATTCAAATCGTTTTGGAAGGATTTTTCCACCAAACGGTCTTGCAGGGTTAAAACGCCGTTACTAGTACCGATTAACGCCAAAATATCGCTAATTTGTTGGCTACTTTTAAAATAAACGACGAATCCGCTTTTCCGTTCTATCAGTTTGGGAAGCAAGTCGAATTCCGCCAAAAAAGAACAAAAGGCAGTTGCAAATGCGTGCGTTCCGAAAACGAATTGTAAATGATAACCCGTTGCCGTTTTTTGTTCGGATTCTAAAGAGATTTTTTCGGGTAACGTTGCTGTTCCCGCCCCCAAAAACGCGCCTTTTAGATACGCCCTACGGCAACAATCGTTTTCGGTTAAATAGGGAGAAATGGTAGACAAAAGTTCGGGTGTGTTTTCAAAAGAAAGAATCCCCAATTCCTTCATTAAATGAAAAGCGCGTTCTCCGTGATAGCGCAAAACGAAGCGTTCGCAAGCGTTTAACCGATCTTCTTGTAATGCAAACAAAGTAGGTTCGGCGCCGTACAGCTTAAATAACAAATCCGAGAAACAATTTGCGATTTCATCGCTTTCCACCTTTAACTCAAAACCGTAACCCGCGCTATTTTTAACGACGGACACGCAAGAGCGCAAAAACCCCGCGAGAATTGCGTATTCGCAACAAGAATTCTCGGGTTTTTGTTGCAAAATTTCCTTTTTAAGCGCAGTCGTAAAGTTCATTTTATCTACCAATGCCGTGTTCGCGCTTATACGCTTGAAAACGGAGTACGGGCAAACGCCCGTCTATATTATCAATTTGTTCGCGAGAAATAGAAACGCGATCCAAAAGTTTTTCAACTAGGGAAATTTCCCCCACTCTATCGGGCGAATGCGCGTCGCTGCCAATTACGAAGCGGACCCCCGTTTGGGCAACGTGATATAATTCTTCATCCGTTAAATGCGTTTTTTTAGCGTTTAATTCCAAATACACGCCGTTATCACGCGCGGCTTTGGCAACTTCAACCGCATCCGAAAATACGCCGAAATTGATATGCGTAATGATATCGATGGGATTTTTTTCAATTGCGCGGATATACGCCTTCGTGTTCATCTGTATTAGTTTGTCCGAAGGTGTCTTTTTAAACGCTTGCGTGCAAAAATTTTTACCAAGGAACACGAACCAATCTTTTACGCTTTCGTATTTAATAAATTTATGAAACCCTACCGAAATAGTATCGAAGTATTCGTAATATTTCGGCTTTACGTCAATGGCTCCGCTTTCGCCAAGCAAGTTGGATTCCACACCCATAATTACTTTTGGGCGAACGGATTCGTTAACTGCATCGATATCCGCGCGCATTTTAGAAAGCATACGTGGACGAATACCGAAGGCGGGATGCGAAAAACCGTGATCGTTAATCGCAATTTCCTTCAAGCCCTTTTCTTCGGCAACGGCGGCGTTTTCACTTACCGTACCTTTGCCGTGGCTATACTTCGTATGCGTATGATAGTCAGCTGTTAGAATCATAGAATTCTCCGATATATTGAATTTCTTCGGTTAGTTTTATCCCAAACGTTTCGTACACGCGGCTTTTTATCGTTTGAATCAAGCGATATACGTCCGTTGCGGTTGCCCCGCCCGTGTTTACGATAAAATTTGCGTGTTTTTCGGAAACCTGCGCGCCGCCCACGGTTAAGCCGCGCAAACCCGCCCCATGCACGAATTGCCATGCGGGAACACCGTTTACCGCGCGAAAAACCGAACCCAAACTTGGTTGCCTTAACGGCTGCGTGCTTTCGCGAATTTCACGGTATCGGCGTATGCGATTTTCACTTTCAACAACGTCCCCCCGTTCAAAAGAAAACGTTGCCCCTAACACCAAGGTGTTTTCTTGTAAAAAGCGGCTGCTACGATAGGAAAATTCGCAATCGTCTTTCGCAATTTCCCCCTTTGACGTTCGTACTGAAAGGATAAGATCCGCTATCGTTTTTCCAAAAGCGCCCGCGTTCATAATAACGCCGCCGCCCACCGTTCCCGGAATTCCCGAAAGAAACTCCCCACCCGTAAGCCCCAAGCGTTTTGCTTGGGCGCAAAGCAAGGGTAACGGAACGCCGGCGCCTGCGTATACACGTTGTTCGCTAAACGAAATTTCTTTTAAATTTCCCGTGTAAATCAATGGGGTTTCGTGCAATCCGTCCGCAAATAAAACGTTACTGCCGTTTCCTAAAAAACGACACGCTCCGTTTAAAATTTCGTGATAAACGAAAAGGATTTCACGTTCGGTTTTGGGCAACCAAACGGTTTTTGCCGTACCGCCCACGCGCATAGTGGAAAAGTGAGATAGCGAAACCATATGGATTGCGTGGGGAATCTCTCCACCCATGATAACGGTCATATATACTCCATTATACCGCATTTTTGATAAAAACTCAAATATTTCGCGTCTTTTTCTTGCGGTTTTCCAAAAAAATTAAGGGATACCAATGTATCCCTTATAAAATATGCTATATAATCCCATTTGGTGAGCAAATTATACGTTTTCCCCAAGGCAATACTTACGAATAACGTATTCCACCCCGTTTTGATCGTTAGTTAGGGTTACCAAATCGGCGGCGTCCTTAACTTCTTGCATTGCGTTACCTACGGCAACACCCATATCCGCAGCCTTTAATAGGCTAATATCAATTTGCGTATCGCCAAGAGCTACGATTTTATCTTTTTCGCTTAAGTGGTTTCTTCTAAAATTCGTTAAAGCGATCCCCTTACTCATTTTTACGTCAACGAATTCAAGTAAAATACTCGCGCTTTTATTTACTGAGATGCCGGGGAAAGTATCACGGTACTTTTCCTGACATTTCGTGATAACGGCAGGCTCTTCAATCACGATGATTTTATTTACCTTTTTATCGTTTTCGGCAATATAATCAGACAAGTATTGATGCGTTTCCACACTTTTTGCGCCGTTCAAATCGTTATAATGCTTGATATTTGGGGTAATCACGTCCGCGTAGCCAATGCCATCCAAATAAGCAACTATACTTACGCCTTCCCCTTCTAAACATTGGCAAATTTTAACTGCCATATCCTTGGGCATTCCCGTGTTTGCAAGCATTTTACCCGTTGGAATATCGCAAACGACGTTGCCTTGTAAGCACATAACCAATCCCTTTTCAATTCCCATACGGTTAAGGGCGGGCAAAATACCCGTGGGGCCCCTACCCGTAGAAACCATAAAGGTACCGCCGCGGTTGATAAATTCTAAAATGGTTTTTACCGAACTTTCGGCAACCGTGTTATCGTCGTGCGCCAACGTTCCATCGTAATCGGTAACGACTACGTTATATTGCATGCTTTCGTTTCTCTCAATCATCTGATTTCTCCTTATGAAAATAATCGTATATATCATTTGCTAGACGTTCACCCACGCCTTTGACCGCTTTTAATTGCGTAACGCTTGCTTCTTTTATTGCTTGTAGCGAGTGAAAAGCAAGCATTAGTTCCTTTGCCTTTTTCGCCCCAACCCCGTCGATTTTGCGCAAGGTTTCCCTAGTCATACGCTGATCGCGCAAGGTGTGGTGATAAGAAACGGCAAAGCGGTGGGCTTCATCACGAATACGTTGCACAAGTTTTAGCGCAACGTCCCTACGGTCTAACCGCAAGGAATCCGACCTGCCTACCGTAAAAATTTCTTCTTCCTTTTCCGCAAGAGAAATCAATGGGATATCCGTTACTTTTAGGCTATCGAACACCTCTTTTACCGAAGAAAGCTGTCCTTTACCACCGTCGATTACGATTAGATCGGGCTTGGGGAAGCGAGGCTCTTCCTCCGTGCCTAATTTTTGTAATCGGCGAAGCAACACTTCCTTTAAGGAAAGGAAATCGTTTGCCCCTTCTACCGTTTTGATTTTAAAGCGTCGGTATTCGCTTTTTGCGGGCTCTCCGTCAACAAAAACGGTCATACTGCCCACTTTATCCACCCCGCTGATATTGGATATATCGTAGCATTCCATACGCTTTGGATAGCGTGGCAAAGATAGGATGGTTTGCAAACGGGCGCAAGCCTGAACGGTCATCGCCGTTTTAGTTTGCAACTTTTCCACGTTCTTTTCTAAAAACTCCCTTGCGTTGGCGTGCGCCATGTGAAGCAAAGATTTTTTCACCCCAACTTTTGGAAAGGTGAACTGCACGGTTTTACCGTGTAATACCTTAAAATAGGATTGAAGCCCTTCAAACCCCGTATTATTCCCCGCTACGATAATTTCTTCGGGCAATTCCTTACCTTCTCCGTAAAATTGCAGTAGGATACTTTCTACGGCGTCCATTTCGCTTTCCACGCCCCGTTCTACGGTGAAATTTTCCACACCCAGCATTCTACCCGCGCGTACGAATAACATGCTTACGGTGGCGTATATGCCGTCCGTTTCGTAGGCAAGAACGTCCGCGGATAAATAGCGCGGCATATCCGTTAACCGTTTAAGGCGAATTTTTTCTAACATTTCCAGCTGGGCTTTTACGCGAATTGCTAGCTCAAACTGCTCGTTTTCCGCAAAATTCATCATACGGTCAGTTAAAAGGGCTTGTATCCCTTCTTCGCTACCCGCCAAAAACTCCATAGCTTTCTTAACGTTTGCGCGGTATTCGGCAGAAGAGCAGGCGCCCGAACAAGGAGAAAGACATTTACCCAAGTGGTAATTTAAGCAAGGCTTTTTGGGTTTCCCTTCGGTAACCGTTACCGTACAAGGGCGAATACAAAAGGCATAATTGAGAAGTTCTAACACCTCGTTAACGTTCACCCCGCCCATAAACGGCCCAAAGTACTTTGCTCCGTCCTTTTTTACCTTTCTGGACACGGTAAAGGTGGGAAAAGGATTTTTTACGTCTACACGAATATAGGGGTACCGTTTATCATCCTTCAAAAGGATATTATACTTCGGTTTGTGTTTTTTAATTAGGTTGGATTCCAAGGCAAGCGCGTCTATTTCGGTAGGGGCAACAACGTAATCGAAATCGGCTACGTTTTCCACCATTTTACGCACTTTTTCCCCTTTCACGTTCGCATGAAAATACTGCGAAACACGGCGTTTTAGATTTACCGCTTTACCGACGTAAATCACCTGCCCATCCGCATTTTTCATAATATAACACCCGGGGGTGTCGGGCAAGCCCGAAAGTTTTTGCCTTATGGTATCCATGTGCATATTATACGCCTTTTTCTGCCTTTTGTAAAACGTTTTTATTGTTAAAAGCCCAGAAATTCCACACCTTTCAATAGGACGTCGTTAAGCGCGTCGTTTTTTAGCGAATAAAAGATAATTTTCCCTTGGCGTTCCTGTTTTACCGCGCCTAAATCCTTTAAGTAGCGCAGTTGGTGGGATACCGTGGTTTGATTAATATCTAGCACTCTGGATAAATCCGTAACGCACATTTCGGATATTGCAAGGGCGGATAGCAATTTTAGACGGGTAGAATCCGAAAAAATATTGAAAAAATCTACGAGTTCTATCAACAAATCCCCCGTTGGAACGTATTGCTCCACCAAATTCTTCGTCCGTTCGTCCAATAATAGCGTTGCGTTCATATGTTGCCTCCTTATTCTTTCACATATGTTTTCCTATACAAGTATAGCAAATTTTAAGAATAAAAAGCAAGGTGGAATAATTTCTAATTTTGGCGCATATCGTGTAACAATGAAGAAATCTGTCTAAAAGGGGAAAAGAATGAGTAACGAGTGTATCGTTTTGATTGCTTTACTGTTCATACTGAAAAATAACGGCGTGATTTCCTTTACGCAGCTACTAATTATCGCCGCTTTTCTTTCCACAACCGCGTTTTGTGGGCTTTGTAATTGCCCGAACGACGAACGGATCGCTACCGAATCCGTGTAAAAAATCCGCGCCAAACGGCGCGGATTTAATTTTTATGAAATTATTATTTTGCGACTTTGGATAGAACGGTAAAAAGGTAGCGGACTACGAATTCAACCATACGATCGTAAAACCACAAAATGGGGACTGCCGCAAGGTAAAAAATCCATGCGTTTTCGTTTAGAAAATCCATTTTCACCGTTAATACTTGGGTGAATTGTAAAAGCAAAAATACGGTAAGTTCTAAAAGGAGCAATTTAATGATGAAAGAAATCCACTTTTTTACCCCTTTTCTTGCCAAAACGCAACCAAGTACGGGATGAATACCGAACCAAACGAAATACGGGAAAATAATAATGATATTAAACCCCGAAATTATTAAGCCAATAAACCCGCCCGCAAGATACGCAAGCACGCAACCCCATACGGAATTGCGATAAAGAGGGATGGTAAGGAAAATGCCTGCTAAAAGGAAGGTTGAAAAATCAAAACTTCCCAAATAGCATCCAAGCCCTACCAAAAGCCCCGAAACCGCCGCTGCGATTGCAGAGATAGAAATAACTTTACTGTTCATATTAGCGGCAGAAACAGTTTAGCGCTTGACAGCAAAGATAGGTAGTACAACAGTTAGATAAGGTATCGCCACCCATTTGGCCGTTTGGCGCGCCGTAAGGTTGAGAGCCGTATGCCGCATTACCCGAGGTAAACACGCGTTGTTGATCCGCTTGCATTTTACGGTTTAAATCTTGCAACGCTTTTTGATATTTAGGGTTTGCCCCATCCATAGAAACGGCGATTTCCAATTGCTTTTTGCTTTCGTTCATCCAATTTTTACGGTAATAAACGTAGGATTGTAGGTAATGCCATTCCGCAGTACGGTCGGTTACTACGTCTAAAAGCATTTGCGCTTTTTCCAAGTCCCCTGCCCTAATTGCAGATTCAACCCCCGCAAAATCGCCCGATGAGTTAGAGGTTTGGCTGGTTGCTTCTTGATACGAACGTTCCGAACGGATATCCGCGTACGCTGCCTCGATTTCGGTTAACTTACGGGCGGCAACGTTCCCCTCCTCCCCTGCGGAAAAGCGGGCTTCACCATACTCCGTTTTTAATTGTTGGTATTTTGCGGTAATTTCTTCCATGGAAGCGTTCTGGCTAACGCCAAGAACCTCATAAGGATTTCTCATGACTCTCTCCTTTTTTCATAATCCTTTCGGTTTCCCGCGGGATTCCTTGGAAAACGATATTATCCAATAAATCGTGGTTAAAATAAAACTTTAATTCGCTAAATGCGGTTTGCGCGGCAAAAATGGTGGTGCTAAACAAGGTTTTTATTTCTTCACTTGCTTGCGAGAACAAAACTGCGCGCGACGTTGCGGTTGGATAGGCAAAGCGAAATACGTTATACGCGTTCTTTTTTACGTCCTTTTCAAAATCGTCAAGCGCGTCAATCAAATAAATCCACTTTCCTATAAAATAGGCGAATTTAGATAGCGCATCGCTTTTATTTTTTAAGGGTAAAACCGAAAGAATCCGTTGCATCATAACGCCGAACGCATCCGCAACCTTATCCGCGCTTGCTTCTTTTGCGCCTTCCATTTCGGTTAAGCGAGCGTACTCCTCCTTAATCACGGTGTCCGCTTCGGGAAGGGCTTTTTTCGCTTTTTTATAGGCTTTACGGAATACGGCGCGCTTTAACCCACCCTTATTCTCATCTAGTTTATCGTCTAGCAGCTTACGGTAAGCAAGCAAAACGTTTAACCTGGCAAGGGTAACGGAAAGTTCGTCGGGCAAAGCAACGGGGCGTTTTCTTATCCAATGGGTGCAGCAATGCTGTTTTTCCACCGTTACGTCCACCCCTTCGGTGTTATGCAAAAGGGCGGAAAGAAAAGTTACGTCGTAACTAACCGAAAAACGGGAAATTTGATTGCATCCTTTTCCAATACTTTTACACAAGCCGCAGTAAAGGGATTTATATAATACGATATCCTTAACGAAACAATGGTATTCGTAAGGCTTTACGTAACCGAACACGGATTAAATCCTTTCGCGGGGAACAAAACCCACTTTCTTATATACTTTGCGCAAAGTTTTATAAGCAATACGTTCTGCCGAGGAAGCGCCTTCTGCCAAAATTTTGGTAAGATAGGCTTTATCCTGCGCAATTTTTTGCTTTCTTTCTTGAATGGGGCGCAATTTTTCCACAACCGCTTCCCCAACGCGTTGTTTGAACGTTCCGTAACCGACGCCTGCAAATTCTTGTTCGGCTTGTTCTACGGTAGTATCCGCGCAAACCGCGTAAATGGTAAGCAAGTTGGAAATACCGGGTTTATCCTGACCGAAACGGATTTCGCTACCGCTATCCGTAACCGCGCGCTTAAATTTACGCATAATGGTATCGGGATCGTCGTTCATAGAAATGAACGCGTTTACGTTTGCATCCGATTTACTCATTTTTTTTTCGGGTTCAGCTAAACTCATAACGCGCGCACCCGTTTTAGCGATATAGGGTTCGGGAACGCGGAAGGTTTCGCCAAAACGATTGTTAAAGCGAAGCGCCAAGTCCCTAGCAAGTTCTAAGTGTTGCTTTTGGTCTGCACCCACGGGAACGAGTTCGGTTTGATACAATAAAATATCCGCAGCCATCAAAACGGGATAATCCATAAGCCCCATATTGATATTATCCGCGTGCGATTGACACTTTGCCTTAAACTGCGTCATACGGTTTAATTCCCCAACGTAAGTTACGGTATTTAGCACCCAAGCAAGTTCCGCGTGCGCGGAAACGTGCGATTGGTTGAACAAAATACTCTTTTCGGGATCAATACCGCAAGCAAGATAAAGCGCAAGCAAATCGTAAGTGTTTGCGCGCAGTTTCGCAGGATCTTGCGGAACGGTGATGGAGTGCAAATCCGCCACCGAGAAAATGCAGTTATAGTCGTTTTGCAGCTTTGTAAAGTTAGCCAACGCACCAATGTAGTTGCCTAAAGTAGGCGTACCGCTGGGCTGAACCGCGCTTAACAAAATTTTCTTTTCAGTTTGGGTTTCCATAATTTTTTCCTTAAAACAAGAAGAAAACCAACGGAAAACCGTTCATTTTCTTCCTTTTTTGCATTATATATTAGTTTTGTGAAAATAAAATTAAAAATTAGTCGGCAAAAGCAAGAACGGTTTCAATTAGCTCGTCCTTTTCTTTTACGTCCGTAAAGCGAACGGGTTTTTGCCTTAAGGTAGCAAGCCCTTCGGGAAGTTCAACCGCGGTAAGTTCTTCTAGCTTAGCAGCCGCCTTGAACGCATCTTCTACCTTCTTGCCCGAAATTGCCTTTAACACGTCTGCGGCGAATTTATAGGGGCTTGCGGTGGAAACGACAACCACGGGGGTCATATCTTCGGTTTCCGCTTGATATTGGTTAAGCACCGCAACCGCGTTTGCCGTATGGGTATCCAAAGCGTAGTGGTATTCGTCGTAGAAATACGAAACGGTTTCCGCGTTTTCATCTTCATCACAGTAGCCGCCGTAGAATTCAGCGTTCAATTTATTTAGCAGTTCTTCGCTGATTGCATATTTGCCTTCTTCTTTCAGCTTGCGCATTTCCGCTGCGGTTTTATCCGAATCACGGTCAAAAAGTTCAAACAAAAGGCGTTCCAAGTTGCTGGAAATTAAGATGTCCATAGAAGGCGAAGTGGTTTTGTAGAATTCGCGATTCGTATCGTATTCACCCGTATGGAAGAAATCGGTTAAAATGTTGTTCTTGTTGGAAGCGCAAAGCAGTTTTTCAACGGGAAGCCCCATCTTTTTCGCGTAATACGCGGCAAGAATATTACCAAAGTTCCCCGTGGGAACAACGAAGTTTACTTTATCGCCAAGTTCAATTTCCTCCGCATTTACCAAATCACAGTACGCAGAGAAATAGTATGCGATTTGGGGCGCTAAACGGCCAAAGTTAATGGAGTTAGCCGAGGAGAAAATATATCCTTGCTTTTTCAAACTTTCAATGCAATTAGCATCGTTGAAAATGTTCTTAACTGCGGATTGGCAATCGTCAAAGTTGCCTTTAACCGCAACGACGGAAACGTTTTCCCCTTCTTGCGTGCACATTTGCAACTTTTGCATATCCGAAACGCCTTCGGAAGGATAGAAAACCATAATTTTGATACCTTCCGCATCCTTAAAGCCTTCCAACGCTGCTTTACCCGTATCACCGCTGGTAGCAACCAAAATAAGCACCTTTTCCTTGATGCCGATATTGTTGCAACCTTCGCGAAGAAGGAAGGGCAAAAGGGTTAACGCCATATCCTTAAACGCTAACGTAGGGCCGTGGAACAGTTCCAAAACGTAAAGGCCTTCGTCAATGCACATTAAGGGCGCTGCGTCGTTTTCTTCAAACTTGGAATACGCGGCTTCACATGCTGCTTTCAATCTGTCGTAATCGTAGTCCGTCAAGTACTTGGAAAGCACGAACGCTGCGCGTTCGGCGTAATCCATACCGCAAAGCGCGATAAAATCCTGTTCCCCTAATAACGGAAAATCGGCAGGCACAAACAGCCCGCCGTCTTCAGATATTCCGTGAGAAATCGCTTCGCTCGCACTGACAATTTTTTGCGTATTGCGCGTGCTAATAAATCTCATAAAAACTCCTGCAAAAAATAGTTAAAATAAATTTTAAATTTCGTGTTTTTTAATAAATTCGGGAAGGTCTTCTTCTGCTAAACTTACCGTTAAAATGAAGTTTAAGCCAAAATCGCCACGCATCATTTCCAGTTCCTTATAGAAGTCCGCCATAGCGCCGGGTTCAGTACCCGTAATACGGGCAGCGCCGTCGATAAATACGTACTGCGTATCCGAATTCCCCGCTACGATGCCTTTCACAAAGCTAAGAAGCCCTTCTACCGAAGCAATACCGTAATCTTTTACGTCCACAAAACGAACTTTACGTACTAAATCGTACATATAACGCTTGGTGTCCGTGATAAAAACAACGTTACCGGTTGCTACCGCTGCATCGTTGTTTGCTTGCATAATAATACGTTTGGTTTTACCAGAGCCTTTTAATCCGCAAATAGTTTTAATCATAATAACCAAACCTCCTTTTTTCTTGCTTATATTGTAACCTATCGGAAAGGTTTTTTCAAGTACTTTTTTAAATTTTTTTCCTAATTTTTACAAATTTATTTGTTTAAATAGGGTTAAAACGCCAAAAAGCAACTTTATTGCATATGAACGTACATCAGTTTGTGCCGTTTTGCATCAATTAAGCGAACGAAGGTATCTAACTCGTCATCACCCATAACGCTGTTTCTACCGTTTGCGTATTCCTTATCCACGTAATCCTTTAACGCCAAAATCAACGGATCTCGCTTATCAATTTTTTGCCCTTCGGGAAGACCGTAATAATCGTTAACCCAGTATGCAAGGCCTGCAAGCCCGCTTGCTTGGTTAATGTATACGTGCATAGGACGGTTAAGAAGTTTTTGGGTGTTGAAAATATTGTAAATTTCTTCGTCTTTCAAAATGCCGTCCGCATGAATGCCCGCTTTGGTTGCGTTAAACGCTCTACCGATAAAGGGCGTAGTGGGCGCGATGGCAATTTGCATTTCTTTTTCAAAATATTCCGCAATTTCGGTGATAGCGGTTAAATCCATACCGTCCGTAGTGCCGCGAAGAGAAGCGTATTCAATAGCCATTGCTTCCAAGGGGCAGTTACCCGTACGTTCCCCAATCCCAAGCAGGGCGCAGTTTACCGCGCTGCAACCGTAGAGCCATGCGGTAGCCGCGTTGGTAACCACTTTATAAAAATCGTTATGCCCGTGCCATTCCAACTGTTCGGAAGGAACTTTTGCGTACTTCTTTAAGCCGTAAATAATGCCTTGCACGCTACGGGGCAAAGACGTACCGGGGTACGAAACGCCAAAACCGAGCGTATCGCACGCGCGAATTTTGATAGGAACGTTCGCTTCCTTGCCAAGCTTCATAAGCTCGGTAGCAAAAGGAACTACGAAGCCGTAGAAATCGGCGCGAGTGATATCTTCGAAGTGGCAACGGGGTACGATGCCTGCCGATAAGGCGGATTTTACGATACCAAGGTATTTATCCATTGCTTGCGCGCGGGTTAAATTCATCTTTTTAAAGATGTGGTAGTCCGAACAACTAACCAAAATACCCGTTTCCCTTACCCCCATTTCCTTAACGAGAGCAAAGTCCTTTTCGTTTGCGCGAATCCAGCTGGTTACTTCGGGGAATTTTAACCCCATTTCCATACATTCGCGCGCGGCGCGTTGATCCTTTTCGCTGTAAATAAAGAATTCACTTTGACGGATAATCCCCTTTTCGCCGCCCAAACGGGACATCAAAGCATAAATATGCTTTATTTGTTCTACGGTAAAGGGGCTGGTGGATTGTTGCCCGTCACGGAAGGTGGTATCCGTAATCCAAATATCCTTGGGCATATCCATAGGAACGTGGCGGTGGTTAAACACCGTTTTGGGAATTTCGTCGTAATTGAAGGTATTGCGATACAATTCGGGTTCCGCTACGTCTTGCAAGCGGTACGCGTACCGTTCTTCTTCTAACAGGTTGAGATTTTCATTGAAAAACAACCCTTCTTTGTATTTAGCCATTGTTAATAACCTCTTTAATAAAGGATTCCAAACGGTTTAACCCTTCGGCAATTTCTTCCTTACTAATTGCGTAGGAAAGACGAACGTAATCGTCCGAACCAAACGCCGCGCCGGGAATTACCGCAACGCCGCGGTTCAAAAGCGCGCTTGCGAAGGATACCGAGCCCGTAATTTCGGTTTCACCGAATTTTTTGCCGTAGCAAGCGGAAACGTTTACCATAATATAGAACGCGCCTTCGGGCACTACGCAAGTTACATTTTGCATTTCTTGAATGCGAGCAACCGCAAATTTACGGCGTTCTGCAAAGGCTTGTTGCATGGTAGCAAGAGAGCCGTCGTCTTCCGCAAGGGCAACGACGGAAGCCGCCTGCGCGATGGAGCAAGGGTTGCTGGTTTCGTGGCTTTGGATGCCCGAAATCGCCTTTGCTACGTCCTTGGGCGCGGCAAGATAACCGATACGCCAACCCGTCATAGCAAACGCCTTACTCATACCGTTGATAACCACGGTTAAATCCTTCATTTCTTCGCTGTGCGTAGCGATAGAAACGTGCTCTGCGCCTTCGTAAACCAACTTTTCGTAAATTTCGTCCGAAATTACGAAGATCCCGTGTTTTACCGCTACGTCCGCAATGGCGAAGAGTTCTTCCTTCGTGTAAACCGCGCCCGTGGGGTTGTTGGGAGAGTTTAAGATTAGCGCCTTAGTGCTAGGCGTGATTGCATTTTCAAAATCTTGCGCGGTCATTTTGAACGCGTTTTCCGCTTTGGTTTCTACAAAAACCACTTCCCCGCCGCACAAACGTACGAGTTCGGGATAGGTAAGCCAGAAGGGAGAAGGAAGAATTACTTCGTCCCCTTCTTCAATCAAAGCTTGCATCGCGTTGTATAAAGAATGCTTTGCACCGCAAGAAACGATAATTTGAGAAGGCTCGTAAGCAAGGCCGTTTTCCTTTAACAACTTATCGCAAACCGCCTTTTTCAGTTCTTCCGATCCGGATGCGGGGGTGTATTTCGTATACCCTGCATCCATTGCGCGTTTTGCCGCGTCAATGATGGGGGCGGGGGTATTAAAATCGGGTTCGCCCGCGCCGAAAGAAACGACGGATACGCCTTGTTGTTTCAGTTTTTTTGCCTTTGCCGTAATTTCCAGCGTTAAAGAGGGGGAAATTGCTGCTGCGCGTTTGGTAATTCTCATATATTTCTCCTTGCCGATTTTCTTTCGGCTAATCCACTTATTTAATAAGCGGTAAATGTTAATTTTCTTCGCCCGCAAGTTTTGCGTTGCGGTCCGCAATGGCTAGGGCTTCGGTCATTTCGGTGATTTCGCCCATCATAAATTTATCTAAAGAATATAGCGTAAGCCCGATACGGTGATCGGTTACCCTACCTTGGGGGAAGTTGTAGGTACGAATGCGTTCCGAACGGTCCCCCGTTCCGATTTGCCCTTTACGGTTTTCGGCGTATTCCTTTTCGTACGCGCCGCTGTAAT
>JAZUCI010000048.1:0-3623 GCA_045639045.1 Christensenellaceae bacterium
CGGAGTTAGAGCCAACCGACTGACGCCATGCGCTGTACTGACCAACGTTATCCATTGCTTTATTATCAGCCTTAAACGCATCTACCTTATCGATTAAGATAATGCTTGCATCCACACCCGAGGGAATCCAAGTAGCATCCGTAGAGGTCTTATATCTTACGCTAAAGGTATAGGTGTAACCACCTTGCAACGTGCCAAGATCTCTAGCATACCAGCCGTTAGATTTATCCGCGCTACCCGTTATTGCAAGCGCGCCCGAACCATCGTCCGTCATATAGTTTTCATCTTTGGAAACGGCAAAGGTGTTGTGCGCTTTCCAACCGTACCAATCTGCGGTATCGTCCGTAGCAAAATCGCCGTTAGCAACCAAGTTGCCCTTTTGCACGGCATCGCCGCCTTCTGCCGCAAAGTACAGAACTAATTCCGTGCTATATCCGTTATATACGTTGTTGGTTGCAATGAAGGTTACGGTATAGTTACCAAAAGCATCCCATAAAGTTCCGTTAGGTAAATCAAGCAAGGAAACGTTGTCCGCAAGACTGATTACGTAGTCCCCCGTGTTTTCGGAGAACACGGTTACTTTTACGTCTTCGGTAATTTCTTCCTTAACAATGCTGATACCATCCACTTCTTCGGCAATGTTATACGCTTTTACGTAGCCGTTTAAGTCGATGGGGTCTTTCATCGTAACGACGATGCGATTTTGTTCGGTAGAACCGCTATTGCCGTTTTGGTTGATAATTACGGGGGTTGCCTGTTCATCCGTAAGGCCTTTAATAATTAACGTAAAGGTTTTACTGCTTGCCTTATAGTTAGCAGTAGCAGGAACGGAAAGCATTACTTGGTGCGTACCAACTTCGGTGTACACATCGTTACCAACAATGAAATCCGATTGTTCGCCTTCCACAGTTACGTCCAACTTTAAGGCATCAACACCCTTTTCTTTGATTTGAACGTCTTCACCAACCCAAACGGGGGTTGCTTGTTCGATGATCATTTCAACTTCTATAGAAGTTTCAATTTCGCGGTAAGTCACCCAAATGGTATAGTAGTAGGTACCTGCTTCGCTTTCTTCGTCTTTGGAATCCCAAGCCCATGCAATTCTACTATCCCACACGGGGTCTACCGGCATATGGAATTCACCATCGTAAACAACGGTAGCCACGGGCAAGTTGGCTTCACAGTAATCAATTAGCTCATCTTCCGAAGTAAACAAGGGTATTTCTCCCCAAACTGCATATAAAACGTTTTGAGCCTGCGTACCCATGGTGTACTTTGCTCCGTTTTGATATTCAACGTTTCCGTTTTTCGTGGTAGACCAACCCAAAAAACGCAAAGATTGATTTTCGTAAACGTTTTCAGGAAGATATATACTTTCCCCCGTGCGGATTTGCATATTTTGCATTTTCCCCGAAGTTGCTCCGTTACCATCAAAAATTAAGGTGTTTAAAGTGGGACTCCAAATTGCTCCTATCGCTACAATTTCATAAATCGGCGTAGAAAAATCAAAATCCCAACCCTTAAATTCATACCCTTCGCGCACAGGATCTTGTTCGGGTTTTACGGCATATCCCCCCTCTTCTACCGACTGCGAATCAATTGCTTGCCCTTCAGAGATAAAATAAACCGAATATAATGTTTTTTTGTACACAATAACCGTATACGTTTTGGGGAAGCCAGTAGGCATTGCCACCAATAACGAAAACTTGTTTTCGCCTGCACTTAACGCAACCTTGGTAGAAGTTAAAACCATTCCTACCCCGCCTACGTCCTTATATAATTGCGCAGAAACGTTTTGTGGAATGTTAAATTTATCCGCAAATTCAAATTCCGACACGTTTCCCCCTACGGTTGCATAAAAAACGTCCCCTTGCAAAGTAAAATAATCGGACGTAATTCCTTGCTGTGTAGGAAGTGAAGGTGCTACGCTGGGCACAATTGAAGGTTCTACACTAGGCATCACCGAAGGCGCTACGCTAGGCATAACCGAAGGCGCCACACTAGGCATCACCGAAGGTTCTACACTAGGCGCAACCGAAGGCGCTACGCTAGGCATCACCGAAGGTTCTACACTAGGCACAACCGAAGGCGCCACACTAGGCATCACCGAAGGTTCTACACTAGGCGCAACCGAAGGCGCTACGCTAGGCATCACTGAAGGTACGACACTAGGAACAACCGAGGGTACTACGCTAGGCATCACCGAAGGTTCTACACTAGGCGCCACAGAAGGCACAATACTGGGTATTACCGAAGGATAAACCTGCGGCAAGCGAACAACTGTAACCGTATACAGTGCGGGAATTGCATTGCCGTTCGTTACCAAAATATAGAACGTGTTTTCACCAACGATCAAATTCGTTAGATACGTCGGAATATCGTGTTCCCCTTCAACATCCCGGTACACAGCAAAGGACGCCCCTTCTACTACTGAAATCGTTTCCAAAAAATTAAGAAGCGAAGTTTCAAAAGGAACGGTCGCCTTTAAGGTTTTACCCTGCACAGTAAAGAATTTTGATGTAATTTGGGTGCTAGGTTTGGCCGAAGGTTTTACCGTAGGCGCAGTAGTGGGATTAGCCGTAGGGCTAACGGTAGGCATTACCGAAGGTGTTACGGAAGGCGCGGTGGGTACAACACTGGGATTTATCGTGGGTTGCACCGATACGGTAGGGATAGCCGTGGGCTTTACCGTGGGCTTGGGCGGGGTTAATCCACCACCGCACGCGGTTAGGGTAAACGCAAGCGCGGTTACCGATAACAATAACACAAGCAATTTTGCAACTTTTTTCATCATTTTCTCCTCTAATACGGAATTAAAATCAAACTAATTAACTGTATTGTATCACAATGCAAAGCATATTGCAAGTAATATAAAGAAAAAGTGCATTGCAAAAAGCAATGCACTTTAATGAAATGTGGCGATGACCTATCCTCCCAAGCGGTCGCCCGCTAAGTACTTTCGGCGCGAGAGAGCTTAACTTCTGTGTTCGGGATGGGAACAGGTGGGTCCTCTCTGCCACTCACCACAATGGTTATATTACACGGGATTTCTCCCACGAAATATACTAAATTGTTGCCTCCTCCCCCCGGCGTTTCCGGGCACCTTGGAAGCGGGTTTGAATCTTCTCAGTAGATTCACAACTGCATAAAAATCAAGTTTCCGCACAAAAAGTTCTTTTTTCGTTTCATTAAGGCACGTTTTTAATTCGCTTTTCTCAAATTTTCTTATTTGAGATTAAGCCCTCGACCTATTAGTATCGGTCAGCTCCGTACATTACTGCACTTCCACCTCCGACCTATCAACCTTATCGTCTTTAAGGGGTCTTACTACCTTTTGGTATGGGATATCTTATCTTGAGGCGAGTTTCACGCTTAGATGCTTTCAGCGTTTATCTCATCCGCACTTCGCTACCCTGCTATGCCGCTGGCGCGACAACAGGTGCACCATAGGTGCGTTCATCCCGGTCCTCTCGTACTAGGGACAAAGCCTCTCAAATATCCTACGCCCACGATGGATAGGGACCGAACTGTCTCACGACGTTCTGAACCCAGCTCGCGTGCCACTTTAATCGGCGAACAGCCGAACCCTTGGGACCTGCTTCAGCCCCAGGATGTGACGAGCC
>JAZUCI010000049.1:0-8064 GCA_045639045.1 Christensenellaceae bacterium
GAAATCTTATCAATTTCATCCAATAAAAATACGGGGTTGTTGGTTTTAGCCGAACGGAGTTCGTAAATAATTCTACCCGGCATTGCGCCGATATACGTTCTTCTATGCCCGCGAATTTCCGCTTCGTCCTTTAATCCCCCAAGGCTCATACGGACGAACTTTCTGCCAAGCGCACGCGCGATAGAACGCGCGATAGAAGTTTTACCAACCCCCGGGGGGCCTACGAAGCAAAGGATGGGGCCTTTCAATTCCCCCGTTAAAGCGTGTACCGCAAGGTATTCAATTACGCGCTGCTTTACCTTTTCCAAACCGAAATGGTCTTCGTTTAATACTTGTTCGGCGTGGATTAAATCGCAATTATCCTGCGTGCTTTCCCCAAAGGGCAGTTCTAAAACCAAGTCCACGTAATTGCGGATTACCGTGCTTTCGGGTGCGGAAGGGGGCATTTTATCCAAACGCGCCATTTCTTTCAGCACCTTTTCCCGAATATTTTCGGGCATCTTCTTTTCCTTGATTTGCTGAACGATTTTTTCGTTTTCCGCTTCGTCGTCCCCAAGTTCGTTGTGGATGGCGCGGATTTGCTCCCTTAAGAAATATTCCTTTTGGTTTTCGTCGATATTCTTTTTAACTTCTTCCCCGATTTTCTTTTCCAGTTCCACGATGGAAAGGAAGGTTTCTAACGCCGAGCAAAGGGCAATGAGTTTATCCGTATCCGAATCCTTTTCCAGCACCTTTTGCTTATCGTCCCTACGCAAATTCAGTTTGCGCAAAACGTAGTAAACGAATTTGTGCGCGTCCTCCGTTTGCATTGCCTTTAACATATCGTCGGGTAGCATACCCATGGGGTTTTGGGGGCATTTTTTCAACGCGTTTTTCGCCATACGAAGGGCAACCAAGGTTTCTTCCGCATTTCCGCTTACGTCCGCACGCGATAAAACGCGCGCGCGGAAAAATGCGCCTTCGGTGGAAAATTCCAAAAGGTTGGCGCGGGTTATGCCTTCAAAAGTAATGCGAATATTCGTTCCCCTGCCCTTTCCGATATTGGGGCTTAACTTTGCCACCACGCCCATTAAGTGTAAATCGGATAGTTCGGGGGATTCGGTTTCATCCGTCTTTTGCGCAACGAAGA
This sequence comes from Christensenellaceae bacterium, assembly GCA_045639045.1. Classification (GTDB taxonomy): domain Bacteria; phylum Bacillota; class Clostridia; order Christensenellales; family Borkfalkiaceae; genus SIG402. The sequence goes on from JAZUCI010000049.1 coordinate 1,130, forward strand.
AAATTTGCCCGCCGTTTTCAATCGCGTTTTTTACCGCGGCAATGGATTTTTCCCTGCCCACTTCAATGGTGGTGATTCCACCAACGGTGGCAACCGTTCCGCGCAAAGGGATTGCGGGGATAAAATCTTGCTTTTCTTCAGATTGCAAAATTACGTTTTCTTGCGTGTTTTCCATATTCAGTCACCTGTACTAAAAATTGTAATACGAAGTATAGTATACCACGCCCGCGCGAATTTGTCCATAGTTTTTACGAAAAGTTACGAAAATATTTGCGCGTGCGCGAGAGCGTTCCCTTTCCTTCCCCGATTTTTGAAAAACACTTGACAAGTTAAGGAAAAAGGGGTATGATATTTTTATGTGTGAAGTTCAATCTATTTTAGAAAAAATCACCGTGAATCCGCAAGGGGAAAAAGTAACGGTGCTGGGCGCAAGCAAAACGCGTTCTGCCGAAGAAATTATTGCCGTTTACCGTAAGGGCGTAACCGTTATGGGGGAAAACCGCGCGCAAGAATTTACCGCAAAATACGACGCGGTGCACGCTGAAGGCATCCCCTACCGTTTTATCGGAAGGCTACAAACCAACAAAGTGAAATACTTGATTGGTAAAGTGGATATGATTGAATCGGTGGATCGGGTGGACGTGCTAAACGAAATTTCCAAGCGTAGCGTAAAAGCGGGGGTAACCACCCGCATTTTGCTGGAAATTAACGGCGGTAACGAAGAAAGTAAGGGTGGATACGCTTTGGCTGATATTCCCGAAGCGGTGAAATACGCATCCTCCCTACCCGGCATTTTCGTTTGCGGACTAATGGCGGTGTTGCCCGACACGGAAAACGTAGACGAATTAACCGAGATATGTAAAAGCGTACGTAAAACGTACGACGATATCAAAACCGCGTACGAAGGCGCGGAAAACGTATGCTTCACCACCCTTTCCATGGGGATGAGTGGGGATTACGAAATTGCCATTGCTTGCGGATCTAACGAAATCCGCTTGGGCAGAATTTTATTTGGGGAGAGAAATTACCTATGAGTATTTTTGACAGATTGACGAAAAACGCCGCAGCCGAACGGGAATTTGACGATATTGCAATGCCCCGTGGGACCGCGCGCCCCGTGGAACAAACGCAAGGGGGCGTTGCCGTGTATAAACCCAAAAGTTATAGCGAAGTGGTGGAAATTATCGAAAGGCTTAGAAAAAACGCTTCCGCCATCGTGCATTTAGACGAAATTAAGGAAAGCACCGCGCAACGCGTTAGCGATATTTTAAGCGGCGCTATCATTGCTTTGGGTGGATCTATGTACGAAATTCAACCCAAAATTTTCATCTATACCCCCAGCGGTGTGGACGTAATGTTAGACTAATATAAAAGATATGAAAAAGGGCAACCGTTCGTGCGGTTGCCCTTTTTGTTTTTGGAATATTCGCCCGTAAGCTATTCCCCCGTGGAAGGAGTGATAAGTACCAACAAGCGGTACATTCCCCATTGCAAAAGTAGGGATAAAAATACGGTAATTACGGTTAGCGCCATTAGGGTGGCGGTTTCAAAGTAAATAGATGAAATCATCATACTGTGCCCGATAGAACGCGCGGTGCCCGAAAGCGTTTCCGCCGCCACCATCAGTTTTAAGTTTAAGGCAAGGGTTGCGGCTATCGACCTACGGCTGTAAATGACCGAAAGGGGTAAGGTAAAGCGCAAGGCTAAATCCTTTTTCGTTGCGCCGTCAATTTGCGCCATGGAAAGCACGTCCTTTTCTATTGCTAACGCCCCTTCGTACAAAGAAGCGTAAGCCGTTGGCATAATTACCAACAGGGAAACAATAACGGGCGCAAGCCGTGGGCCCGCCCAAATGGCAAGAATTAAAGTTACCGCCATAGTGGGAAGGGCGCGGAGCGTGTTAACGACGGGGGTAATGATTTTGCGAAAGTGTAAATTTTGCACGCTAAACAGCATACAAATAAGCGCAAGAATAACGCTAACCCCGTACGAAATTAGGGTACGCAAAACCGAGCCCCAAAGCACCGCGTACGTTTCCCCTTTCCCTAAAAGGGAAACGAAGGCTTTTACCGTGCTTTCTACCGAAGGGAATATGAACTCGCTCCCCGCTAAACTCGCGGAAATTTCCCATAGCGCGAACGCCCCGATTAAGATAACTGCGGGGTATAAAACCGACCACAGGATTTGTTTTCTTTTGTTACTCAAAAGCACTCCTTATAAGAAGAAATCGTCCGAAACGGTAGCAGCCGAGGTGGGTTCTACCGCCATAATTTTGGCAAGATAATCTACGATAACCGATTTCATTTCGCTTGCTTTAACCACTTTAATATTGCAACCCGTAATGGCGCTTTCGGTTAAAACTGCGGGGTTTAACGTGGTGGAATATCCTTCCGCCGTGTGATTGGCAATTGCGGTATAGGCGGCTTGCCCGTTGGTTTTTACCCACGTTGCGCTTTCTTCTAACGCGGCAAGCAATTTATTGCAAAATGCAGCATCTTGCGCAAGTTCTTTTTTCACCACGAGTACCGCTTGGGGATAGGAATCTTCCCCCCACAGCGCTTGCAAAGACATTACGTTTTTAATTGCGGGCGCGGCGGTGGTTAATTTACTTACTTGGGGTTCGGGCGCTACTACGTAATCTAATTTCGTATTGCCCGTTGCGTTTAATAGGGCGGCGATTTGGGTTGCTTCTACCCCTTTAAGGTATACGTTGCTATCCGTAAGCGCGCTTTCATCCGAAGTGTACGCGATTTGGTTTTTTTGCAAAATAGCCTTGAAGGTAAGCCCGGGCACGTTAGCAAGGTTCACAACGCCGATTTTTTTACCTTTTAAGGATTGTACGTCCGTGATAACTTCCTTACCCAGCAAATATAGGTTGCCGTGCGTGTTTACCGAAAGAATTTTATATTTATCCCCCTTTCCGCACAGTTTTGCCGCCGCGTTGATAGGCATAAGGGCAACGGAGGCTTCCCCCGTGGCTACCTTACCACCGATATCGCTTGCGTTAACCACCGTATAGGTTACCTTTTCGCCTAATTGGTTATCTTCGTGCATCAGTTTGGCAAACGCCAAAGCGGGCGCGCCGTCGGGCATATAAATTGCTACGTCGTTAGGGGTTTTTCCGCACCCTGCTAAAATCAGCGAACTAATTGCGATTACGCTGAGCGCAAGTACGGAAAGCAGTTTGGTTACGAATTTGGTCTTTTTCATAATAGTAGTCCGTCCATATTTTTTAGTATCCACAGTATAGCATATTTTATTCGCGTATTTGGTTGTGTAGACAACCATTTTCGGGGGTTTTTACGAAAAAATAAAATTGTAAAAAATTTGTTTTTTACACATAAAAGCGGTTGCTTTTTCAAGCCCCTTGTGTTACAATAAAAAGAAAAAAGGGGGAATGGAAATGAAACCCATCGGCGGCGGTTGGGACGAGGTTTTAAGCGAAGAATTTTCTTCGGACTGGTATCAAGAATTACGTTCCTTTTTGAAGCAAGAATACACCCAAACCGTAGTGTACCCCCCTATGTTCGATATTTACAACGCTTTGCGTTATACCCCCTTTGACGGGGTTCGCGCGGTAATTTTGGGGCAAGATCCCTATCACAACGAAGGGCAAGCGCACGGGCTTTCCTTTTCGGTAAAACCCGGCGTGCAACCACCCCCTTCCCTATTAAACATTTACAAAGAAATGAAAACCGACCTTGGGATTGAAAACCCCACCGATTACGGGTGCTTGGAATACTGGGCAAAGCAAGGGGTTTTGCTTTTGAACACCGTTTTAACCGTTCGCGCGGGGCAAGCGAATAGCCACCGAGGGCAAAACTGGGAACGGCTGACAGATGCAATTATAAAAAAACTTTCGGAACGGGAATCCCCCGTAATTTTCCTTTTGTGGGGCAACCCTGCAAGGGCGAAAAAGGTTTTGATTGACCGAAACAAGCATTTTATTTTGGAATGCGCGCACCCCAGCCCCCTTTCAGCGCGGAACTTTATGGGCTGCAAACATTTTAGCAAAACGAACGAAATTTTACAAAAACTGGGCAAACCGCCCGTTGACTGGGATTTGAGAAACGACCCTGGATACAAAGATTTTAAGCGATAAACTGACGATATAAGGAGTTTTATTATGAAGTATGCGGTAATTTTATGCGACGGCATGGCAGACTATCCCATTCCCGCCCTTGGCGGAAAAACGCCCTTACAAGTGGCGAAAAAACCGAATATGGACGCGCTTGCCGCGCGCGGTAAAGTTGGGCTTTGCCGTACCGTTCCCTTTGGCATGAAGCCGGGCAGCGACGTAGCAAACCTTTCGGTTATGGGTTACGACCCTAAAATTTATTATACGGGAAGAAGTCCGTTGGAAGCGGTTTCCATCGGCATTGATCTAAAACCCACGGATACCACCTTACGCGCCAACCTTGTAACCCTTTCGGAAGGGGGCGCTTACGAAGATAAAGCCATGGTGGATTACAGCGCGGGCGAAATTCATACCGAGGACGCGCGCATGCTGATCGAATACTTAAAGCCCCACTTGGAAAACGAACGCTTTAAACTTTACGCGGGGGTTTCCTACCGCCATTGTTTAGTAATTGACAACGGGAAAATCGGCAACGATTTAACCCCTCCCCACGATATTTCGGATAAACCCGTAACCGAACATTTGCCCAAGGGTATTTACGCGGAAGAACTGTTGGCGTTAATGAAAAAATCCAACGAATTACTTTCTGCGCATCCGTATAACGTGCAACGCGTTAAGGAAGGCAAGCGCCCTGCAAACTCCCTTTGGTTTTGGGGGGAAGGTACCAAACCCATGCTTACCGCGTTTGAAGAATTACGCGGCTTAAAGGGCGGTGTAATTTCTGCAGTAGACCTTATTCGCGGCGTTGGTATTTTGGCGGATATGAAGGTAATTGAAGTGCCGAATATCACGGGCAACTACACCACCAACTTCCAAGGCAAGGCGGATGCTTGCGCAGACGCGCTTTTGGGCGGTTTGGACTTCGTATATTTACATATGGAAGCGCCCGACGAATGCGGCCACCAAGGGGATTTGGAACATAAAATTTGGTCCATTGAAGAAATTGACCGCGTGGTAATGAAAACGGTAGTGGAAAAACTGCGCGCCGCAGGGGAAGATTTTACCATTTTGGTTGCCCCCGATCATCCCACCCCCATCGCAATTAAAACGCACTGTTCGGACCCCGTACCCTTCTTAATTTATAGAAGCAACGCGGAAAAAGACAACGCGTTTGCCTACGATGAAGAAGGCGCGAAAAACAGCGGTGTTTTCGTGGAAAGCGGCGTAGATTTAATGAAGGAATTTTTGGCCTAAAAGGTAATTTTTCTTTCTTATAGAAAGAACAAGTAAAAATTCAAGCCCCCGTTAGCGGTTTGCGAACGGGGGCGTTTTTATTTTCTTTTTAAAGAAATTTCCTGCTATTCTTCGGCAATTTTTCTAAGTTTTTCCACCGCCTTTTTTTCAATGCGCGAAATATACGAGCGGGAGATTTTCAGTAAAGAAGCTACCTCCCTTTGCGCCAAGGGTGGATTCCCGTTTAAGCCAAAGCGAAGTACCAAAATTTTATATTCCCGACTACTTAAAACTTCCTTCATTTGTTGCATGATTTTACGGGCGGAAACACGGGTATCCACCTGCTCGAACACGCTTTCTTCGGTACCCGTAAGCAGTTCCATTAAGGTTAGCTCGTTTCCATCCTTATCCACGCCCACGGGTTCCATTAAAGATACTTCGTTTTTATACTTTTTATTGGCGCGGAACAGCATTAAAATTTCGTTTTCAATGCAACGCGCCGCAAACGTGGCAAGCGAAGTTCCCTTGCCCGCTTGAAAGGTGGAAACCGCCTTCATCAGTCCGATACTCCCCACCGAAATTAAATCGTCCGTATCGTACGAACCCGCGTATTTTTTTACGATGTGCGCAACCAACCGTAAATTGTGTTCAATCAGTTTATGGCGGGCGGATTCGTCACCTTCTTCGCGATACCTTCTAAAATACTCCTCCTCTTCCTTTGGGGAAAGCGGAGGTGGAAACGCGTTCTTACCCCTTACAAGCCCCGTGAAAAATGCAAGTTTACCAAATAAAAGCAATAAAAATTCTAACATAGCGCCCCCTTTTTGCTAACCTATGCGGCTGTGGGGCAATAAAAAACCGCTTTCAGGCGAAAGCGGATAAGTATTGCTTATTTTTGGTTATTCTTTGCAATAGCGTGATTGCAAAAGCGCGGCGGCGCTTGCCACCAATTCTTCGCACGGTCTACCCCGCCTATCCCCGTCCACGATGCCTACGGGCTGTAACAGTTCACGGCAAACGATACTGCCGTTTTCACGGGCAAAAGCGGTTAACAGTTCTTGCGTAATGCCGTAAACGCGCTTTTTTTCGGAAAGGTTGTGGGGGTCCGAATACCCTTCCATTCTACCAACCACGTAGGTGATGCCGCTTACCGCCCCACATACTTCGCGCATACGCGAAAAACCGCCACCAAACGCTGAAACGGCGCAAGCAACCGCTTGTTCCTCTTCCCCAAACAAATCGCAAAATGCCATAGAAACCGCTTGGGCGCAGTTATATCCTTCCTTAAAAAATTCCCTTGCGCGGAGCACTCTATCCATATCTTTCACCTTCCGTGTTTTTTCTTAATTATAACGGTAGGGGCAAAAAATGTCAATCTTTTTCTTTCTTTAAAGAAAAATTTGTCTTTTCGGGGCGAAAGAAGGTCGGTTTTGCTTGAAAAGGGCAATAAAGTATGGTATAATGGCGACGAACAGTAACGGGCAGGCTTGCCCAAAAGGAAAAATTATGTTAGAACTGAAAAATATTACGTACGAAGTAACCGAAAACGGCGTTACGAAACGCATTTTAGATAACGTTTCCTTAACCGTGGACGGGCATTTTACCGCCATCACCGGGCCGAACG
>JAZUCI010000050.1:0-3447 GCA_045639045.1 Christensenellaceae bacterium
GAAAGTAGAAGTTACTGCAAACGTAATTTACACCGCGGTTTGGAAGGAAATTGAACTTCCTCCCGTTGAAGTAACCTACACCGTAACGTTGAAAAACGAAGGTGAAGAAGACGTAGTTGAAACCTTCACTGTAGAAGAAGGCGAAACTGCAACCTTTGATCTTCCCACCCTTGAAAAAGAAGGTTTCACCTTCTTAGGTTGGTTAGTTGAAGGTTCCGAAACTCCCGTAACTGGTACCGTAACCGTTACCGCAGACGTGGTTTACACCGCAGCTTGGGAAGAAATTGAACTTCTTCCCGAAAACCTGGTTGTAAACGGTGATTTTGCAGAAGCACCCGTTTGGGTTGATGGCAAATACGCATCCCCCAGTTGGGCTGGTTGGAATGGTAAGGCCCACATATTTGAAACCGAAGTTTCTTACTATGCGGATGGCACTTCCTCCTTGTTATTAAAGAACCCTGCAGATCAATCCATAGGCGGTGGTAATGGTAACGTTGGTACGGCTGTAACCGTACAAGGTGGCGTGGAATATCAAATTTCCTTCATGCTGAAAATCGTTAACGGTAAACCTTCTTCTAGCGGAAGCGGTTGGATTGCTTTCCGTGACATCACGAATCCTGATCTCTCGGCAAATAATTCCATAGTTATTAAAAAGACCGAACAAATGGTTTCCACCAACGGTTGGGAAAAGGTTGTTGTTAACTTTACCCCCGCTGCAAGCGGCACCTACTACTTCATCATTAAGATGAACGCAACCTACTTTGATGAATTGTACGTAGATGAACTTTCTATTTGTACCGCTGCATCCGTTCCCGCTGAAGACAAAAAAGCAAGCAAATACTTCTTGCAAGAAGAAGTTGCTGCTTTTAACGCATCTGTAATCGATGAAAACACAGTTGTTGAAACTGAAGGAGAAACCTTTACTTATGCTGTAGAAGCCCCCGAAGGTGTAACCGTTCAATATCAAGTTGGCGAAGCAGAAGCGACTGATACTTGTGTTTTAGCTACTGGTGAACACGCCGTTACGGTTATCTTTACCCGTGGCGACGCGAAGTTTACTAAAGTTGCTAATGTTGCAGTTGTTGTAAAAGGCTCTGTTACCGTAAACTTCACCTTTGTTGATGGCGAAGAACTTGCTGAACTTGCTATGACCCCCGCCGCTGGCGACGAAGTTGCATTACCCGCATTAGGTAACGACAACGGTTACAGCAGTGAAAAAATTGCGCTGTTCAAGGGCTGGAAGGTAGAAGGTAGTGATACCGTATACACCACCTACACCGCAGGCGCTAAGGACGTAACCTTTACCGCAGTTTGGGAAGCAGTTTCTACTGAAAACGGCTTTGCAGATGGTAGCATGCAATCCTTAAAGGAATTGAATGGAGGTTATTCTACGGGTGTTGCCCTTACAAATAATAAAGAGGACAGCTTCTTTGTTAACGATGGTACGGGTGCGTTCAAGATCGAATTTATAAATCCTGATCAGGAAAACCACGTATACTCGGGTGGTATTGCTTTTGCAACCGTTCCTGGTGCTGATTACAAAGTAAGTATGCTTGTTAAAAAGACGAATTACTCTTCTTCTAGTGTGTATGCAGGTATCACTTTTGATACTGCGCACTCTAGTGGTACACCTTCTAACGTTGCATTAAAGTTTGATGATAATCCCACTGCTAGCCCTGTTGCTACTACCGATTGGGTATCCTACTCTTACACCTTTACCGCAACGCAAACACAATATTACTTGTGGTTAAAGGCATGGCCCATTAGATCTGGTTCCATCGTGTTTGATGAACTTACTTGCTATCCCGTTGGCTACACTCCCGAAGATAAGGGTGAAAAGTTCTTCACTTATGATGAAGTTGCTAAAATGACGGCTACCTCTCCCGTCTACAACATGGAAGACAATGCTGTTGAAGGCGTTGTTACCTACGATGGCGCTGCTGCTGTTGAAGGTACCACCGTATCTTACAAGATCAATGGTGCTGAAGAAGCAGTTGAAACCGCAACCTTTACCGCGGCTGGTGTATACCAAGTAGAAGTAATTTGGTCGCAAGATGCAAAAGTTTATAGCAAAACTGTAACCGTTACTATTAACGAAACTTCTATTAAATACATTGCTTCTTTCTTAGATGCAGTTGATGGCAATGAACTTGCAGATGCTTTCGAAGGTACTCCTGGTACGAAATTCGAACTTCCTGTGCTTGAAGATGACTACGCAAACCTTAAACTGTTCCGTGGTTGGAAGCTTAATGGGGAAGGAGAAGTACTTACCGGTGAACAAGTAATTGGCGAAGCAGACGTAACCTACGTTGCGTACTACGTTGACCTTAACACCGAAGATTTAATTGCAGATGGAAACTTTACTGGTAATTCTACACTTTCCAATAAAACAAACGCTTACACCGTAAACGATTGGTCTGGTTGGAATGGGTATGCTGCTACAACGTACGACGTAACTAAAACCGAATATTCCTATACGGATGATGGTTCCACGGCATTAAAAGTTACGAATAGTGGTAATGGTAATATTGGTACTGCTTTCGTTGCGCAAAAGGGTGTTACTTATACCGTAACATTTATGTTTAAGGCAGAGGGTGTTTCTTCGCCCGCTGGTGGTAGAGGTATTTTTGTTAATGATCAGAAATCTGCTGATTATGGTAAGAAATTATCTATGATGAATTTGCCCACCGTAGACACTGATTGGACTAAAGCAACTGCTGAATTTACGGCAGAATACGACGGTGAATACTACTTCATTTTCTGCTTTAACTCCTACTATGGTACGTTCTATATTGACGAACTTTCTATCGTAGCAAAGGTACCTAACGCTTAATTGCCAAACTTAACCCTTTATTTATCCTTGTCATTCTGGAACGAGCAAAGCGAAGTGATAGAATCTCAAGGAAAAGAGATCTTATCGCTAACGCTCCAGGATGACACCGAATAATGTCATTCTTCGCCTACCCACTTAGATGGGCTAATCGGAGAATCTCACTTGCCTTCCCCCTTGGGGGAAGGCAAGTGACAGTTATATATTCCTTGCCTTCCCCCAAGGGGGAAGGGGGACCGCTTAGCGGTGGATGAGGGGTAAAAATTAAATAAACAACCGCATTAGCGGAAAGTTTTACGGCGAAGCCAAACGGCTTCGCCGTTTTTTATTTTCTAAAACAACCCTTACTAGCCCCCCTTGTGTAAAGGAGGGAACGAAAGGGGGGATTGTTCAAAGACTGAACTTTTACAACCCTCCACCCGTAAACGGGAGCCCCCCTTACACAGGGGAGCCAAGGGGGATAACGTTCATAGCCTAATTGTCATTATTGTCATTCTGGAACGAAGCAACGCGAAGTGATAGAATCTCAAGGAAAAGAGATCCTATCGCTAACGCTCCAGGATGACATAGAAGAATGACAGAAGGGGGCATTCTATGCGCCAAAACGGAACCGTATT
>JAZUCI010000051.1:0-9687 GCA_045639045.1 Christensenellaceae bacterium
CCGTTCGCGACGCGTACGTTGCAGACGGTACGATGATGCCCAAATCTTTATTTACGGATACGGACGCGCTTTCTTATCAAGTTCCCGGCGGCATGCTTTCTAACCTATATTCGCAGCTGAAAAACCTAAACGCTATGGATAAGGTAGAGGAAGTATTGCAAGAAGTTCCCCGCGTTCGCGCAGATTTAGGCTACCCCCCTCTCGTTACTCCTATGAGCCAAATGGTGGGCGTTCAAGCAACACAAAACATCGTTCTTGGCGAACGCTATAAAAATATCGGTAAAGAAGTTAAGGCGTATTTCCGTGGGGAATACGGCGTTGCTCCCGGCCCCGTAAACGAAGAATTAAAAGCGAAAGCCCTTGGTGATGCCGAAGTGATTCAAGGCCGTTTTGCAGATACCTTAGAACCCCAGTTTGAAAAAACCAAGGAACAATTAAAAGGTATTGCCCGTTCGGATGAAGACGTGCTTTCTTACATCGCGTTCCCCCAAGTTGCGGAAAAGTTCTTTGAAGAACGGAAAGCGAAAGAAGAAAACGTTAAAAAATATACCATTGAACAAATTGAGGAGTAATAAAACATGCAATTAAACAGTTTCTTTTCTAAATTGTTCTCTGATATGCCAGGGGAAACCGTTTCCATTGGTGACGGGCTGTTATACTCACTTATCGGCTTTGTTTTGGTAATCACGGTTCTGATTGCGCTGATGTTTTTAATTAAAGCGCTTTCTGCGTTTGTTCTTGCTTTTGTCGAAAAGAAAAAAGCGCCCGAACAAGTTCCCACCGAAGTGAAAACGGAAGAAGCGCTTGCGCCCGGTAGAAGTGGGGAAGTAAAACTTTTCGACGTTCCCGATAAGGAAGCGGCAATGGTTATGGCAATTGTTGCTGATCAACTGCAAGTACCTTTAAATACGCTAGAATTTGTATCCATAAAAGAAGTGAAGGAAGGTGAAGACCAATGAAATACAGAATTACGTTAAATAAAAAAGTATATGAAGTAGAAGTAAATCAAGGGGAAGCGCAACTGTTAAAGGAATACGAAGCAGCGGCTCCCGCGCCCGCTCCCGTGGCGGCAGCGCCCGTTGTTGCACCCGTTGCATCCGCGCCCGCTCCCGTAGTAGGTTCGGGTAACGCGGTTACTTCGCCCTTGCCCGGAACGGTTACCGCAGTTAAGGTTTCGGTTGGTCAAACCGTAAAACGTGGGGACGTTGTTATGCTGATTGAGGCAATGAAAATGGAAAACGAAGTTTCTGCGCCCAAGGACGGCAAAATCGTTAATATTTTGGTACAAAAAGGCGCTACGGTAGAAACGGGTACCCCCATCTACGAAATCGGCTAAGGGGATTACCATGGGAAAAATCGTAGAAATTTTAAAAAACTTTTATAAGCAATCGGGTATTAGCGCAATTTTTGCCGACGGCGGTTGGCAATCTTTGGTAATGCTTGCCGTTGCTTGTTTCTTACTTTTCTTGGGAATTAAGAAAAAGTTCGAACCCTTACTTTTGGTGGGTATCGCTTTCGGTATGTTGCTTTCCAATATTCCGGCAGGCCTTTCGGATAAAATATATCATCCCGCGCTTTGGACGGGGAAAACCGTTGATTACGGTGAAGTCTTAAAGACGGGTGGTTTGGTAGATATTTTATATATCGGCGTTAAAACGGGCGTTTACCCCTGCTTAATCTTCATCGGCGTTGGCGCCATGACCGATTTCGGCCCCATGCTTGCTAACCCCAAGTCCTTAATTTTAGGCGCGGCTGCGCAGCTTGGTATCTTTATCGCGCTGTTGATGGCAATTTTAATCGGTTTTACCGGGGACGTTGCTGCGGCGGTTGCAATTATCGGTGGGGCGGACGGTCCTACCGCAATCTTCTTGGCAAAAACCTTAGCGCCCGAATATTTAGGGCCTATCGCAATTGCGGCATACTCGTATATGGCGTTGATTCCCATGATTCAGCCCCCCATAATGCGATTGTTAACTACCGAAAAAGAACGTAAAATTCGCATGGAGGCGCCCCGTCAAGTAACCAAAGCGGAAAAAATCATTTTCCCCATTATGGTTACTATCGTAACGGCAATTTTGCTTCCCTCGGTTACCGCTCTTCTTGGCTGTTTGATGTTTGGTAACTTGCTTCGCGAATGTAAGGTTACCGAAAGACTTGTTGACGTATCCCAAAATGCATTGATGAATATCGTAACCTTGCTTTTAGGGATTTCGGTTGGCGCAACCGCGCAAGCTTCTATGTTCTTAAAGCTGGATACGATTGCAATTGTTGTTCTTGGCTTAATTGCGTTTATGTTTGCAACTACGGGCGGATTACTGTTTGGTAAACTGCTTTGCAAACCTACCAAGGGCAAAATTAACCCCTTAATCGGTTCTGCGGGCGTATCTGCAGTTCCCATGGCGGCGCGTGTTTCGGAAATTGAAGGTAGAAAGTACGATCCCGATAACCACCTATTGATGCACGCAATGGGTCCCAACGTTGCGGGGGTAATCGGCTCGGCAGTTGCCGCAGGCTTCTTGCTTGCCGTATTCGGCTAATGAAAAAGAGGCTACTTGTTACAAATGACGACGGGTTTGCATCTGTTGCTCTCGTTGCCATTGTAAAAGCTTTACAAACTAAATACGACGTATTAGTGGTTGCCCCGGCAGAAAACTGTTCGGGGTTTGCCCATTCCGTCACGTTTGGCAAACGCATTGCAGTAAAACGCGTTGCAGATACCTTGGGCGCGCCTACGTACGCCGTAAAGGGAACGCCTGCAGATTGCGTGAAATTTGCGCACGAATGCGTGAAGGAATACCCCTTTGTTGGGGTGGTTTCGGGCATCAATATCGGTTCTAATATCGGTTCGGATATTATGTATTCCGCCACCGTTGCCGCGGGTATGGAAGCCGCGTTTCTAGGCTATCCCGCCGTTGCGCTTTCACATTGTGATTTCGGCGCAGTTGATTTGGATGCGTATGCGTCTATTGCCGAACGGTTGGTTACGGATTTGCTATCAGAAGCGGGAGAAAAGCGGATATTTAGCGTAAACTTTCCGCCCATTCCCGTGAAAGATTGCAAAGGGGTTGTTTTAGCGCCCTTGGGTGAACACCGTTTTACGGATGAGTATGAAGAAGTTTCGGAAGGGGAGTTCGTTTTGGACGGCGTTCCTTTAGAAGTGCAACCAAATGAGCCAAACGTGGACGTAGAAATGATTAAAAACGGCTATATTACCGTAACGCCATTGGTTACCAACCGCACGGATTACGGGGAATTAGACCGCTTAAAAGATAAGGATTTCGGTGTAATTCATGAATAAGCCGCAAATTATCGTTGTGGGCGCGGGGGCTGCTGGGCTTATGGCAGCATATGCCGCCGCAAAAAACGGCGCGCAAGTAACCGTGTTTGATTCTAACGAAAAACCGGGTAAAAAACTGTATATTACGGGGAAGGGTCGGTGTAATTTTACCAACGATTCTTCGGTTGAAAACGTTCTGAATCAAACCGTTTCTAATCCTAAATTTTTATACGGAGCGTTAAGCGAATTTACCCCACAGGACGTAATGGCGTTTATGCAAGAAAACGGAACGCCCTATAAGGTAGAACGCGGAAAGCGTGTTTTTCCGCAAAGCGATAAAGCCAGCGACGTAACGGCGGCGCTCGTTTCTGCTTGCAAGAAGCACGGCGCTCGTTTTTGCTTTCAAAAACGTATAACCGCTATAATCGAAAATGAGGGCGTAGCCGTCGGAATTAAAGTTGGGGATAAGGAATATACTGCAAACGCGGTTATTTTGGCAACGGGCGGCGTTTCGTATCCTACCACAGGCAGTTCGGGGGACGGTTTTTCTTTTGCAGCTTCTCTTGGCCATTCTATAACGCCTTTGCGCCCTGCGCTTTGCGGTATCGTGACCGCGCAGTCCTGTTCAGCAATGGCGGGGCTAGCATTAAAAAACGTAACGCTTACCGTGTTTCGCGGACAAAAGAAAATTTTTACCGAATTTGGCGAATTAACTTTTCAAGCGTACGGTATGGCGGGACCTATCGCCATATCCGCATCCTCATATATTAACCGAATTCCCGCAAGCGAATTAATTCTTTCCATTGATTTAAAACCCGCCCTTAACGAAGAGCAAATTGATCTTCGCTTAAAACGGGATTTTGCGCAAATCGGAAATCAGCCAATGTTTGACTCTCTTCGCAAGTTTTTACCAAAGCAATTAATTGCTTCCGTACTTGCAAAAGCAAATATTTCGTCCAAAAAGAAAAATGCCGAACTTTCTGCGCAAGAATTACAACAGTTGATTTTTTCAGTTAAGAATTTTACGTTCTATGCAAAGGGTTTGCGGCCGATAGAAGAAGCAATCGTAACTTCTGGCGGAATTTCGGTGAAAGAAATTAATCCCAAAACCATGCAAAGTAAATTGGTAAAAGGCTTATATTTTGCTGGGGAAATGATAGACGTAGATGCGTTAACTGGTGGTTTTAATTTGCAAATTGCCTTCTCTACGGGCTTCCGTGCAGGGCAAAGCGCCGCAAATTCCTTAATAGAAAATGAATAACGGAGGAAATATCGTGATTAACGTTGCATTGGACGGGCCCGCAGGCGCGGGAAAAAGCACCGTCGCTAAAGAATTATCCCGTAAATTAAACATATTATACCTAGATACGGGCGCTATGTATCGCGCAACTGCGCTATATTGTATGCGCAACGGCGTTTCCGTGCACGATGCAGAAGCAGTAGAGGATCTTTTGAAATCCTTACCCCTTTCTGTTCGCTATAAGGACGGTAGTCAGGTTACGATGCTGGGGGAGGAGGATGTTTCTCAAAAAATTCGCACTCCCGAATTATCTATGGGCGCTTCGGACGTTAGCAAAATTCCTGCCGTTCGTATTAAAATGGTAGAAATGCAAAGGGAAATCGCCCTTAATATGGACTGCGTATTAGATGGGCGGGATATTGGAACCTTCGTTTTGCCCGATTGCAAAAATAAATTTTACGTAACGGCAAAGGCTGAAGAACGCGCGCGCCGTCGGCAATTGGAAATGCAAGAAAAAGGCACGGATATTCCCTTTGAAGAGGTACTTCGCGATATCGTAACTCGTGATGAAAACGATAAAAACCGTGATTTTGCCCCCCTCCGCCAAGCAGAAGACGCACTTTTGGTGGATACCACCGAAATGAACATTGAACAGGTCGTAGATACCATTATTTCTAAAATTAAAGGTTAAAAAAATGTACCGATTTTTACTGTTTTTGATAACTATATTTATTCGCCCCTTTATTGGCATAAGCGTTTATAACAAGCGTAATATGCAAAAGGGGAACGGTCTTATCGTTTGCAACCATTTGCGTGCGTGGGACGTATTTTTGATTGCCTTCGTTTACAGAAAAGAAAGACTGCATTTCGTTGGTAAGCAGGAATTAATGAAAAATAAATTTATTGCTTGGCTGTTTAATAAGGCGGGCTTTATTGCTATTGCGCGTGAAGAAAACGACGTAAAAAGTATGATTAAAATTATTCGTTTGCTTCGCCAAGGGGAAAAGGTGGTAATTTTCCCCGAAGGAACTAGAAACCGCGTGAACGAGGATTTGCAGCCCATTAAAAACGGAGCGGCAGTTATGGCAGTTTCGGGAAAAGCGCCCGTTATGCCTATGATACTGCATAATCGCTTCCGCTTTTTCCATCGTATGTACGTAGGAATCGGTAAACCGTATGAATATACCGAATATTACGGAAAGAAAATGACACCCGAAGCAACCGAAGAAGCAGGGCAGAAAATGTTTAACGAGATGAGCGCCGTGCAACAAGAATTACGCGCGGTAATGAATTTGCCCAAAAAAGAAAGAAAAGCAAAATTTAAGGCAAGCAAATGAAAATAATCGTTGCAAAACACAGCGGATTTTGTAAAGGCGTTCGTAACGCAGTTAATTTAGCGCTATCCCAAAAGGGGGAAAACACCTATCTTTTAGGTGAAATTATACACAATCCCTTGGTCGGCGAACAAATTCGCAGTCGTGGAATTATAACGGTAAATTCATTAAGCGAAATTCCCCAAAAGGAAAACGTAACATTAATTATTCGCTCTCACGGGGAAGGAAAGGAAATTTACGACGAAGCAGAAAGGCGTGGTTTTCGTATCATAGATACGACGTGCGCCTTCGTTAAACGCGTGCAACAAATCGTTAACGAACATTATAATAACGGATTTGACGTAATCATCGTGGGGGAGGCAAATCACCCGGAGGTGGTTGGGGTAAACGGTTGGTGTAACAATCGCGCTTTCGTAATATCGGATACGGATGCTCCTTTTCCAAAAACGGGGGAAAAAGTATGTATTGTGGCGCAAACTACTTTTTCTTTAGAAAAATATCAAAAATTTTTAGAAAATATTCCCACAAATGCTGGCAAAACAGTTGAAATTTTTCAAACGATTTGCTATACTACTATGGAGCGACAAAAAGAAGCGGAATCTTTAGCTAAAAAATGCGACGCAATGGTAGTGATCGGCGGCTTAAATAGTAGCAATACTAATAAACTTGCGGATTTGTGCCGAAAGCATTGCAAAAACGTTTATAGAATCGTGGATTCGAAATCGCTTACAGAAATACAATCTTTTCAATATGAAACGGTGGGCATCGTCGCTGGAGCATCAACTCCTGACGAGCAAACTCAGGAGGTTCTCAAAAACATGGAAAACACTACTAACGAAATCATGGAACAAGCCATGGCAGAAATGGACAAAACGTCCCAAAGACTTCGCAAAGGCGACGTAATCAAAGTAACCATCTCCCAAGTTAAGGAAGAAGGTTTGGACGTATTAATTCCCGGCAGAAAGCGCGAAAACGTTATCGCGAAAGAAGATCTTCTTTCCGAAATGGCAGCATACGAAGATAAAATCGGTGAAGAAATCGAAGTTATGGTTGTTGCAACCGGCAATCCCGATAAACTTTCCGAAAAAGCAGTTGCTTCTTTCAAGGAAGAAGAAGCAAAATTAGAAGGCATCAAGAACGGTGAAATTTTCACCATCACTTGCGACGGCTTCAATAAAGGTGGTTTAACCGCAAAACTTGGTTCTTACTCCGTATTCGTTCCTTCTTCGCAAATCCGTCTTGGCTTTGTTAAAGAAATGGAAAAATTCGTTGGCAAAACCCTTCGCTTAAAACTGCTTAGCATTGAAGAAGGCAAAAGAAAGCAAATCGTTGCTTCCCAACGCGTAATTTTAGAAGCAGAAAAAGCTGAACGCGATGCAGCACGCGCTGAAAAAGAAGCAGCATTCTTCGGTTCTATCCAAGTTGGCGATATCGTTGAAGGTGAAGTTGTTCGCTTTGCGCAATTCGGCGCGTTCGTTGACGTAAACGGTTTTGATTGCTTGGCTCACATCTCCGATTTGGCATGGGGCAACGTGAAAAGCCCTGCAGACGTTTTGGAAATTGGCAAAAAGTACAACTTCCAAATCATCAAGATGGACGAAGCAGCAAAGAAAGTATCTCTTGGTTATAAACAATTACAACAAAAGCCTTGGGAACTTGCAGCTGAAAAATATCCCGTTGGTAGCGTTGTAACGGGTAAAGTTGTAAGAATCGTTCCCTTCGGCGCTTTCGTTGAAGTTGATAAGAATATCGACGGTTTAGTTCACATTTCCCAAATTTCTCACGATTGGTTGGACGATCCTCTGTCTGCATTAACTACCGGTCAAGAAGTTGAAGCGAAAGTTTTGGATTTAGACGTTGAAAAAGAAAAAATGACCCTTTCCATTAAGGCGTTATTACCCGAACCTGAAGTTCGCAAGACCAACCCCAACAGACCCCAAAAGCAAGTTGCGGAAGAAAATGGTGATGCTCCTGTAAGAAAAGCGAGAACCCCCAGAGCACCCAAAGACGATGGCGAAGTTCATGAATGGAGAGATCAAGATGGTTTCGGCGGTGCTTCCATTGCTGACCTTCTTAACAACGATAACAAATAATTTATATTTGTGATATATGGAAAAACACGTTTTGCGGCGCAAGGCGTGTTTTTCTTCTTTTTGCAAGCGTAAGAATTTTTCTTACGCTTTTTTCGTTCTATTTTTGCTAGTAATTTCATAGATATTGTTGAGGAATCCAATATGAAATTTTCTTTTTTGCCCAAATCATATTCTTCATTGATGAATAAAATTGAAGGTAGCGGAAAATGGATATGGGAAATTCGTATGCGCGAAAATTCACCCGTAATTATTCGAACAAGCCAAGGGGATGAAAACCTTTTGGATGGCGCAAGCGGCTTACACGTATTAACCAAAAGGGAAGATATTGAATTCGTGCTTTTAGCCGTTAGCGGACAAGCCTTATATCGAATTTCTGATGCGCTCTGTAGCGGCGTAGTATACACAGAAGGGGGCGTTCGTATTGGGGTTTGCGGTAGGGGGGTGTATTCACAAGGAGAAATTCGCTCCATTACGGACGTAAGTTCATTATGTATACGCTTTCCCTACCGAATAACGCAAAACGCAAGCCGTATTTTTCCATACCTACAGAAAGAGGGTGAATTGCCTTTATCCACTTTAGTCACTTCTCCGCCCGGGGGCGGAAAAACGACCTTACTACGTGATTTTGCAAATTATTTTTCTAATCAACAAAAAAACGTGGTCGTGATTGATGAAAGGTTAGAACTTTCGTGCGCAAATTTAATAAACGCGGACGTTATTAAGGAGGTTCCAAAGGATATTTCCATATTAATAGCTTTGCGGACGTTAAATCCTGATATTATAATCTGCGACGAGTTGTTTTCTGAAAGTGAAGTTGTGGCCGTAAGGCGGGCCATTAACGGCGGTATAAGCGTGCTTGCAAGTTTACACGCAAACACCGTAACGCAGGCTCATAACGCCTTTCTTGGGCTAAAAAACCTATTTGAAAGATACGTTTGTTTAGAAAGGGAAAATTCTAGAACGTTTTCCGTTTACAACCAAGATTTTACCCTTTTAACAAAGGGGGAATTGTGTTAGGCGTTATATTAGGAATGGGACTATTCGCAATATGCGTTACGGTGGGGGCGCGCGTAGGAAATCGCTACGCTTCCTCCTACCGTTTTTGGGCGCAATTTCACGAATTCAATACAATTTGTGCAATCAAAATAACTACGTATAAGATTAGCGTTGAAGATTGCCTGGGCGAAATAGAGTTTGGGGATTTTTCGTGTTTAGCATCGCGCATTTTACGTGGGGAGACGGTGGAGCCTATTCCTGCATTTTTAACGACAGAAGAGATTGCGTTTGTGTGTTCTTATTTTCATAAAATAAGAACGACTGACTTTCAAAGTTTATCCTTACTTTTTTCCGAAGCGGGCAAGTATGCGGAACAGAAAGAAAGTAAGGCGAGGGAAGTTTCCGAAAAAAATGAAAAAACGTGTAAAAAACTAGGTGTTCTAGCCGGGGTTGCATCCTTTATTTTCGTGGTGTAATATGGATATTGGTATTATTTTCAAAATTGCGGCAATTGGTATATTGATTACGGTTATCACGCAAGTGCTAAAGAAGTCGGATCGGGACGACATTGCTACATTAGTTGCGATTGCCGGTCTTGTGATCGTTCTTTCAATGGTGATCGGTATGATTGCCGAATTGTTCGGAAGTATTCGTGAAATTTTTTATTTATATTAATGGAAAGTTTATTAAAAATCATTGCGATTAGCGTTATTGCCTCTATCCTTGCGCTTTCCATAAAGTCGGATC
>JAZUCI010000052.1:0-17863 GCA_045639045.1 Christensenellaceae bacterium
CATCGTGGTGAGTAGTTTTATATCCGTTCTATCCAAGCCGTATTCGTCAATTTCCATACGGTCTAGCGCTTCCTTGGTTACTTCTAAATTGATGGAAGGAAGCCCGCGCACCATGGAAAAATCGCGCACGCGCTTTAATAAGCGGTTAGCAATACGGGGGGTTCCGCGCGAACGCATGGCAATTTCTTCGGCGGCATCCTGATTGATGCTGCTACCCAAGGTTTTTGCGGCGCGAAGCACGATATCCGATAAATTCTTTTTATCGTACATTTCCAAACGGCAAATAACGCCGAAACGGTCGCGAAGGGGGGAAGAAAGCATCCCTGCCCTAGTGGTTGCGCCAATTAAGGTGAATTTGGGGATGGGTATTCTTACGTTTCTTGCGGTGGGGCCTTTTCCGATAACGAAATCCAAGAAGAAGTCCTCCATCGCGGGATATAAAATTTCTTCTACCGAGTGGTTTAAGCGGTGAATTTCGTCAATGAACAGCACGTCCCCTTCCGAAAGGTTGGATAAAATTGCCGCTAAATCCCCCGCGCGGGAAATGGCGGGGCCGCTGGTTACTTTCACTTGCACGCCCATTTCGCTTGCGATGATATGCGCCAAGGTGGTTTTACCAAGCCCCGGGGGGCCGTATAACAGTACGTGGTCTAACGCTTCGCCGCGAAGCTTTGCCGCTTGGATGTAAATTTCCAAATTTTCTTTAACGGCGGTTTGCCCGATATAATCGGACATAGACCGGGGGCGCAAAACGTTTTCGCTTTCCACTTCCCCATACGCGCGTTCGCCGTCCATCAAACGGTCTTCATTTTCATAACTTTCGTAATCCATACCCTAATTCCTTTAACGAATATGTTTTAAGGCAAACGCCAACAGTTGTTCGGGGGTTTTCATACCCGCTTCCTTTGCGGCGGATAACGCTTCCTTGCTTTCTTGCGCGGTAAAACCAAGCGCGGTAAGGGTTAACAGCGTATCCGTATCTGCCGAAGTATCCTTCTTTTTTAAGTCCTTTTTCGCCGCCGTGGGGAAGGCAAGCGAAGTGAGTTGTTCTTGCAAATCCAAAACGATGCGCTCCGCAGTTTTTTTGCCAAGGCCTTTTACCGAACAAAGGGTACGCAAATCCCCCGCCGCAATGGCGGAAGCCAAATCGTCCGCATCTAATTGGGTTAAAATGCCGATGGCAAGTTTGGGCCCCACGCCCGAAACGGTAACCAGTTTTAAGAATAAATCCTTTTCTTCGGGGGAAATAAAGCCGAATAGGGATAGCCCGTCCTCCCGCACTTGCAAATACGTGAATACCGAGCCCACTTCGTTATTCACCAAAGAAGCGAACGCCGCGCCCGAACAGGATACTTCGTATCCTACGCCGTTGGTGAATAAAATGACCGTTCCGTTTTCGGCGTACATTACTCTGCCTTCTAAAAAACCTATCATATGATCTCCTTAAAATTCGCCTGGCGCTACATCATAAACGCGCCCGAAAGTCTGCTGGCGTTGGTGTGGCAAAGGGCAACCGCTAACGCGTCCGCCGCGTCGTCCGGCTTGGGAACGCTTTTTAATTTTAAAAGCAGTTTTACCATTTGTTGCATTTGCTGTTTATCCGCCCTGCCGTAGCCCGTAAGACCTTGTTTAATTTGCATAGGCGTGTATTCAAACAGTTTGGGAACGTTTTTTACACAAGTAAGAAGGGCTACGCCGCGCGCTTCCGCAACCGCGATACCCGTGGTTTTGTTGTTGGTGAAGAAGAGTTCTTCCATAGCAACTTCATCGGGGTGGAATTTTTCAATAATTTCGGTAAGCCCGCGTTCAATACGGAGAAGGCGCTGGGGAAGGCGTTCTTCCTTGGGGGTTAGGATTACCCCGTAATCTAAAACGGTGATTGCCCCGCGTTCCTTTTTTAACACTCCGTAACCAAGGGTTGCAAGCCCCGGATCTATGCCTAAAACTACCATATTTCTCCCTTTGAAAAGCAAAAAAGCCATACCGCCCCACTTTTCTATTCTATGATACAAAAATATGCGAAAAATGTCAACCCTTTTGCCTTTGAAAGGTGAAAAAACAAAACAAAAGTTTTATAAAATTGGTGAAGCGCCGCTAAAATCACAAAGGACCGCCACGGCGTTACTGCCAAAGCGGTCCTTCCTTTTCCCTTAAAACGAAAATTCGTTCTATGGGAAAAGTATCTAAAACGCAAGTGATATTTCGCGGATAACCCCACGGCTAAACGCTACCACTACCCTTGCGACGATATCAGTATTTGCAACTTCTTTTCCACTATCCTTAAAACCTGGGGCGCCACGGGCGGGGATTCTTCCCTAAAAGGGAAAGATTTTCAAAAACTCTACCCTCCGTTTACCGTTTTGCCGTTTTTATAAACCGAAAAATGAACGATTAGTGGGTTGACGAATGGCAAAATTTGGTTTATAATGGATGCAGAACCAAAAAGGAGATTTCTTATGGGAGAACTGAAAATCGGCGCGACCATTGCTAGACTTAGAAAGCTGCGCGGTCTTACCCAAAGCGACCTTGCGGAAGAACTGTTCGTAAGCGATAAAGCGGTAAGCAAGTGGGAACGCGGCGTTGGATATCCGGATATCACCCAATTGCAAGTGCTTGCAAAAACGCTGGGCACCACGGTGGACGGGTTGTTAGCCGGCGAACGCACGGGCATTACCGTTGCGGGTAACATTATTAAGGACACGGTAAAAATCGTAAACGTATACCCCGAAAAAGGGATGATGGGCATTATCGATTCCCTTTCCCAAGCGGTGGGCGGATGCGTACCCAACACGGGGATTGACCTTGCCAAATTAGACAAAAAACTGAAAGTTGACGCTATTGGTAGAGTGGGCAACGACGAAAGCGGTAGGTTTATCCTTTCGGAAATGCAAAAATACGGCGTAGACGTAAGCAAAGTAATTACCGACCAAAGGGCTTGCACTAGTTTTTGCGACGTAATGACCATAGAATCCACGGGCGAAAGAACTTTCTTTTCGCACGAAGGCGCAAACGGGGAATTCGGCCCCCAAGATATAGACGTGGAAGCGTTAAACTGCGAAATGTTCCATATCGGCTACCTATTACTTATGAAACAGTTTGACGAGCCGGACGAAGAATACGGCACCGTGCTTGCGCGCTTATTAAAACGCGTACAAGAAGCAGGAATCCGCACTTCCTTTGACGTAGTTAGCAATACTACGGATAAATTTAGCGCAACCGTTCTTCCCGCTTTGAAATATACGGACAACGCGTTTATGAACGAAGTGGAAGCCAGCGAAGTTTCTGGGATTCCCCCCCGCGATGAAAACGGCAACCTTTTGATAGAAAACGTTCGCAAAACCATGGAACTGATGATGAAAGAAGGGGTTGGCGAACGCTTAATCGTTCACGCGCCCGAAGCGGGATTCTGTTACGCGGCGGACGGCACCTTTACCGTTGTTCCTTCCTTGGATTTGCCCAAGGATTACATCAAAGGCTCTGTCGGCGCGGGCGACGCGTACTGCGCGGGATGCTTATACGGTATTTACAAGGGTATGAGCGACAAGGAAATGCTGGAATTTGCTTCCGCTTGCGCGGCAATGAACTTGGCGGCGAAGGATTCCATCAGTAGCATGAAAGACAAAGAAAGCGTATACGCCCTTATGAACAAATACGGGCGCAAAAATTTAAATTATTAAGGAGAAATAGCAATGAAAAGAAGTGACGTTGTTAGATGCCAACAAAAAGCATTAGAATACTACGCGAAAGCGGGTATCGTTTTAACCGAAGAAGAAAAGGCAAACATTGAAGTTGCAGACCTTGGCTTAAATATCGTAGATAAAGTAGGCTTAGAAATTGTAACTTACATCAATACCGAACGCGTATGCGCGAAAGAAATGGTACTGTTCCCCGGTCAATGCTGCCCCGAACATAAGCACGTTCCTACGAACGGAAAAGAAGGCAAGGAAGAAACCTTCCGTTGCCGTTACGGTAAAGTTTACCTTTACACGGATACCGACCGCACCAAAACGAAGGATGATATTTCCATTCCCCTGCCCGCAACGGACGTTTCGGTGTTTGACGAAACCATTTTACTTCCCGGCGAGCAGTTCACCATCATGCCCGAAACCTGGCACTGGTTCGTTGCAGGGGAAGACGGCGCGGTAATTAGCGAATTTTCCACCCGCAGCACGGATGAAACGGATGAATTTACGGATAAACGCATTTCCCGCTTGCCCGTAATTGAAGAAGATATGTAAAAATAGGATAAAATAAGGAGAAAAATTATGTTAGTTAATTTAGATTACGTATTAAAAGACGCGCAAAAGAACGGCTATGGCGTCGGTCTTTTCAACACCACCGATACGGATATGTTGGAAGCGGTTATCGCAGCGGCGGAAGAATTGAACTCCCCCGTGGTTATCGGTACGGCGGAAGTGCTTTTGCCCTTTGGCGAACTGAAACTGATTGGCCCTGCGATGATTGCGGCTGCAAAACGCGCGAAAGTTCCCGTTGTTGTACACTTTGACCACGGTTTGACCTTTGACCGCTGCATGGAAGCGCTGAAACTCGGTTTTTCCAGCGTAATGTACGACGGTTCGGTTCACCCCTACGAAGAAAACATTGCCAACACCCGTGAAATCGTTAAAATCGCGCACAGCTTTGGCGCAACCGTAGAAGGGGAAATCGGCCACGTTGGTCAAGCAGACCAAGACGATAACAATGCGGCTGACCTTTACACGAAAGTGGAAGAAGCCGTTTCCTACCAAAAGGATACGGGCGTTGACGCGCTTGCAATTTCCATCGGTACCGCGCACGGCGCTTATAAGAGCAAGCCCAAGCTTGACTTTAAGCGTTTAAGCGATATCCACGCGGCTATGGATACCCCCCTGGTTCTTCACGGCGGTTCGGGTTTAACGGACGACGATTTCAGAAACGCGGTAAAATACGGCATCAGCAAAGTAAACATCTTTACGGATATTTGCCTTGCAGGTAACCGCGCAATGGAAAGCGGATTGAAGGACGGCCTTTCCTACTTGGAAATCCGCAACCGTAAGGTAGAAGAAATGAAGCAAGAAGCTATTAAGAAAATGAAACTTTTCGGTAGCGAAAACAAAGCGTAATTTCACATAAACTAAAAGACCGCACCCCAAAAGGTGCGGCTTTTTATTGCATTTTTTTAGTTTTGCTTGTTTTTTAAATATTTTTCGCTAAAAATGTTGACAACTGTTTTTTGTTGTGTTACACTTTCATTGATGGTAGATGTGTCCGACGTGACGGACTGCTCCATTTTTTAAACAGTATTCATACTCTTTCCCGTTTTGGACGTAGAGGGCAGGGCTGATGCATTGTCCGTAAGAGAAATGTGCTGTTTATTTTTTGTTATCCGAGCACTCTTTAATGTGAGTGCTTTTTTGTTTTTAGATGCTAAAGCAGCCCTTTCCTTAACTTTTTTAATTTTTTCCGAAGAATTTTCGCTTGAGGGGTTGACAGAAGCTTTTTCCTTTGCTATACTGTTATTGATGGAGATAGTGTCCAATGTGATGGACCGCTCCATCTTTTTATTGGAAACATCGGCAGCCCTTAGAGGCGTTAGGCGAGATTCGCCACTGGTCGATGTTTTCAATAACGAAAGGTAAGTCGTTTAAATGCGAAGGGGTTTTTCCCCCGGATCCTCTTTGCGATAAGCCTTTCTTTTTTATTTCTTTTTACAAAAACAGCCCCCAAAAAATGGGGGCTGTTTCGTTTAGAAAAATGATTATTCTTCGTCGTCTTCTTCGGGAAGGACTACGTTGTGCCATACTTCTTGCACGTCGTCCAAATCTTCCAAAAGGTCAACCATTTTAATGAACTTTGCCGTATCTTCGGGGCTAAGTTCGGTTTTGTTTTGGGGTACTTGTTGGATCGCCGCTTCTAAGAAGGTTAAGTTCTTTTCTTCAAGCGCTTTACGTACTTCGGAAAAATCGTTGGGGTTGGTGTAAACCACGAAGGCATCTTCTTCGGTAACTACGTCGTCCGCGCCGCATTCGATGGCAAGTTCCATCATATCGTCTTCGGTAAGCGTTGCGGTGCGTTCGATAACGATAACACCCTTTCTATCGAACATAAAGCCTACGCAACCCGTGGTACCCATTGCGCCACCGCATTTATCGAATACGTGGCGAACGTCCCCCGCGGTACGGTTTTTGTTATCCGTAAGCGTTTCTACGATCACCGCAGAACCGCCCGCGCCGTAACCTTCGTAGGTCAACGCTTCGTAGTTGGTTGCGGAAAGTTCACCCGACGCCTTTTTGATGCTGCGAACGATGTTATCGTTGGGCATATTTGCCGCTTTTGCTTTTGCGATTGCATCCGCAAGTTTGGAGTTTAAGTTGGGATCGCTACCTTGCTTTGCGGCAACTGCGATTTCCCTACCGATTTTGGTGAAAATACGTCCGCGCGCCGCGTCCGCTTTCCCCTTTTTTGCTTGTATGTTATGCCATTTGGAATGTCCGGACATAAAATTTCTCCTTAAATTTTCCTGTTTTCAAGCACGTATAATAGAACGGATAAGGATACCGCCGCGTTTAGGCTTTCCACACCGCTTTGCATAGGCAAAGAAAGGGTATGCGTTGCCGCGGATTTCATAAAATCACTTACCCCGTTGGCTTCGTTACCTATCACAAGACAGTATTCGCTTGGTAAGGTTGCGCTAAACACGTTTTCGCCCCCCATATCCGCCACGAAAACGGGCAAATGGGATACGAAGGGAAGCAATTCTTCCCTACTGCCACGATACACGTTTACCGCGTAAATACCACTCATACTACTCCTAATCACCTTTGGTGAAAAGGGATCTACCGTATCCGCAAGGTAAATTTCCTTTACGCCAACGGCGGCAGCGGTACGGAAAATGGTGCCCAAATTGCCGGGATCGCGAACGCCGTCCAAAAAAATGCAGGTGCCGCTTGCTTGCTTGGGCGTGATATCGGGAAGGGTAAGGGTGGCAAGAACGCCTTCGGGCGAAACTTCGTCGCTCATTTTACGAAAAACCTCTTCGCTAACGGGCTGGGTTAGGCGTTCAGGGAATAAATTTTCGCACTTTTCGGTAGCGTAAATTGCGGTTACGGAAAGCCCCTTTTGTAAGGCTTCCGAAACCATCTTTTTCCCTTCTACAACGAATATGCCCGCCTTTTCACGGTACTTTTTTTCTTTTAGCGCCGCAACCGCCTTAACGGTGGGGTTAGAAAGCGAAGTGATACGTTCTTTTTTCATGCTTTTCTAATGGGAAAAAAGCCTTCTTATAGAAGGCTTTTCACTTATGCTAATTTGCTTTTTGCTTTTTCGCAGAGAACGGTGAACGCAGCTGCATCCGAAACCGCTAATTCTGCAAGAACCTTTCTGTTAAGTTCAATGCCGTTTGCCTTTAAGCCGTACATGAACTTGCTGTAAGAAAGACCGTTCATACGAGCTGCAGCGTTGATACGCGCGATCCATAATTTACGGAAATCTCTCTTCTTCGCCTTTCTGCCTACGTATGCGTAGGACAAGGACTTCATAACCGCTTGACGAGCTACTCTGTAAAGCTTGCTTTTTGCACCAAAGTAACCTTTGGAAAGTTTTAAGATTTTTCTACGCTTTTTAACAGCGTTAACTGCTCTTTTAATACGCATGATTCTGCCTCCTTAGTTCGCCTTTTTGTAGGGAATAATTCTCTTGATGTTGTTTTCTTGCGTGGTGGGGAAATAACCAACTTGACGCAAGGAACGCTTTCTCTTTCTGGACTTCTTGGTCAGAATATGGTTCTTTTGGGAGTGGTACATTTTAATTTTACCCGACCCGGTTACTCTGAAACGCTTTTTAGCACCGCTGTGCGATTTCATTTTAGGCATGATTGTATCTCCTTTTATTGTTTTTCTTTATTATTCCGCTTTCGCGTTATTACCCTTATTGTTGGGGATCTAACATCATGGTGATGTTTTTACC
This sequence comes from Christensenellaceae bacterium, assembly GCA_045639045.1. Taxonomy (GTDB): domain Bacteria; phylum Bacillota; class Clostridia; order Christensenellales; family Borkfalkiaceae; genus SIG402. The sequence goes on from JAZUCI010000052.1 coordinate 7,945, forward strand.
TTCGGTAAGGGGTTTTTTACTCATCACCGCGTAATCCTTAACCATTTCGAAGAATTCGTTCATTACGTCTACGCAAAGGCCGGAGTGCGCGTTTTGGCGACCGCGCATCTTTAAGCTGACTTTTACTTTGTTGCCCGCTTGCAAGAATTTGGTCGCTTGCTTTGCTTTTACGTTCATATCCCCTACGTCTATGGTCATAGAAAGGCGGATTTCCTTAATTTCGGTAACCTTTTGGTTCTTTTTCGCTTCCTTTTCCTTTTTCAAAAGTTCGAAGCGGTACTTACCGTAGTTCATCAATTTGCAAACGGGGGGTACGGCGTTGGGGGAAATTTTAACCAAATCCAATTCCGCTTCGTCCGCAATTTGCAACGCTTGGTTACGGGACACGATGCCGTACTGCGTGCCGTCTGCGCCAATCAGGCGCACTTCCTTATCCAAGATTTCTTCGTTAATCTGATGCTGCTCTTTAATGGTTCTGTACCTTCCTTATAAAAATTAAAGGGTTACCGCGTGGTAACCCCTTTCAAGCGAAAACATTACGAGCCGATGCCCGTAAAACGAAATCCGATTGAACCAAACAACCCGTTTGCCGTTCGGTGAGAAGGGTTACTTCTGCTTACCGTATTCCATTTTACGCTTATTTTTTGAATTTGTCAACTGTTTTTAGCGCTTATCTGCACTTTTTTTCGGCAATTTCTTTTAAGATGCGCTGCAAGAATTCTTCCTTACTCATCGCGCCTAAATCACCTGCCGCGCGTTCGCGTACCGCAAGCACGCCCGCTTCCTTTTCCTTATCCCCAAGAACGATCATATAGGGAACCTTGCTAAGTTGCGCTTCACGGATTTTATAGCCGATTTTTTCGCTTCTTACGTCCGTTTCCACGCGTAAACCGTAGGCTTCTAATTCCTTAGCGATTTCTTGCGCGTATTCTGCGGTGCGGTCGGTTAAGGAAAGCACTTTTACTTGGGTGGGAGCCATCCATACGGGGAACGCGCCCGCGTACTTTTCAATTAAAAGCGCCATAGTGCGTTCGTAGCAGCCGATGGAACTTCTGTGAATGATGTAGGGGCGACGTTTTTCACCGTTTTCATCCACGTAAGTCATTTCAAAGTTCTTTGCAAGGAACATATCGATTTGGATGGTGATTAAGGTATCTTCCTTACCGAATACGTTCTTAATTTGGATATCCAGCTTGGGGCCGTAGAAGGCGGCTTCCCCAATCCCTTCTTTATAGGTTAAGCCCAAATCGTCCAAAATACGCTTCATTTCGTTTTCCGCGTATTCCCATTGTTCGGGATCGTTGATGTACTTTTCGGTATTTTGGGGATCCCAACGGGAGAAGCGGTAGGATACGTCCTCGTCCAAACCGACGCTCTTTAACATATACATCGCCAAATCCAAAGAGCCTTTGAATTCTTGTTCTAACTGCGAAGGCATACAAATGATGTGCCCTTCCGAAAGGGTGAATTGGCGCACGCGGATAAGACCGTGCATTTCCCCGCTGGATTCGTTACGGAACAGCGTGGAAGTTTCCCCGTAGCGCAAGGGAAGGTCGCGGTATGATTTTATGCCGCTGTTATATACGGTGTATTGGAAGGGGCAGGTCATGGGGCGAAGCGCCATAAGTTCGTCCCCCTTTTCTTCGTTGCCGAGAACGAACATAGAATCGCGGTAGTGATCCCAATGTCCGCTGATTTTATACAAGTCGCTTTTCGCCATATAGGGCGTTTTGGTAAGAACGTAGCCACGGCGCGCTTCTTCGTCTTCGACGAAGCGGTTCAAAATTTGGAAGAGTTTCGCGCCCTTGGGCATAAGTAGGGGCAAGCCCTGACCGATGGTTTCATCCGTCATAAAGATGCCGAGTTCACGGCCTAATTTGTTATGGTCGCGGCGCTTTGCTTCTTCTTGGCGAAGGATATATTCTTCTAGTTCCGCCTTCTTTTCAAACGCGGTTGCGTAGATGCGGGTAAGCATCTTGTTCTTTTCATTGCCGCGCCAGTACGCGCCCGTAAGGGAAAGCAAGCGGAACGCCTTAATTTTACCCGTAGAAGGAAGGTGCGGCCCACGGCACAAATCCACGAAAGAGCCTTGCTTGTAGAAGGAAATTTCCGCGTCTTCGGGAAGTTCGGAAATCAGTTCTACTTTGTAGGGTTCCTTTAATTTTTGCATATAGGCAACCGCTTCCGCTTTGGGAAGGGTGAAACGTTCCAAAGCAAAATTTGCTTTGATGATGCGATTCATTTCGGTTTCAATCTTTTCAAAATCCGCTTGGGTAATGGGGGTTACGAAATCGATATCGTAATAAAATCCGTCCTCCACCGTGGGGCCGATTGCCAATTTGCAAGTGGGGAAAACGGTTTTGACTGCTTGCGCCATAACGTGCGAACAGGTGTGACGGTATACGTCCAACCCTTCTTCATCCCTTAAAGTTACGATTTCCAAAGCGCCGTCCCCGTTCACGGTTTCGGATAAATCCACCAATTTGCCGTTCCACTTTGCGCAAACGGCGTTTCTTGCCAAACCTTCGGAAATGCTTTTTGCAACTTCCATAAAGGTTGCGCCCGATTCTACGGCAAGCACGCTGCCGTCTTTTAACGTTACGTTCATACTGTTTACCTACCTTTGTTTAATAAAAAAGAAAACGCCCTTAAACAACTGTTTAAGGACGGTTTTATCCGCGGTTCCACCTTATTTGCCCGCTAACGAAAAACGGGCCGCTCTTTTGCACGGAAACGCCGTGCCGTTCGGCAAAAAAAGTGGTTTCTTTTTTCCTTTTACGCGGGGGCTTGCAGCAACCGCCCCGTCTCTACCTGTCACAAAAGAAAACGTACTTGTCTTTTTCTCTCCGTATGAAATTACTTGTATTTTACTCCATTTTTTCTTGCTTGTCAAGGGTTTTTAACGCATTTTTACAAACCAAACGTTTCCCCGCTGTGAAAACGCACGTTTTTGCCGTAAAAATCCTTAACGAAGGGAATTGCGCTACTTTCCGTTTCCCCCACGACGTGCACGTTTTTACCGCAACAAAGTAAGATTTCCTGGGCGGGATTCGGTTGATTTTTTTCGCCCAAAAGCAGGGATAAACCCCGCTTTCCGTACCGTTTATCGTACACGCTTTCCCCCACCAAATACACGTTGGAATCCGAAAAATCGTCAATCAAATACTGCATAAAACTGCGGTAAATTTCCTCCCCGAAATAGGTGGGTAGGCAAGCGCAAATTTCCTTCCATTTTTCGGTTAATTTTTGCAACTTGAAATGATAAACGCCGTCCACCGAAATATCTTCGCTTAAAATAATTACCCTTTGGGCAAAACGGCGGTCTTCTAGGTAATCGGCGGCGATTACGGCGGTTATAAACAGTTCCTTTTGCTCTGAAGAAAGCCCCCAAAACTGCGTGTTTTCGATGAAGAAATCGTACTTATATCCCACCGCGATTACGTCGGCAAGTTTTTCGCGTACTTCCGCAAAAACGAACTCCGTGTATAAATCGGGAATTTCCAAAGTAAGCGTAGCGGTTGCTTCCCCCTTTTCGTAGCGGGCGCAAACCCCCGCCGCGCGAAAAATTTGCGTTAGGGCGGAAGCAACGATTTCCAAACGTTTTCTATTTGCCGTTTCAGTAATACGAATTATTTTCATAACGATAGTAGTTTATGCATGCAACCGAAAGTTATTACTCCGTTTTCGTATGCCGCGTTTAATTTTGAAAAAACTGCCGAAACTTTAAATATTACCCTACGTATACGCGCATTCTATTTATTTATAAATAAGTTGTCATAAAATCAATGACAACGGAATGGGATTCCGCCACGAAATTTTCTTGCAAATTTTCCCATTTTTCGCTATAATATCTCTTAGAGTTTAACATTGGGTTTTTCTTGCGTAAAAAAGCAGCAGTTTTTTACGGGGCAATCCCTTTTGCGAAGATAAGTTAGTTTACGGAGTATTTATGTATCAAGCAATCGTACTTTTAGCATCGGCAATCATCGTTGCGCTTACCCTTTTTCTGTTTCGAAAGAAAACGGATTCTGCTTTTTTGACCTTTTTTAAGGTTTTCACTTTAGCGTTTTGCGCAATAGGACTGTTCCGCTTTATTTTATCCGACGGATTTATGTTCGTTATGAACGACGCATGGTATTTGGGCACTCATTATGAAAACCCCGACTTTTTCCACAGTATTTTGCGTTGGGGGTATTACCTAAACTACGCGGTGCTGCCTATGGCGGTATTCTTTAACAGTAGACTGTTCAAAAACCTTGCTTGCTACGTTTGTTTCCCCTTCACTTTGCTTTCAATTATCTTTTTTAACGATTACATGGCGTACTTCTTGGTACCCTCCTTACCCGTTGAACAGATTTCGGGCTGCACGATTTTACACCTGGTGCCTTGGGCAAGATACTTGATTTTTTGCTTGGAACTGACTATGGCAACGGTAATCCCCCTATTGATTACCATAAAGCAAAAACATTACTTTAACGTAAAAGACAAATACGAATGGGGGCGTTTTTTGATTGCGATACCCTTCGTATTTTTCGTGATGTTGCCCGTATATATGCCCCAATCTTTGTTCGGGTTTACCTTCCGCAACCCCCCTAAATTCGGCGGACACCATATCCGTTGGATTATCGTGATGCTAGGCGGTACGCTTGCGCTGTATTACACGTTCCGTTTCCGTTGCCAAAAAGACCGATATATGCTTTGCGTATTCCTAACGATTGCGCTGTTCTACAATTACAATTCCATGTACTTAATGGGATTTTACGTAAGGCGCCTTCCCATACAGCTTTGCAATATCGCTTCCTATTTCTACTTAATTTGTATTCCTTTCAAGTTGAAAAAAATGTTCAACTTTTGCCTAATTGCGAACACGGTGGGGGCAATCGTTGCGGTCATCATTCCCCCGTTTGATTCTTCCGCGGGCAGTTTTTGGAGCATGCACTATATTATCGAACACACCCTTGTGTTCGCAATTCCCCTTCTATGCATGAGTTTGCGCATATTCCCGCGTATGGACAAGCGCGCGATTTTGCATATGTTCGTGGGTTTTTCCATTTACTTTACGTTTGCCTTCGTTTCGGGCACGATTGTAAACGGTTTCCTTCCCAAAGTAGAAAGAACGAACTTCTTCTATATGTTCGACCCCAACGTTGTTACGGAAAACTTCGGCTTCCTTGCTTTTACCGAAAACTACCATTGGACGTACGGAAGGTTTGATACCTACCCCCTAATCGTAGCCATCGTTTATATCGCGTTTTTCGGCGCTTGTTGTTTGTTCTACCTATTTGCAAAATGGCTATACAAAGTGGAAGACGACCATTTGCAGTTACGCCTTGCAAGAATTGAGTTGTACGAAAAAATTACGGGGAAAAAATCCCGTAGCAAAAGAGAGTTTATCGATTAACCATAAGGAACCACGATTATGTTAGAAATTCAAAATTTAACCAAAAGCTATGCAGGTTCTTCCGTAAACGCGGTTGAAGATCTTTCCCTTTCCCTTAAGGCGGGGGAAATTTACGGCTTTTTAGGCTCGAACGGTGCCGGGAAAAGCACCACGATTAAAAGCCTTGTTGGGATTTACCCCTTTCAACACGGGGATATTTTCATTAACGGCATTTCCATTAAAACCGATCCGCTAAAAGCGAAAATGCACATTGGTTACGTTTCGGATAACCACGCCGTTTTCGAACGTTTAACGGGGCGCGAATACGTAAACCATATGGCGAATTTATACCGCGTGGATATGAAGGATGCGGAAGAACGCTGCAATCGCCTTTTGAAGATTTTCCATTTGGAGGATGCGTTCGACCATCAAATTAAAAGCTATTCGCACGGTATGAAACAAAAAATTTCGGTTATCGGCGCACTTGTGCATAACCCCAAACTTTGGGTGTTGGACGAACCTTTGACCGGATTAGACCCCCAAAGTTCTTACCAATTAAAGCAAGTTATGAAACAACACGCAAAGGAAGGCAACACCGTATTCTTTAGCTCGCATATCTTGGACGTAGTTGAAAACCTGTGCGACCGTTGCTGTATTATTCGCAAGGGACACTTGCAAGGCGTTTACGATTTGAAAGAATTAAAACAAAGCGGACAATCTTTGGAAGAAATCTTTATGAGCGTTTCGGGCGTAAACGAGGATTGAGGAATTTTAGATGGACACGATTTTACGTCTTTTAAAATTACAAATTGATAACAAAACGGACTTGCTAAAAACCGCCTCCCCCCTAAAAATGTTGGTAGCAGCCCTTAAACTAATCCTAGGGCTTGCCGTTGCAACGTTAATTTTGGGGTACTTTCTGTTTTCGGTAGTGGCTTCGGGCATTTCTATTTCCAAGGGGCTATTGGCGTTCGTTTTACTGGTTACGCAGTTAATTTCCTTCGTTTTCGCGATTGGAAATATTATTTCCACCCTTTATTTGAGTAGAGATAACGAACTTTTAATTTGTTTACCCGTTTCTTCCAACCAACTGTTTATTTCTAAAATCATTTTAATTTACTTAAAGGAAGTATTCGTAAACACGCTAATTTCCGTACCCCTGTTTATCGGGCTTGCGTTTTTTGGCGGTTTTGGATTAAGTTTTTATCTTTCCCTGCCCCTTTTACTTTTGATTTTACCCATTTTCCCCATCGTTATGGCGGCTTTCGTTAGCGTTCCCATTATGATGATTATTCGTTTTTTGCGCCGCCATTCCCTGCTTGCAATCTTCACCATTTTAGGTTTGGTTGCGGTAACCATGTGGGGTTATATTTCCTTGATTGGGGGAATTAGCGGATCCTTCTTCTTTTCGGGCGACAAAATCGCGTTAATGCAAAAAATGAACGCTTCCATCACGAACGCGGGCAGTAAAATCCTTCTTTACTTCCAAATGGCGGGTGGTCTTACGGCGTTTTCCGATTGGATTTGGTATTTGCTTTTCGTGGGAATTTGCGCAATGCTTGCGGTTGGCGCGATTTTCACGGTTCGCCCCATTTATTTCAAGATGGCAATGTCCTCCCTGGAAAACAAGGTAAGCGAAACGGCAAAACCCAAAAAGTTCAAAAAGGAATCCCCCTTTATTTCGCTTATCAAACGCGAAACGCTTTGTATTTTCCGTTCCCCCACGCAAATTTTTGAATACTTCTTATTTACCTTGCTTATGCCCTTTATCGTATTTTCGTACGATAAGCTGATGATGACCACGGTAGAAAATACTTTGGGTAAAAATATGGTTGGGGGCGCGCACATTATGGTCGTTACCATTTTGGCAATGCTTTCCAACATCGTTTCCGCGTCTGCAATTTCCCGCGAAGGCGGAAACTTCCACACCTCAAAAACCGTACCCGTGAACTATTACACGCAAATTTTTGCAAAATTCGCATTCAACGCGTTTTTCACCTTTTGCGCGCTGATGGTTACGATGGGTATTTCCTTCTTTATTAAAACTTCGGACGGGGCGGTTGCTTATCCCCCCCTACAACTGATTTTGGGTACGGCTGCAGTATTCCTGCTTTCGCTTGGGCATATTGCGCTTAGCATTGATTTAGATATTAAAAACCCCACCCCCAACTTGCAAGGCAACGAGCAAGCAAGCATCACCAGTAAAAGCACCCCTATAAGCATCTGTATTGGCTTACTTTTGGGGTTGATTATGGGTACTTACGTAATTCTTAGCGCTTCCCAATCGGTAACCGTAACGCCCTATTTGATTTTGCTTGGCTTAACCGCGGCTTTCGCGATATGGCGTTTGAATACGTTGGTTTTACGTATTCAAGCGAACTACAACAAAATAGAGATGTAAGGAGAGCGCGTTATGAAAAAAACGATGATTATCATCCTTGCAGTTCTTCCCATATTTTTACTGTTTATTATTTCCACCTTGGCGGATATTACCGCCCCGCTGGTATATAACGAGGTAGAAGGCGTTACCTTCGTTAACGCTGATACAAACGCCACGATGGAAAACGGCGAAATCGTTGTTTTAGAAGAAGGGACTTCTAAAAAGGTGCTTTATCAAGTTCTTCCCACCATTGCGGATAACCAAAAAGTAACCGTAAAAAGCAACGAAACGCAAATTTGCACGGTAGAATTAATGAACGAAGGCGAAGTTTGGATAACGGGCGTTGCGGTGGGTGTAACCGAAGTGTTTATCACCACCGAAGAAGGCGGAAAAACGGCAAAATTGACCGTTCAAGTACGCGGCAACCCCAACGTTACCAGCGTTGTGCTTTCCGAAACCGAACTGACTTTAACCGTTGGGGATAGCAAAACGATATCCGCCACGGTACAAGGCCCTTCGGCAACCAACCGTAACGTACTGTTCACTTCCCTAACCCCCGCGGTTGCAAAAGTAACGCCTAACGGTAAAATTACCGCCGTTTCCGAAGGAACCGCTATGATTTTGGTAACCACGATGGAAGGTGGCTTTACCGCCACTTGTACGGTAACCGTTTTACCCGGGAACCCCGCGCTTTCGTTTGATTTTAGCAGCGAGCCCTTGATTATGCAGACGGGGAACGGATACTTTTCCCAAATCACCGAAATTAACTTACCCAACTTCCTTGTTTACGATGAAAACCGCGTAAACCCCGAAAACGTGAAATACGTAATCAGTTCGGGAAGCGCAAGCGGCTCTTTGGACGAAAACAACGTATTAACCTTAACGAAAACCGGTATCGTGCGTATTCTTGCGTACGTTGGGGAAAAGGAAAACCCCACTTACAGTACCGAAATTAGAATTTCCCTGCCTTGGGAATAATATTAGTTCAACTTGATTTCGTTTTGAAATCTAAAATTGATAAATAAATTCAAAGGAGAATTTAAAAAATGAGGACACTTAAAAAACTTTTCATTTGCTTGTTCCTTGTTACCAGCCTTGCGGCTTGCTTGGTTGCGTGTGGCGAAAACCCTTCCCCCACCACCTTAAAATTAACCGCAAGCAAAACGGTAGCGGCGCGCGGTGAATCGGTTACCTTAACTGCGGTAACGCAGCAAGAAGGTAAAGAAGATGCAACCGCCGAAGGCGCAACTTACGAAATCGTTTCGGGTAACACGAACGCTACCCTGAACGGAAACGTTTTAACCGTTACCGCTACTGCGGAAAACGGCGCAACCGTTACGGTTCAGGCAAAAGCGCAAGTGGGCGGCAAGGAAATCACCTCCAACACCGTTACCATTACGGTTTCCATCCCCTTGACGGGCATTACCGCATCTGCAAACGGCGTAACGAACGTTTTAGCAGGTGGGAACGTAATGCTTTCCATGACCGCAACCCCCGCGGAAGCTTCCCTTACGGGCGCTACTTGGACGGTAACCGAAGGGGAAACCCTTTGCTCCATTACGGGTAACGCGCTTTTGGTGAATTCTACCGCGCACACGGGCGACGTAATTAAAGTAAAAGCAGTTTGCGGCACCGTAGAAAGCGAAGAACTGACCTTTACCGTTGGTTATCCCTTGGAATCCCTTACGGTTACCTTGGCTGGCTCGCAAAACGTATTAAACGGTAGCACCACCATGCTTTCGGTTGCTAAAGCACCCGAAAACGCAACCGATGCGGAATACACCTGGGTATTTACCGAAGGCGGCGACTATGCAACCATTATGTACAACATTTTGGTTGTAAACGACGAAGCTCCCCTTGGTTCTACCATCACCTTTAAAGCGGTTTGCGGCAGCATTGAAAGTGCGCCCATCACCGTTACGGTTGGTGTTCCCATTAACAGCCTTACCGCTTCTACCACCGCACCCGCCGTGTTAGATAAGGGTAACAACTACCCCGTAAAAGTAACCGCTACCCCCGCAAACGCAACCCTTACCAACGTTACTTGGGAAGTAACCGAAGGCAAGGATTACGCTTCGGTTACGGACGGCATCCTTTCCATTAAGGCAAACACCCCCGCAGGTACCACGGTAAAAATCCTTGCAAAGAGCGGTACGATT
>JAZUCI010000053.1:0-6204 GCA_045639045.1 Christensenellaceae bacterium
GGTAAAGGGGGTGGCGTAAAAGTTTACGTTTGCCGTAGTTATTTTGTGGCTGGGGGTAAAAGAAAAAGAAATTTGCATAAAAATCACCTACTTTTATCCGATTTTACATCTTTTTTGCCCGTTTGTCAATGGTCTTTTCCGTTTTTTTCGTATATAATTTTTTATATACGGCAAAAGGAAGGCGAAATATGTACGTTTTCGGCAAAGGTTTTAACTATGGGGAGGACGGCCCGGGGAACCGCTTGGTGATTCACCTTTCGGGGTGCAATATGCGGTGCAAGTGGTGTTCCAACCCCAACGGATTTTCCCCCACGGCAGGGAAGCGGGTTACGGCGGAAGAAATGCTAACCGAAATTCTTTCGTGCAAGCCCATGTTCTTCGGCGGTGGCGGGGTAACCTTTACGGGTGGGGAAGCCACTTTGTGGCACGATGAACTAAAACCCCTTCTCATCTCCCTAAAAAAGGAAGGAATTCACACCGCGCTAGAAACCAACGGAACGGACGAACGGCTATATGAACTACTACCGTACGTAGATTACCTGATGATGGATTTTAAGCATTTCGATGGGGAAAAGCTAAAGGCGTTTACGGGGATGGATAACGGGGTGGTAAAGCAAAATTTCGCGTATACTTGCGCGCATAAAATTCCCCAGCATATTCGCATCCCCCTAATCAACGGGTTTAACGCGGACGGGGCGGAAGGGTTCGTAGCCTTTTTTACAAAGCACGATACTTCGCTTACGGATTTTGAATTTCTTGCCTATCACGAATACGGCAGGGAAAAGTGGCAAACCGAATACCAAATGAAAAACGGATTTATCACGAAAGAGCAACTTGCTAAATTTAACCAAACGTTCGCAAATAGCGGACTGAAAGTAATAAAAACTTAACGAACTACCGAACAAAACGAAAAAAACCGAAAAGGAGAAGGAAAATGAACGAATTATTCACTAAGGGCGAAATGACCGCCCGCGCAAAGGAACTGTATTTAGAAGAACGCGCCTTAAAGCGTTTGGACGGCTGGTTTATCGCCAAGGAAATCGAAGCGCAAAAGGAAGGGGAATTTAGCCACCTTCTTCCCGAAGAAAAAAAGGCAAGGCTGCTTCTTGAAGTATTAAAGAATATTCCTTTATCCGTTAGCGATAACGCGATGTTCGTGGGTACGCAAAGGGATGCGTTTGCGCGCAGTTACGCGTTAATCAACCCCTCCTTTACGGTAGAAGGGTTTTCGGGATACTGCGATCCTTTAGCAATCTACGGGGATATTGAACCCAACGAAGAATTCCCCGCCGAACGCATCCAAAAGGTAAAGGATCACACCGCCGCATCCGAAACGGTGAAAAAATTAAACGCGGTTTACAAAAAAGCCGAACAGGATACCAAGGAAGTTTTGTTCTTCGTGGAACAGGTAACGGGGCACGTGATTCCCGATTTCCGCCCCGCGCTGAAAAACGGCGTGGATGCAATGATAAAGCAAGCGGAAGAAGCGGGGGATACGGATTTTTATAAGGGCGCGGCTATCGCGCTTTCGGGTGTAAAGGTACTAATTGAACGCTACCAAGCCATCATCGAAAAGCAACTGACCGCCGCCACCCCCACTAGAAAGCAAGAACTGTTAAAAATGCAAGAAACCTTAACCGCCATTTACGGGGGCGGCGCAAAAAATATGCACCAAGCAATGCAGTTATATCTTTTACTGTGGCAAGTAATGTGCATGGAACAAGCGCCCAACCCTTACGCGTTTTCGCTTGGCAACGTGGACCGTGTTTTCGAACCCTACCGTGGGGATTTAACCCGTGAAGAAGTAAAAGAACTGTTCTGCCACTTCTTGGTATTCTTTAACGTTGGGGATAGAAGTTGGGCGATTTCCCAAAACGTACTGGTTGGCGGTAGGGACGAACAGGGCAACGATTTAAGTAACGAAACCACCTACGCGGTAATGGACGCGTACTACGAAATGAACTTGCCCCAACCCATTTTATCCGTAAAATTGCACGCGAACACCCCCAAAAAGATGTATCGCGAAATGGGGAAATTCTTCTTTACCCCCGGCGTACTTACCCCCTCGCTATTCAACGACGATTCGCTATTTGAAGTTTTACAAAAGAACGGCGTAGACCTAAAAGATATTCCCGATACGGCGGTGGCAGGTTGCCAAGAACCCTTAATTATGGGGCAAGATAGCGGCAACACTACCAACACTTGGCTAAACCTTCCCAAAATTTTGGAAACGGTGCTTACGGGTGGGTATTCCTTAATTACGGGGGAAAAGTTGACCGAAGCAACCCCCTACACCTTAAAAGATATTCGTACCGCTTTCTATACCGCGCTGGATAAAACGCTGGACCGTATGGTGGAAGCGGGCAACGGTTGTTCGGTTGCGCTTTCGGATTGGAAAGTACCCTTCCTTAGCAGTTTTATGGGTGGGCTTACCTACGGCGCGGACGCGCGTGATCCTAAAAAGCAAGGCACCAAATATAACGGCAGCGGATGTTTAATCCACGGGCTTACCGTGCTTGCGGATTCCTTTATCGCCATTGACCGCTTTAACGAAAAATATCCCGAAAACAAAGAACTGCTCGTCAACGCGCTGAAAAACAACTTCGTGGGTTACGAAGACTTACACGCCTTCTTAAAGGAAGCGCCCAAATTCGGCAACAATATCAAAGAAGTGGATGAAGAAGCAAAGGCGATTGCCCTTCGCGTTTCGCAAACGGTACGCGCCCGCAAAAACTACTTGGGCAACCCCTTCCGCCCCGACTACGCATCCCCTTCCACCCACTTAACCTACGGCTATTGGGTGGGCGCTACCCCCGACGGTAGAAAGAGCAGGGAAATGCTTGGCTACGGCGTAGACCCCTTGTACGGGGATGCAAGTAACGGCCTAGGATTCCGCTTGCTTTCCAACATGCGCTTGCCCTTTGAAGAATTCAACGGCGGATACGCTTCGCACCTGGGGATTGACCCCAAATTCTTCCGCGCGGAAAGTGTGGAGGATAAGGGGGAAGCGTTCTACGAAAACGTGGTGCGCCCCTTGTTCTTTAACGAATATCAAACGGGTGTAAACCCCTTCTATTTATACGTAAACGTAACCACCCCCGAAACCTTACGTAAAGTGCTTGCAAATCCCCAAAAATACGCGCCCAGCGGTGTGTATATTATGCGTATTCACGGCACGTTCGTAAACTTCTTGGATCTTTCCCCCGATATCCAACAGGATATTATCAAACGTTTGGATTTATCTTCCACGTCTATCGCGTAAAGGAGAAATTTTATGATAAGAGAACCTTTATTTTTTCAAAGAAACCGCGTAGGTAGGGTATACACGGGCGGAAAACTGTTCCACGGCTTTTTCGGGGATGAAGATAAGGATGGGTACGAACCCGAAGAATGGATCGCATCCTCCGTTCGCGCGGTGAACCGCGTACCCAAAAGCGAAAGGGAGGGCGTTTCGGTATTAGAAAACGGCGCGTATTTCGACGATTTGTTAAAAACCGAAAAGGAAGCCTTACTTGGCAAGGACGGGGTAATGCGTATTTTGGTAAAGGCGCTGGATAGTTCCATCCGCTTACCTGCGCAAGTGCATCCGGATAAAGCCTTTTCGCGCGAAAACTTTCATTCTTCTTACGGCAAAACCGAATGTTGGCTGATTTTAGATACCCGCCCGGATGCGAAGATTTTCTTCGGCTTTCAAGAAGGGGTAACCGAAAGCGATTTACTTTCTGCGGTAGAACAAAGCGAAACGGATGCGGACGCAATGGAACGCTTAATGCGCGCCATCCCCGTAAAGAAGGGGGACGTGTGCTTAGTGCCCGCGCGTACCGTTCACGCCATCGGTAAGGGGTGCTTGATTTTAGAAGTGCAAGAGCCCACCGATTTCACCATTCAACCCGAAAGATATTGCGGGGAATACCGCTTGTCCGACGAAGAAATGTATTTGGGATTACCCAAGGAAAAGGCGCTTTCCTGCTTTGACTTTGGCAAGCCCCCTTGCGGAATGACCGCCCCCACCACCCTTTACGAAAAGGTCGGGGTGAAAAAGGACGTGTTAATTGGGGAACAGCACACCGATTGCTTTAACGTAAACCGCATCACGCTGACGGGCGGCGAATACCAAATGGCGCGCGGCGGTTACGCGGTGTATGTGGTAACCGAAGGGGAAGGGGAAATTGTAGGCAAAGAATATTCCCGTAAAATTCAAAAAGGGGATTACTTCTTTATGCCTGCTTGCCTTGACGGGCAGTTTACCCTTCGCGGAAAAATAGAAATTGCGGAATGTTATTAAGGGGAAAAGATATGGAACTAGTTGGCATTGATATCGGTACCACCAGCGTTTGCGGTGTGGTAATTAGCGCGGAAACGGGCGAATTACTAAAAAAAGAAACGGTAAACAGCAACGCGTTTATAGAAGGGGAAGCGTTTGAAAAATTACAATCCCCCGAAAAAATTATGCAAATTGCCACCGCTATTTTGGAAAAGTTCGTAAGCGAAAAAACGTGCGCCATCGGGGTAACGGGGCAAATGCACGGCATCGTGTACGTGAATAAGGAAGGCAAGGCGGTAAGTCCCCTTTATACTTGGCAGGACGCGCGTGGGAATTTACCCTACAAGGGCACGACCTACGCCAAGTTTTTGGGCGCGCCCACGGGCTACGGCAACGTAACCGATTTTTATAATAAGGAAAACGGAATTCGCCCCGATAGCGCGGTAACGTACTGCACCATCCACGATTATTTCGTGATGCAAATTTGCGGGAACAAAATCCCCAAAATTCACCCCACGGACGCGGCAAGCTTCGGTTTATATAACCTTACCGAAAACACTTGGAATTACCCCGTAGGCGCGGAAATCGCCACCGGATACGCGGTTGCGGGCAAGTATAAAAATATCCCCGTGGGCGTTGCCATTGGGGATAACCAAGCCAGCGTATATTCCACCGTGGCAAGTGAAAAGGACGTGCTTTTAAACGTGGGTACGGGTAGCCAAGTTTCGGTGATTACCGAAAAAACCGAAGGGGGCGCGGATATTGAAATTCGCCCCTTTACGGACGGCAAATATTTGGCGGTAGGCGCGGCTTTATGCGGGGGAAGGGCGTATTCCTTACTGAAGGAATTTTTTAGAAAAACCCTTTCTTACCGCGGGGAAGTTTCCGAAGAAGAAACGTACGAAATTATGGCGGAAATGCTGAAAAGGGAGGCAGCCCCCCTTACCGTGGATACGCGCTTTGCGGGTACGCGTTCTAACCCCCACCTTACGGGTAGCGTTGCGGGGATTACGGTGGATAACTTCACCCCCGAAAGTTTAACCGCAGGCGTTATTTCGGGTATGGTGCAAGAACTGTTTGCGCTGTACCAAGCCATGGGGGAAGAAAAAACGGGTATGGTTGCTTCGGGCAACGGCATCCGCAAAAACGTGTTTATGCAAAAGGAAGCGGAAAACCGCTTTGCTATGCAAGTAAAGTTCCCCTTGTATAAGGAAGAAGCCGCCGTGGGCGCCGCGTTATTTAGCGGTGTTTGCGCGGGGGTATTCCCTTCGGGCGAAGAAGCAAGAAACTTAATTAAGTACGAATAAAACCGAAAAGAACGTAAGCCTACCGCTTGGTAGGCTTTTTCTTTTATACGCCGTTTGGCGGGGCGTTACTTTAACGCCTTCACCTTAATATCGTAGGAAACGGAAAGTTCGCTAAACAGTCGGTCTTTTAAGCGCCGGTAATGTTTTGGGTGCTTTCTAAACAGTTGTAAATGCAAGCCGAACGCATCGCATCCGCTTTCCCTACAAAGGGTAAGCATTTGCTCAAAATAGGCTTGAATTTGCCCTTCCGCGGCTTGTTTTACGGCGGGGGAAAGGTAGCCGCTGCGCCCCGCGTTTTGCACGTCCGTAAAGCCGCCCCCGTCCTCCGTTTTCACGGTTAAATGCATTTTAATTTTAAGGTGGGGCATTCCTTCCCGCAAGGTGAATTTTGCGCTGCTTTGGTTTTTGGCTACGTTTAGTAGGTAGGAAACGGGCTTTCCGTTTTCAGGGACGTTAAACACGGGTAAAATGCCTTGGCTGCCCGAAAGTAGCAGGGTGCTTTTGGTTAAGGATTGGGGCGCGTCCAACAGGGCAACCGCCTTGCCTTTATGGAACAGCAAGGTAGCGGAAGCATCGTAAAGCCCCACCGTTTGGCTTTCCCCTTTGGAGGCGCTTGCGCCCCCGCTTGCGTTT
>JAZUCI010000054.1:0-12651 GCA_045639045.1 Christensenellaceae bacterium
CACGCGGGGGCAACGGGGGCAATTGCCTATGGCAAGCGCTTTTCTTTGGACGCGGTACGCCCGGGGCTAGGATTATACGGATACGGAATAGAGGGGGTTTCCCCCATCCTTTCCCTTTCCGCGCCCGTATTAAAACGCGGAAAAGCAAACGCGGGCGAACGGCTGGGTTACGGCACTCCCCTTTCCGCCCCTTACGCTTACGCCGTGGCGCGCCACGGCTATGCGGACGGGGCTTTACGTAACGGGGGCAAAGTTACCCCTAGGTGTATGGACGTATCCTTTTTGCCCTATACCGACCAAGAAAGCGTGGAAATTATCGGGCCGAATCGCAGCGCGGAACAAATTGCAAAAGAAGAAGGGAGTATTCCTTACGAAATATTAGTGAAATACACCGCGCGCGCAAGGCTAATTTACCAAAACTAACCCCCAACAAAAAAATCACCCCGTTCCATAATGGAACGGGGTGATTCCCTTTCGTTTTTTCGGTAATAAAAAATAGACGGAAAAGGAACCCAATCCCGTCTGTTTTTCCTAGTTTAAGAAATTCCGCATTAGTCTGCTTTCTTTTCTTTTTGTTCTACTACCTTAACGCCGTCGTAGTAACCGCACTTACTGCAAACGCGGTGGCTTCTGGTCATCGCGTGGCAATTGGGGCATTCTACAAGGGTGGGCGCAGTAAGCTTAGAGTTGCTGCTTGCGCGGGTGTTTCTTCTTTGTTTGGAAACTTTTGACTTAGGTACTGCCATCTTTTCTTACCTCACTATTTTTCAATATCGCTTTCGCAAGCGCACGCGCCTGCGTTTTTATTTTTGCCACACACGGGGCATAGCCCTTTGCAGTTTTCCGTGCAAGTAAACACGGTGGGAAGGGAAAGAAGAATTGCATCTTCTACCGCGGAATCGATGACCAAACGGTTGGAAAAGTACGTATACGCATCCTCGTTTGGACGGGAGGTAAATTCTTCGGTAAAGAAACAGCCGTATTCGCGGTTTGCGGGTTCCAAGCATCTGAAACACTCCCCCGAAAGGGTATACGAAATATCGCAATCCACAACGCAACTGTAACTAAGCAAGGATAAATGCCCTTGTACCCGAATCGGGCCGCTGATTTGGTAACCTTCCAAATCCGCAAGGCGTTCCCCGGGAAGGATCTCCCCCGAAAAATCCGCTTCAAATTTTCCGCTTGCTTTTAGCGCGGTTAAATCAAATTCCATGATTCCCCCATAAATGCAGCCTTGTTATTATAAAAGAAATAGAAAAAAAAGTCAATTACTTTTTCGTATGTTTTGCAAGAAAAACCGCTTTTTCCCCTTCTTCCTTTGTTAAACAGGGGATTTCCATTACGGTTTCGGTCTGTTTTAGGTAAAAAAGCGCGGTTACTTTCTTAAACGGGCGCGCAAATAGCCCGCTTTGAATTTTTACGCACGCTACGTTCTTTTTCAAAACGGTTAGGGTGGAAACGGTTACAACCCCCTTTCTAAAGGAAATTGCCTTTTCGGTTTCCCCCGCCGCGCGCACTTGCGCGATACGGCAAAACGCCAAAATTAAGGGAACGCATAAGAACAAAATTACCCACGATTCCAGCGTAGCAAACAACACCACGGGTACGATACCCAAAAGGATGAACGCAAGCGCGGTGGGAAGATAGCGCCGTAAGGGCAACGGTTTCAATTCCCCTTCCGCGTAATTAGGAAGGCGATCCATCACCTTTTGCAATTCTTCCTGCTTTAATCCGCGGTGGGCCAGGGGAAGAGCCACGGTGCGCTTTCCTTCCGCAAAATACAATTTCACAGACTGCGCGCCAAGATTTAGCAAGGGGAAATGCGAACGGCGAACCGCGCGCAAACGATCTAATCGGAACGCGTGTACGCGCGTTGCCCCCCTACCGTAAGAAACCAACAAAACGCCCCCTTCCCTATCCACGCGGTAGTTCGCATAAGGCAACGCCAATTTTAGCATTTGTACGCCGCCTACGAAAAGGGCAAGAAGGAATGCGGCGCCAACCGCCACGGCGAAAATCACCGCCAACGCCCCGCCGAGCGAACGGTTGGGGAACGCCCCCTTTAAACTAACGTCGTTACCAAAGAAAATACCGATAATTCCGGGGAAAACCACACATAGCAGCAAAAACGCGCTTGCAAACACGCGTAACGCAACGCGCGCGCCTTCCGTATAAGAATACCCAAAGGATACGCCCGAATCAAACTTTTCCTTTTTTTCCGCGCGCATTACCGCTTTAGCAAAGGGTTCGGGCAAGGAGGTGCAAATAGCGGGAAAATCCTTTTCCTTAACGTATAACACTTCCCTTTTATTTTCGGTAATAATTACTAACTTACGCGTTTTTAGCAGGCGTTTGAAAGGCCCTGCGCTGTAACTAACGCGTAAAATACGTTCTTTAGGAATAAAGGAAGAAAGCGCGGGCACCCTGCCGAATGCGGCAAAAGCCACCGATTCCGCGTGGGTGTATACGTCCCTTCTTAAATCGTCTATCGTTCCGATTGCAAACACTAGCGCGCTTAAGGAAAGGGCAAACGCGGTGGCCGCGAAGTATTCCCCCCCGCAAACCATGAAAACGCTGCCGTAAAACACCGAGCTAATCGCTACGTACGCCGCAAAACCGCAAAGTAACGCTTGTACCGAACGGAAAATTACGGGATATAAACTTTGACGGTACCGCCTCATACTGCCACCTCGCCGGGCGCGTGCGCCATAATTGCTTCCAGCACGAAAACGGGCTGGCTGAGCGCCACGATTTTACGTTGATTTAAAAATATCGTAATATCCGCAAACTCCCCTTTCCCTTTTGCCGAAAGGCGGGTGATTTCCGAAGCGTGGAAGGTAAAGGTTTCCTTTTGAATAAAGCCGCGGTGCAAAGTAACCGTGCCATCCGTAACCCGAAGCGAAAACGAACGCGCGATTTCCACGTTGCGCCAAAAAAGGAACACCCAAACGATTGTTGAAAACAACGCCACCAAAATGTATAACAAAAAGGCGAAGTTGCCCGCTTCCGAACGGATGGAAAACAACGCAAGCAATGCCGCTTGTAAAATTAGCGAAATTGCCCCGTATTTTAGTAAGTTCCGTTTTAAATATATGGGATTTTCTACGTGCATAACCACCCCACAAGGGAAAAGCGGTACGCGCGAAAATGCGTGCCGCCTACCCGAAAACTCGTGTAATTTTTAATTATTTAACTAACGCGTAGGTTTCGCGCGCAATAACCAATTCTTCGTTGGTGGGGATAACCAAAACTTTCACTTTGCTATCCGCGCCCGAAATATCGTGAATGGTGCCGTCGTTCTTAAGCGCGTTCTTTCCTTCGTCAATGGTTGCGCCAAGGTAGGTAAGACCTGCCATAACGTCCTTTCTAACCGAAACGGTGTTTTCGCCAATGCCCGCGGTAAATACGATGCAATCCACGCCGTTCATAGCAGCCGCGTAAGCGCCCACGTACTTTCTTACCTTGTAGCAGAAGGTATCCAACGCAAGTTTTGCGCGGTAGTTGCCTTCTTCTGCAGCCGCCGCCAAATCACGGAAGTCGCTGGAAACGCCCGAAACACCCGCAACGCCACTCTTTTTGTTTAAGTAGGAAAGAACCGCGCCTACGTCCATACCCTTTTTATTTGCAAGGTATTCGATAACCGCAGGATCTACGTCCCCACTTCTCGTACCCATGGGAACGCCTTCCAAGGGAGTGAAGCCCATAGAAGTATCCACCGAAACGCCCGCGTTTACCGCGGTGATGGAAGAACCGTTACCCAAGTGGCAGGTGATAATTTTTGCGTTGGGGTTGCCCATAAACTTTGCCGCTTCTTCCGAAACGTACTTGTGCGAAGTACCGTGGAAGCCGTAACGACGAACTTTCAATTCCTTATAATCTTCGTAAGGAAGGGCGTACATAAACGCGTAGTCGGGCATTTTAGCGTGGAACGCCGTATCAAATACCGCAACCATGGGTGCGTTAGGCATAACCGCCTTGCACGCGTTAATCCCGATTACGTTTGCGGGTTGGTGCAAGGGCGCCAAATCGCTGTTCGCGATAATTTTTTCCATAATTTCGTCCGTGATAACAACAGAGCTATCAAATTCTTCTGCGCCGTGAACCACGCGGTGGCCTACCGCGCCGATTTCGTCCATAGAAGAAATTACGCCGTGTTCGGGGTGAACCAAGGTTTCCAAAACCAAGGAAACGGCAACGGTATGATCGGGCATTGCCTTTTCAATTACCACTTCGCCCTTGGCGGTTTTGTGCTTTAATAAAGAGCCTTGAATACCGATACGTTCGCAACCGCCCTTTGCGATTGCCTTTTCGGTTTCGCTATCAATCAGTTGATATTTTAACGAAGAACTGCCTGCGTTTACTACTAAAATTTTCATTTCCTTTTCTCCTTAAATTTGGGTTTGTAAGCAAGTGATGGCAACGGCGGCAACTACGTCTTCCGCATGGCAACCGCGGCTTAAATCGTTAATGGGTTTTGCAAAGCCTTGGCAAAGGGGGCCAACCGCTTGGAAGCCGCCCAAACGTTCGGTAAGCTTGTAACCGATGTTGCCCGCGTCTAAATCGGGGAACACCAAAACGTTTGCGTGGCCCGCTACGGCGCTGCCGGGCGCTTTGCTTGCCGCAACCGAAGGAACGATTGCTGCGTCTAATTGCATTTCGCCGTCAATGTTAAGGTCGGGACGTTGTTCTTTCGCCAAAGCCAAAGCCTTTAACACTTTGTCTACGTCCGCGTGTTTCGCGCTACCCTTGGTGGAGTGCGAAAGCATAGCAACGCGGGGGGAAAGTTCGGCAATCATCTTTGCGCTTTCCGCAGATTGAATTGCGATACCCGCCAATTCTTCCGCGCTGGGGTTTTGCACCAAGCCGCAGTCCGCGTAAATGTAGCAACCGTCTTCACAGAAGGGATTGCCGCATTCGGGGGCAATCATAAGGAAGTAGGAAGAAACCAGGGGCGCGCCCTTTGCGGTTTTGATGATTTGAAGGCCGGGACGAAGGGTGTTCGCCGTGGAATGGCAAGCGCCCGAAACAAGCCCGTCCGCATCCCCGTTTTTCAGCATTAACATACCAAAGTAAGTGTTGTCGTAAGAAAGTTCTTCCGCTTGCGCTTCGGTCATACCCTTTGCTTTACGAAGTTCAAACAAAAGGTTTGCGTACTCTGCGCGTTTTTCGCTGGTTTTGGGATCGATAACGGTAACGCCCGTAAGATCGATATCGGGGTTGTTTTTCGCAATTTCATCGGGGTTGCCGATTAAGATAATTTTTGCGATGCCTTCCTTGGTTGCGTCCTGCGCGGCGCGAACAACGCGGCTATCTTCCCCTTCGGGCAAAACGATGGTTTTGTTCAGCGCGGCAGCGCGCGCTTTGATTGCTTCCATTACTTTGGTCATAGTTTTTTCTCCTATTTCTTAATAAAACGTTTTGAAAATAATAAAAAATGTTGTAAAATAGAACCGAAGGAAGTTTTTTTTGGGGAATCGCCCCGTACGGGGAAGAAATTCCCTTTGCACCCGCCCTACGGGCGGGGCAAAAAAACACCTTCCTACCTATGATAGCACATCTTTTTGAAAAAGTAAAGTAGGACGGGCTTAAAAAATGAAAATTTGTATCGCAGTTAGCGAATTTAATCCCTTTCACTTCGGCCACGCGGAGTTTTTAAGGCAATGCCGCGCGCTTACGGGCGCGGATGCGGTAGTTTGCGCCATGGGCGGTAATTTTACCCAGCGCGGAGAGATTGCCGTTATGGAAAAGCGGGCACGCGCAAGGGTTTCCCTAACGCAAGGCGCGGACGCGGTGATTGAACTACCCACCCCCATTGCGGTGGGGAACGCCGAACGCTTTGCCACGGGCGCGATTGCGCTGTTTCGTGGGGTGAAGGCCGAACTTGTTTTATGCTGCGGAAGCGAATTTGCGGATAGCGAACTGATTTTACGCGCGGCGCGGTTTTTTAGCCGTGAGCCTAAAGCCTACCAAACGGAAATTCAAGCGTTATTAAAGCAAGGTGAAGCCTTACCCAAAGCGCGCGAAACAGCCTTGTTTGCGGTAAATCAAGGGGAATTTGCCCCCTTAATCTCTAACCCCAACGCGACGCTTGCGGTGGAATACGCAAAGGCGTGCTTAAAGGCAAAAATCCCCTTTACCACCTATCAACGGGCGGGCAGTTACCACGCGGAAACCTTGCCCGAAAACGGGGCGGAAATTAGCGGCAGCGCCATTAGAAAAGCAGTAAGCGAAGGGGGTAAAAACGCCCTTGCGCCCTACCTTCCCACCGAAACGTTAAACGCGCTTTTGGATACCCTTCCTTGCGTGGACCAAGGGTTGTTTTGCGCCCTTTTAGGCAAAACGAAAAGGGATTTGCGCGCCCTTCCCGATTGCACGGAAGGGTTAGAAAATCGTATATTTTCTGCCGTTCGCGAAAGCAAAAATTTTGCGGAATTTTTGGAAAAAGCAAAAACCAAGCGGTACGTTTTAAGTAGGTTGAAACGCATTTCCGCTTGCGCCCTTTTGGGGGTGGAAACCCAAGTGGGAAAAGCGTGCCAAAAGCGTGCGCCCTACCTACGGGTGTTGGGGGTTAAAAAGGGCAAAGAAGGGGTGTTATCCGCCCTTGCCACCGCCAAAGCGCCCCTTTTAACCAAGCGCAAGGATGCGGAAAAGTTAAAGGGTTACGCCAAAAAAAGTTTTATGGCGGACGAACGCGCCGAAGCTATTTTTCGGCAGTTTGACGGCGAAAATTACCCCTTTTTCGTAAAAATTTAATTTGTTTAATGACACAAGAAAAAACCTTCCCGTGGTGGGAAGGTTTTTTATAATGTTTGTAGGGAAGGCTTTTTGTTCCCTTTTCCTTGTGTCATTCTGGAGCGTAGCGATAGAATCTCGTTTTAGATTCTCCGTTTTGCCCGTCAAAGTAGGTAGGCGAAGAATGACAATTAAATGATTAGGGATTCTATCACTTCGCGTTCGCTTCGTTCCAGAATGACATTATTGGGTTGTCATCCTGGAGCGTAGCGATAGGATCCCAACCGCCATTCTTCGCCTACCTTGCCGTTAAACTTTTTCCTTGCTTACCCTTCGTTCCAGAATGACAATAATAAACGGCTCTCTTGAAGCAAGAGAGCCGTTTGGTTTGTAAAAATTGCGAAAATTTACGGATATTGTAAAAATTGCGAAATATTACAGGTATTGTGAAAAATCACGAAAAGTTACACCTTTTGTAAAAATTTACGGATATTGTAAAAATCACGAAAAGTTACAGGTTAGACAAGAGATTCTATCACTTCGCGTTCGCTCGTTCCAGAATGACAATAATAAACGGCTCTCTTGAAGCAAGAGAGCCGTTTAGTTTGTAAAAATTTACGAAAGCGGTATTCGTTTTGTGAAAAGCCGTGGTAGGGTTACGGTTATTCCCCTTTCGCCAAGGCGGTGCCGTGAATACGGTTATTCCACTTCTACCAAGGCTAAGCTACGAATACGAACGGTACCCCCGGTAAACGCCCAAACGTTGAGGTTTACGTAGTAAATACCCGATTCGGTGGGGGTAAATTCCCCGCTAAACGAATGCAAGCCCGTTTCTATGGGGTTTTCCGTAAGGCCTTGCACAAAGGGGGAAAGCACGCCGTTTTCGTACTGCAAATACTCCTTATTGGTATACGTTCCGCCGGCATAACCCAAACGGAGTAGCTCCTTTTCATTCGCATTCCACTTGGTGCCCGACAACGTATTCCGCACGACGAACCCGACAAATGCTGCGGGGCGCCCCGAATCTTCATCCACCGAGGTTTGCAACAAACCAAAGTCACCCGTAATTTCCATAGTGTAGGATAAGCGGTAGATTTTATCCTTTCTTAAAGTTACGGGCATAGAACCCATTACGTAATTGCCACCATAACGGTAGTTGCCCGTACCGGAATAAGAGGTAGCCGTAATCATAAGGGTACCGGAAGACTGTTCCAGCATCGTAACTTCTTCTGTTCCTCCACCCAACCAAAGCCCGGAGCCGTTTGTGGTTTGCCAGTTTTGGGCGTTGTTTACGGGGGGAAGCATATTATCTTCTGCCACGGGAACTAGGCGAATGTTAGAAATGTTTGCGGTTGCAATTTCCGCATTCCAACAGCGGAATACAAGCAAGAATTCACCCGAACGATAAGGCACGTAATAGGAAGATAATTTTTGATCTGAAACGGCACCCTTCCACGGGATTAGCGCGTAATCGTAAACGTCCTCTATCTCATACCCGATAGCCGAACTTTGAATACGGTTATTTGCCGTTGCCGCCCCGTATTGATTATCTTGGAGTTGCCCCATATCCGCAAGGAACACTTCTATCCTTGCGCCGGAGTTCTCCTTGTAGGGAAGAAGCTGACTTACCGCAAAGGTTGCGGAAAGTTTATAGCGCACCCCTTCGGTTAAATTCACCCTTTTTACGGCAACGGCGGCAAAGGCGGCTCTTTCCTTTCCTTCGGCTACGTTTTTTGCGTTCTCGTCGGTATAATCCCCGTTGATGATAAGGGTATCCGTGCTAAAGTCGGTAGGCCAATTATCCCCATCGTTATCCCACTTAAAGTCCCAAGCGTTTGCGCCCGCAATGCGGTCTACCACCTGATCCATTCCATCAATCGCGCAAGACTTGATGGCAAGATTGGAAATGGTTGCGTCTAAACGGTAGGGAGTCCAAATTTGCACATAGAAATAGTATTGCCCATCTGCGGGGATAGAGAAATACGTTTTCTTTGTTGCTTGATATAGCGGTTCTATTTCCTTGCCCCCTTCAGTAGCAGGCATGTTGGAGGTATAGGTTCTGGGAGACCACGCGATTGAGGATCCGTAAATCATATACGGAGGATTGGCCGAGCCACCATCAGCAAACTCCGAGCGATTGGATAAGAACATTCGGAAGTGCGACCCACCGCCGGTGGATAGCGCCATTTCCCGAATGGTAAACGTAGCGGAAAGTTCGTAAGTACCCTTGGCAAGGTGTACCCGTTTTCCCAAATAGTCCCCAGCGTGAGCCCCCGACCAGGAAGTACCGTCGTGCGTGTATTTGTTTAATTTTAAGTCGATACTATTCGTTGCTTGGTTAAAGGTAACGTTTGCAAGATCGGGGAAGTACCGCATCGTCCAACCGGGGGTGGCATCCGCCACGTTGTCATCTCTGGCCACACCCGTATTTCCATTAAAGTTATCGTAT
Source organism: Christensenellaceae bacterium (assembly GCA_045639045.1). Lineage (GTDB taxonomy): Bacteria > Bacillota > Clostridia > Christensenellales > Borkfalkiaceae > SIG402. The sequence continues at coordinate 9,182 of JAZUCI010000054.1, forward strand.
GCCGTAATCCCCAAGTAGTTATATTCGCTTTGCGCCGCGTTCATTTCCACGGGGGTTAAGGATACGTTGGAGATTTTAAGGTTAGTTGCCGTATGAATACCCCAAAGCCTCATTTCCACGTAATAGGTCTTCGTTTCGGGCGCGGTAAAGGTTACGGCGAAATCCTGATTGCCGTTCGTTAACAGTTGACCCGGGGCATAAATCGTGTTGCCGTAAGTACCCGAATCGTACCCCAAAATGGGGCAAATACGGCTTTCTATATTGTAAAAGTTGTAGTCCGAACTGGTGTTAAACACGCCGTCGATATATCTACCGCCGAACACGGTCATCCCCACCCCACAGGAACCAGCCGTGTTGTAGCGCAATTCGTCAAAACTAATGGTGAGTTTTAGCACGTAGCTTTTGCCTGCTTCCAAATATACGGGATAGTTGTAGTATGCCGATTTAGAGGACTGCGCTCCCTCACCATTAAACACCTTGCCGTAGTAGTCTACTTGGAAGGTTACGGTGTGATTTGCTGCATCCCACACGGCGGAAGCATTCGCGTCGCTTTCCCCATACGTATCCCATTGCAACGCATTTCCTAAGGGGCGCGCGGGATAGATTGTACCCGGGACGGTACCAAAATCCTTTAACAGGTTATTGCTGCTTGCAATACTGCCGTATTCGTACGTTTTGGTAACGTAGGGAACGTATTCGGTAAAGTTCCCCTTTACGTTTGCCCAAAGTTGAATACCCATGGGGTAAATAAAGGTGTTGGTTTCGTTACCACGAACGGGCACGCGTTGTTGCCAGCCTTCCACCTTTTTACCGGGGATGGAAACGTAGGGCAAATACGCAGTTTTACCAACGTCGGTAGTAATGCGGGAAGAATAGCCCGCAAAGTTAATGCTTGCCGTTCCTGTTTCCGCGCCACGGATGGAGAATTGCGAAAGGGATACGTCCGTTAATTCCAAAACACCCCAAGCGTATAAACTGAAGAAGTACATCCCGTCCTCGGGAACGGTGAAGGTATGCAATACGTATTCGTCGTAATCCGTAAGGGTTTTCCCCTGCCCAACGTAGGTATCCAACTGGCATACGACGTTGGTGGGGGTTGCTCTGGGCGAATCTGCCGAAGTTTCGGTAATACCAAACCACAGTTCGCAAGCACCCACGTTTTTAATAATCGCCCTGCCGATTTGTATTCTACCCGATAGGTAGTAGGTTACGCCGCGTTGCAAATCCATTGCGTAGTGATAGTGCGCGTTATGGCCGGTTTTGCCATCCCCATAGTTGGGGGAGGATAATATTACCTTATCGTCGTTCCAGTTATCGATATCCCCACTTTGGAAGGTAACCAGGTTATCTTTATTCGACCAGCCTGCCCACATGGTTTTGTTACCAAAGTCGTATGCTTCTTGGTATGCGCCCGTTTCCTGGTCGGTTGTGATCGCGCCGTAAATTTCTTCATCGTAGATTAGCTGGGTGTATCTTGCCCTTAAGGTTACGGTGTAGTCCTTTATGGTTAAGGATTCATTTTTATGCAGGTAAGCAAACTGATCGTCTTCTTCGTAATACCACCCGTCTAAGCGGTACCCGGCCTTGGATAAGCCCATAGTGTTGGGGGTAATCGTTTTACCGATACCGTTTTCCATGTAGCCGGTATCCAGCCAAGTGCCGTTTTCGTCATAATATATTACGGTTACGGTTTCCGAACTCGAACGAACCTTTACCGTTTGGGTAATATCTACCGTTTTGGTATGGCCATGGTCGCCGTGCGCGTTTTCGGTTGCAAAGTGCGCGGTTACGGTATAAACCCCGTCCTTAGTAAAGGTAAGGGTTTTATTGCCGTTCGTTAGCGCGTATCCGCTACCTTCCGCCACCGAATAGGTAATTTGGGTTTTTGAAGCATCAACGCCCGAAGTTCCCAAATCCGCTTGATACGCGCCGCTTCCATTTTGTAAAACTACAAAGTTGGGCACGTTAAAACGGTCGGTTTCGTAACGGGTGTAGTATTGTTCGTCCTTTTCGTTTTCGGGGGTATGGGTTACGGGGTAGCAAGATACTTCGTCAATTACCATGCGCCCAATTTGTATTTGATAAAGTTGTAATAACAAGTCAAAACTTTCCTGTTCTAACTTAACGTTATCCCCGTCGTCCGCAAAGGTGAAGGTGGAAGTAACGTACGTCCAACCCTTTTCACTAACACCCATTTGGAAGAAGGGGGTTTTGCTATCGTCATCCGAAAGTTTTAAGTCCGCAACGGTTTCCCATTTGCCGTTGCTATACTTACGAACCGCCATAATTAGGTTAGAGGAGGTGGTATATAGTACGTCCTCGTACTTACACCAAAAACCGATGCGGTAGGTGAAGCCTTCCACCAAAATAAAGCGGTTACACAGCGAAATTGCGTTACCTACGCTACCGTTGGCAACAACCAACGCGCCCGTGTTATCCCCTACGTAGAAGGTATCCGTATTTTTGGTGGCTTCTACGTTAACGGTTGCCCAAGTTTCATCCAAGTGATAGCCCACCCAGTTGGTTAAGTTGTAATCAATGGTATTGGGCGAGTGGTTTAGCAAGCGGTTTTCCCTATCGTATACGTTCCACGAACCTTCGTTAGTGTACGAAACGGGGAAATCACCGTTATGAATTGCGTTATCGAACACGTATTTCGTTTCCACCGCGCCACAAACCGTACACGTTCTGGTATGTTGCGCAGGGGAATACGCGCCGTGAAGGTTGCCGTTGTTGTAATCTTCCTTTACGCCTGCTTGCGTTTGCACCCATTCACCCGTATGCCCCGTAACGGTTACGGAGTTATTATCGTGCCCAATTTCCTTGGTGTACTTTGCAATGGTTACTGCGGTGAGAGAGAGTACCGAGCATACCAAAATAAGGCAAAGCGCCCCAAGTGCAGTTTTATGCAAGGATGCAGGGGTTTTTACCCCTTGTTTTGCGGGTTTGCCTACCGAATAGTTTGCAGAAGTTTGCGTTGCCACGCATTTTTGCGCGGTTTTTTCCTTTTCCGCGCGTTGTTCTGCTTTGATTGCTTTTTCCGCCGCCTTTTGGGCTTTACGTTCGGCCACTTGGGCAGATTTTTCCGCTTTTACCGCTTGCTTTTGTTCACGGTTTAAGCGAATTCGTTCCTTCCACCGCGCAAGGCGGGCAAAAAGGCTATTTTTCTCTCTCTTACTCATAGGTTTCTCCTTTCGCCATAGGCGATGGGGGGTTTTGTTGGTTGCGTTTCGTGTTGTTGTGGTTTTTATTGCCGTGGTGTTTTCTCTTGCCTCCCCTTGTTAGTGGAGGCTTTTATGATTGTCGTTCATTTCCTACCCTGTCATCCTGGAGCGATAGCGATAGGATCTCTTGCCTCCCCTTGTTAGGGGAGGGGGACCGCTTTAGCGGTGGAGGGGTAGTTTTTATAAAAAATCTCTCCCTCAGTCGGCTTTGCCGACAGCTCCCCCGTCAGGTGGAGCCAAGAATAG
>JAZUCI010000055.1:0-6352 GCA_045639045.1 Christensenellaceae bacterium
ATCCGTGAAGGTGGCAGAACGGTAGGTTCTGGCGTAGTTTCCAAAATCATTAAATAAGTTTTGGTAAATTAACCTTAATTGGAATAAGCCGTGCCTTTTAGGTACGCCTATTTTCCTTTACGGCGGTTTATAACCTGCGCAATACTGTGTTAAACTTGCGTTTTCACTCGGTTACATACGAAAAGTATGCGCCCTTCGTGAAATCCGCGTTTGCCTTAAAGCCTGCCCTACTTGTAGGGGAGGGGGACCGCGTAGCGGTGGAGGGGTTGTGCTTGGTTCTAAACCGCCTTTTTTGCGGCATTTTTCTAGTTTTTTGCTTGCACCTTCGCCGCCTTTTGTTTTTTATAATCGCCTTTTTTTGTTTTGCAATAGCTATTACCACCTAATTTCGACGGAGCGTAGGATACGTATTGCCGTTTTTTTTATCATATGCTTGCAAATTAATAGCTGTTGTGTTACAATACTTGTAAACGTTAACAAAAAAGGGGATTTCCCAACGGTAACAGATGGTGCAATCTTGTTTTTTGTTCGTGTTTGTTATAAGGATAATACTTAACTACTAAAAGCATAGTTTTTAAGGAGGAAACAATGAAAAGATTGGCAAAAATTTGCATATCCCTATGCATAATATCGGTGCTATGCCTTTCCGCAGTTGCATGTGGAAAAAGCGGAGATCCTAAGCCAAGTGTAACGCCTTCGGTGTCCGTTGCGCCTAGCGTAACGCCTAGCGTTGCGCCTTCGGTTGTTCCTAGCGTTGCGCCTTCGGTTGCGCCTAGTGTAGCACCTTCGGTAGCGCCTAGCGTTGCGCCTTCGGTAGTTCCTAGCGTAGTACCTTCGGTTGTTCCTAGCGTAGCGCCTTCGGTTGCGCCTAGCGTAGTACCTTCGGTAGCGCCTAGCGTTGCGCCTTCGGTAGTTCCTAGCGTAGTACCTTCGGTTGTACCTAGTGTTGCGCCTTCGGTTGTACCTAGCGTAGCGCCTTCGGTTGCGCCTAGCGTAGCACCTTCGGTTGTACCTAGTGTTGAACCTTCGGTAGTGCCGAGTATTGTACCCAGCATTACCCCTTCGGTGGCGCCGACTACAACTCCTTCTGTTACGCCTAGCGTAAAGCCCACGGTAGCACCTACCGTTCCTGGGCTTCCCACCTTTACCGTTACGTTAATGGACGGTGAAACCCGCATACCCTTCCCCGCAGGGGAAAACGTTGCGGATGGGACCATCGTACTTCTTCCCACCGACATGGAAAAAGACGGGTTATTTTTCGCGGGTTGGTTTGCCGTTGGCGCAGAAGAGCCCGCAACCCAAGTTTTCGTGATTGAAAACATCACTTTCTACGCGCAATGGAAAACGGAAGAAGATAAACCCGAAATTTGCACCGTGCAATTCTTTAACGGGGAAGAAGAACTTGTGGATTTAGCCACGACGTTCGAAGGGAGCGCAACCGTTACCCTTACCGCGTTAGAAGAAGATGGGAAACTGTTTATCGGTTGGAAGCTGAATGGGGAAGGGGAAACCCTTCGCGTGGGTGAAACCGTAACCTTAAACGCAAATGCAACTTTCGTTGCCGTTTGGGTAGAAGCCCCTTCCGAAGCGTTTGTAAACGGTACTTTTGCTAACGATATTCAAACCGTAAGCAGCGCCGCGGGTGAAACCGTGGAAAGTTTGAATTCTGCTTACGACGGCAAATGGTTTGGCTATAACGCAGGGATCAATCACGTGACTATGGACGCCACGTATAACTACTATCCCGAAGACGGAACTTCCGCAATTAACTTTAAGCAAGACGACGCAACGAACTGCTGGATTGCTTACCGTTTTGCAACCGTTCCCGGCGTTACCTACGAATTCAGTTTGAAGTTCTTTAGAAGAATTGTTTCGGATATAGGGAGTGATTGGACGAAATTCGGTATCGCAACTTACGGCACTTTCCAAAAGCAGGAAGGGGACGTGGAAAAGCCTTGGATTGATTTTAGCAGCCAAGTGGTTGCGAACGGGGCTTCGGGCAGTTGGGAAACGGTAAGCGTTACCTTTACTGCAGACCAATCCTATTATTGGTTAGGGTACGTTGCGTACGGTGCGGAAATGGACGTTTTGATTGATGAAATTACCTGCCACCCCGTAGAATTTATCCCCGTAGATAAAACGCAAACGTATTTTACAATGGATGAAATTACCGCCTTTCATAAGGGTGTTGTGGATGCGAACCTTGTGTTAGAAGAAAATCAAGCGCTGTATCCTTACGCGGTAAGCGTGCCCGAAGGCGTTGCGGTGCAATACCAAGTAGGGGAGGGGGAAGCTGCCGATACTTGCGCGCTTGCGGAAGGAACGCACACCCTAACCGTAACCTTTACGCGCGGTACCGCAATCTTTACGAAAAGCGCAAACCTTGTTGTTCTTTCCGCCAATGCGAAAGAAGTAAGCTACGTATTTAAGGATGGAGATAAAACCCTTTCGGAAGGAACCATCGTGAAAGGCGCAAACCTTTCCTTGCTTACGGCGGGGAATATCAACGGTTATAGCAGCGAACGGGTTGCCTTGTTTAAAGGCTGGCAAATAGAAGGGGATGACACCCTTTATACCACCACCTACACCATGGGTGAAGAAGACGTAGAATTTATTGCGGTTTGGGAACCCGTTTCCACCGAAAACGTATTTGCCAACGGATCCGTGCCTGTGGGTTTTGCGCACAACGGCGGTTGGAGCCAAAACAACGCTACTACCTTTACCGTGGATAAATCCCAAAGTTTATACGCGGACGGTACGGGCGCATACGTTGCTTCCGCAACCACGAACACCCCCACCTATTTCTATTTTACCTTTAAGGTAAAGGAAGGCGTGGATTATCAAATTTCTTTCTATTATAAAAAGACCGCGTACACGGGGGGAAGTCCTTTTGCAGGTATTACCTCCTCCACCACGCAAACGAACGGTTATCCCGCGGACAGAGTGGCTATTTTTGACGGGGTGTTATCCGGCTCTAACGCAACCACCGATTACGTGAAGTATGAAACGACCTTTACCGCAACGCAAGAAACCTTGTATTTGTGGTTCCGCAGTTGGCCTATGCAAGGAACGCTTGCTATTGACGAAATTGCTTGCTATCCCGATGGGTTCACCCCCGCGGATAAATCGCAAAACTATTTCACCACCGCCGAATACGTTGCAATGAACGAAGGGGTGCAGGATGCAAACGTAACCTTGGAAGAAGGCGCAACCCACTATACTTACGCGGTAAGCGCGCCTTTTGGCGTTTCCGTACGCTACCAAGTGGCGGATGGGGAAGCCGCGGATACTTGCGAACTTGCGGTGGGTGTTCACACCGTTACCGTAATCTTTACCAAAGGCCAAGCGGAACTTACGAAAACCGCAACCCTTGCGGTGATTGCGGCAGACGCGAAAGAAGTAAACTTTACCTTTACGGACGAAGTGCTGTTAGAAGAGTTAAGCGAAACCTACGTGGAAGGCACTAACGTAGTCCTTCCCGTTTTGGGGGACGTAAACGGATACAGCAGCGAAAAAGTTGCGCTGTTTAAGGGTTGGAAGGTAGCAAACGGCGAAACCTTGTACACTCAATACGTGGCGGGGGAAAGCGACGTTAACTTTATCGCGGTTTGGGAATCCGTTCCTACCGAAAACGCCTTTACGAACGGCAACTTTGCTACCGAACTGAACCTAAAAAGCGACGGAAACTACAGCGAATCGTTAACCACCACAATGCTCGAAATCGGCACGTGGTTTGGTTGGTATCCGAAGGAAATGATTGCTTTGGATGCGGAAAATAACTATACCGCAGGGGATGGAACCAGCGCGCTTAAGTTTATTAACTCGGGCAAAAGCCAATGGGTGGCTTACCGCTTTGAAACCCTTCCCGGCGTAACCTACGCGTTCAGCTTTAAGCTGATAAAAACCAATATGATCCCCGAAACGACGGACGCAGGCATTTACGCGGCAGGTGGGTATAAGAATATAAGTTCGAAAGTGGTAAATATGCAACCCGATTTCTTTGGCGAAGGCTCTACGAACGGTTGGGAAACGCGTACGTATACGTTTACCGCAACCCAAACCTCCTACTGGTTCTTCGCGCAAAGTTACGGTTCTAGTTACGATTTGTTGGCGATGGACGAAGTTACCTGCTATCCCGTTGGTTTTACCCCTGCGGAATAAGGGGAAACCGAATAAAAATATAGAAATTGTAGAAGATTTTTCACAAAATTTTATATTTTATATAAAAACAGCGCTTTTCTATCTTGAAAAGCGTTGTTTTTCTTGCGCTAATTTGGTATAATAGTACGCGAAAGTTACGCTTTTTGCCAAGGCGTACAATTCAAAGGAGAAGAAATTATGAAGGAATTATGGAAGGACTTTAAAAAGTTCATCATGCGCGGTAACGTGGTAGATATGGCCATTGGTGTTATCGTGGCAAGCGCGTTCACCGCAATCGTAAACGGGCTTAGCAACTTCGTGCTAAAACCCTTGATTAACTGGATGCTTGCTGAAATCCTTGGCGCGGACTCCCTTTCCGAAGTGTTCACCGTGTTAAAGGGCGTTTACGTGGACGTGGTAGACGAAAGCGGCGCCGTGGTTGGGAAAACGCTGGATTTAGCGCAGTCCATTTACATTGATTGGGGCGCGTTTATTAACACGATCATCAACTTCTTTATGGTGGCGATGACGCTGTTTATCATTTTAAGAACCTTCACCCACGTAAGAAAACGCTTAAACGTCAAAGCAAATTTGCAAGCCAAATTAGATAACGACGAAGAGTTGAACGATTTAGAAAAGAGAATTTTGAAAAAATGGCAAAAGCGCGATCCTGAAACCGCGCCCAAGAAAACCGAACCCGCCCCTGCGGCACCCCCCGCGCCCACCGAAGCGGAACTTTTAACCAAACTGTGCGCGTTGATGGAAGAAAACAACCAAATGTTAAAAAAGGATAAATAAGGTAGGGAAATAACAATGGAAAACAAGGAAAGAGCAGCAACTATGGAAAAAATCGTAGCCCTTTGCAAGGGGCGCGGTTTTATTTTCCCCGGCAGTGAAATTTACGGCGGTCTTGCAAACACGTGGGATTACGGCCCCCTTGGCGTTGAACTGAAAAACAACGTAAAAAAGGCTTGGTGGCAAAAATTCGTGCAAGAAAACCCCTACAACGTAGGCTTGGACGCGGCAATTTTAATGAATCCCCAAACTTGGGTGGCAAGCGGCCACTTGGCGGGCTTTTCGGACCCCTTGCTGGACTGTAAGGAATGCCACGAACGCTTCCGTGCGGACAAGATGATTGAAGATTGGTGCGCAGAAACGGGTTACACTTTGGAAAAACCCATCGACGCGTTCTCCCAACCCGAAATGAAGGCGTTCATTGAAGAACACAACCTTCCTTGCCCCACTTGCGGCAAGCACAACTTTACGGATATCCGTCAGTTCAACCTGATGTTCAAAACCTTCCAAGGGGTAACCGAAGATGCGAAAAACACCGTATATCTTCGCCCCGAAACCGCGCAAGGTATCTTTACCAACTTCGTAAACGTACAACGTACCACTCGTAAAAAGATGCCCTTCGGTATCGCGCAAATTGGTAAATCCTTCCGTAACGAAATCACGCCCGGCAACTTCATTTTCCGCGTGCGCGAATTTGAACAAATGGAATTGGAATTTTTCTGCAAGCCGGGTACGGACTTAGAATGGTTTAACTACTGGCGCAGCTTCTGCAAACAATGGCTTTTAGATATCGGTATTACCGAAGAACACCTTCGTTTGCGCGACCACGATCCCGAAGAACTGTGCTTCTATTCCAAAGCCACTACGGACTTTGAATATTTGTTCCCCTTCGGCTGGGGCGAACTGTGGGGGGTTGCAGACCGTACGGATTACGACTTAACCCAACACCAAAACACTTCGGGCAAGGATTTAACCTACTTTGACCAAGAAGAAAACCGCCGTTACATCCCCTACGTTGTAGAACCCAGCTTGGGCGTAGAACGCTGCGTACTTGCGGTGCTTTGCGATGCGTACGATGAAGAAGCGTTAGAAGGCGGGGATACCCGCGTTGTCATGCGCCTTGCCCCCGTGCTTGCGCCCTTCAAAGCGGCTGTGCTTCCCTTATCTAAAAAGCTTGGCCCCGTGGCGGAAAAGCTGTACCAAGACCTTTCCAAGCGTTTCTCCGTAGACTACGACGACGCCGCTTCCATCGGCAAGCGCTACCGCCGTCAGGACGAGATCGGCACCCCCTACTGCGTCACCGTGGACTTTGAGACCGTGGGCGACGACAAGACTCCCGCCGATAACGCCGTCACCATCCGTGACCGCGATACCATGGAGCAGGTTCGCGTGCCCATCAGCGAGCTGAAGAACTGGA
>JAZUCI010000056.1:0-11148 GCA_045639045.1 Christensenellaceae bacterium
TTATGGAACTTCTTATTATGATTGACGCGGCAAGCCGTGCTTCCGCAGGCCGTATTACCGCGGTAATTCCTTACTTCGGTTACGCGCGCCAAGATAGAAAAGCGCGTTCGCGCGATCCCATTACCGCTAAACTCGTTGCAGACTTAATCCAAGCTGCAGGCGCAGACCGCGTGCTTACCATGGATTTACACGCTGCGCAAATTCAAGGCTTCTTTAATATTCCCGTGGACCATTTGCTTGGCGGCCCCATCCTTTACTCTTACTTTAAAAAGATGGTAAACGAAGACTTTATCGTCGTTTCTCCCGACGTAGGCTCGGTTGGTCGCGCAAGAAACGTAGCGCAACGTTTAAATTGCCCCATGGCAATCATCGATAAGCGCCGTCCCAAGGCTAACGTTATGGAAGTTATGAATATCATTGGGGACGTAAAGGGTAAAACCTGCTTGATGGTAGACGATATGATTGATACGGGCGGAACCATCGTTCAAGGCGCGGAAGCGTTATACAACAACGGCGCAAAAGAAATTTACGCATGCTGCACGCACGCAGTTCTTTCGGGCCCCGCTTTGGACCGTATCCAAAATTCGCACATTAAGGAATTGGTTTGCTTGAACACGATTGATCTTCCCGAAAACAAGAAGATTGATAAAATCAAAACCCTTTCCACCGCAAAATTGTTTGCTGCGGCAATTGAAAACGTATATCTGGATAAACCCATGTCCAAAATTTACGAATAAGCATTTTAACTACAGAAAAATTTCCGGGTTGTCCTATCGGGCAACCCTTTTTATCGGGGGAAGTATGAAACTTTTGGTTGGTCTTGGAAATCCGGACGAAAAGTATAGAAAAACCTTTCACAACATGGGCTTTTTAGCGGTGGAAAACGCCGCCCTTTTGCTTGGGGTAAAATTTACCGAAAAAAAGTGCAAAGCCTTGGTTGCCGAAACGTATATCAAGGGGGAAAAAGTGGCGCTTGCCAAACCCCAAACGTATATGAATTTAAGCGGTGAAAGCGTAAAAGATTTAATGGGCTATTATCACGTTTCCCCCAAAGATTTGCTGGTGTTTTACGATGATTTCGATTTACCGAAGGCATCCCTTCGCATCCGCCAAAGCGGAAGCGCGGGGACGCACAACGGTATGCGGAATATCGTAAGCGAAATCGGCACTACCGAATTTCCCCGCGTACGCGTTGGTATTAAGGATGCGGAACTATCCCAAATTCCCATTATGAACTACGTGCTTTCTACGATACGCGAACAAGACTACGCAATTTACGACGAAGTTTTGCAACTTGCAGGCAAAGCAGGGGAAGCCTTTGCGTTAGGGGAAGATATTGAATCCGTAATGCGAAAATACAATAAAAAATAAGTGCGAAAAGTAATTGTTCCTTATCATAGATAAGGAAACGTAAAAGCGTATGCAATATCCGTTTTTAAATCCAGAACTTTTAGGGAAGGACGTAAGCCTTCTTAATCAGTCCATCCGCCGGGGAATTCCTTCGGCGGTTTTCGGCGTTTCGGGCGCGGCAAAAGCGCACCTTGTTGGCGCGTTGAACACCCCGTTTTTATACGTGGTAAAGGATGCCGTAGCCGCGGAAGAAGCATTAAAGCGTTTGCGTGATTTTTATCCCGACACCGTATATCTTCCCGCCAAGGACGACGTGCTCTTATACAAAAAAGCGGTTTCTAAAAACAGCGTATATAAGCGTCTTTCCGCCCTTTACGCAATCTGCTCGGGGGTTTCGCATTGCGTTACCACGGTGGAAGCGTTATTGCAACCCTTCCCCCTAACCGTAACGGGGCTAACCCTAAAAAAGGGGGAGTGCGATTTGGTGCAAACGCAAACCGCGTTATCCCAAGCGGGGTACGTTCGCGTTGAATCCGTAACGGGCGCGGGAACGTTTGCCGTCCGCGGGGATATTTTGGACGTGTTCCCCGTGGGGGAAACCACCGCCTACCGCGTTAACTTTTTCGGGGATGAAATTGAACGAATCAAAACGTTAGATATATCCACGGGGCATAGTGGGGAAGTGGCGGAAACCGTCGTTTTGCCCCCCGCCGTAGAATTCCAAATTGCAGAGCAAGATCTTCCTTCTATTCTTGCCCAACTGAAAAAGGAAAGTTTTTCCACCCGTAAAACGCTATCTTCCGAAAGCGCCGCCCGTCTTTCCGCTTTGGAAAGCGACGTGACGGTGGACGTAGAAGCGGGCAAGGGGGAAGCCGCCTCCTTTTTAATGCCCCTTTTGGATGCGGTAACTGCGGATATCACCCATTTCTTTCCCCCCGAAACGGTGGTGTTTTTGGATGAATGTAAACTCCTTTCGGATGCGGGGGCTTTGGCAGAACGCGAATTTACCGAACGCTTTTCGGATTTGAAAAAAGCGGGCGCGGCTTTCGGTTTTACCAAATGGCAACAAATCCCTGCAACCGAATTGTGGCAAACGCTAACTAAAAAAACTTGCGTTGCCTTGCAAACGGTGGTTTCGGAAGTGGATTTTTTCCGTCCGCAACAGCTATTTTCGCTAAAAACGGGGGCAATCCCCGCGTATTATCGCAATCTTGCCTCCCTTGCCAGCGATCTATCCGCTTGGCGGCAAAACGGTTATCGCGTAGCCATTTTTACGGGCAATGAAAAACGCGCGGAAAACCTTTCCGCAATGCTTGGGGAACAAGGCGTAGGGGTGAAAATTCGCGCGGATATTACCGAAGATTTCCGTGGCGTTTCCATCTTTCCGTATCCCATTGGATACGGCGCGTTGTATCACGAAACCAAATTCGCGCTCATTGGGGAATGGGATTTATTCCGTGAAGTGCGCGAAGCAAAACGGGTTAAGCGCAAGCGCAACGACTTTTTCTCCGCGCCCGACGTAGGCGAATACGCGGTGCACGAAACGCACGGCGTGGGCGTGGTTAAGGGGACGAAAAAAATCACCACGGGGGAAGGTACCAAGGATTACGTCATGCTGGAATACGGCGGTGGCGATATTTTGTACGTTCCCGTGGAACATATGGACTCCCTTTCCCGTTATACGGGCGGGGATGAAAAACCCAAACTCAGTAAAATCGGCGGTAAGGAATTTGAACGCGCGAAAGAACGCGCCCGCGAATCGGTAAAAAAACTTGCCATTGACTTAAAGGAATTATACCAAAAACGCTTTCAAAGAAGCGGTTTCCGTTTTTCCGAAGATAGCGATATAACCGCCGCCTTCGATGCGGATTTCCCCTACGAATTAACTGCCGACCAAGCGCAATCCGTAAAAGAAATTACCGCGGATATGCAAAGCAACAAGGTGATGGATCGGTTGCTTTGCGGGGACGTAGGCTACGGGAAAACCGAAGTTGCCTTCCGCGCCGCTTTCCGCGCGGTTTTGGACGGCAAACAGGTAGCCCTTCTTTGCCCCACCACCATTTTATCCCAACAACACTACGAAACGGCGGTACGCCGCTTCCAAAATTTCCCCGTTAGAATTGCAGTTCTTAACCGCTTCCGCACCGAAAAAGAAAAGGCGGAAACCCTAAAGGCTTTAAAGGAAGGGCAGGTGGATATTGTAATCGGCACGCACGCTCTTCTTTCCAAGGAGATCGTTTTTGCGGATTTGGGGCTTTTGATTTTAGACGAAGAGCAACGCTTTGGCGTAGAACATAAGGAAAAAATTAAAGCGGTAAAGGCGGACGTAGATACCTTAACCATGTCCGCAACCCCTATTCCGCGTACCTTGCATATGTCTTTATCGGGCATTCGGGATATTTCCACCATTGAAACGCCCATAGCAGAGCGCTTACCCGTACAAACGTACGTAATTGAAGAAACCGAAGCCCTTTTGCGTGACGCCATTATTCGCGAACTTTCCCGCGGTGGGCAAACCTTCGTTTTGTATAACCGTGTGGAAAGTATTGATTCCTTCGCTTCCAAATTGCGCGAAATAGTCCCCGAAGCCAAACTTTCGGTGGCGCACGGCCAAATGAACGAACGGCAGTTGGAAGACCGCATTTTATCCTTCTTCCAAGGGAAGGAGGACGTACTCGTTTCCACCACCATTATCGAAAACGGCATTGATTTACCCAACGCCAACACCTTAATCGTAATTGACGCAGACCGCCTAGGTTTATCCCAACTGTACCAACTCAAAGGAAGGGTTGGCAGGGGAAAACGGTTGGCGCACGCGTATTTTACCTTCAAACGGGATAAAGTGCTTACGGATACCGCCTACCGCCGCCTTTCCGCCATTATGGATTTCACCGAACTGAACAGCGGTTATAAAATTGCCATGCGCGATTTAGAAATTCGCGGCGCGGGCAACGTTTTGGGCGCCGAACAGCACGGGCATATGGAAAAAATCGGTTACGAACTGTATGCGAAACTCATCAAAGAGGAACTGACGGGGGAACCGGACGTACCCGTTGCTTTGGATTTGCGTATTTCCGCGCATTTACCCGATACTTATATTTCCGCAGGCACCGAACGAATGGAAGCCTACAAGCAAATTGCGGAAATCCGCGTTGCGGAAGATTTTATCCGCGTTAGGGATAGCCTTATCGACCTTTACGGCGCCATTCCCACCGAAGTGGAAAATTTGTTAAAAATCGCGGTGCTAAAAGCGCGCGCTAAAAAATTCTCCATTGCGGAAATGTATATTCGCGGCGGGGAAGCGGGCATCGTGCTTACGGGCGTTAACGCCTTAAAGGACGGCAGATTGCAAACGGCGGCGGAAGCGTATCGCGGCGCGGTTACCTTAACTTTCGATCGGCAACCTACCTTCGTATTTCGGTTAAAAAGCAAAAATCCCGAAAAATATCTTGCTCTTTTATCCGATTTTTTGAAAACTGCCGCGAAAAGTTTGAAAAAATCATAAAAATCCCCCCTTTTTCTATTGCATTTTATTGCGATTTCCTATATAATAGATACGATTGCAAAAAGTACTATATTAAGGAGAACCCTTATGAAGAAAAGATTACTGGCATTATTTCTCGTTCTTTCTTTGGCAATGGGCACGCTGTTCACTCTTACGGGCTGCGCGCTTATCAGTAAGGACGAAGAAAGGGATTTAAATCAAGTCGTAGCAACCGTTAAGGTGAACAATCGCAAGGATAGCATCACCAAGCGCGAACTGATTTCTTCCTTTAATCAATACGGCTACACCTATATGTACTACTACGGTATGACTGCGGAAGCAACCTTGGATTTATTGTTGGATCAATTGGTTAACCGCAAAATCGTAGTACAAAAGGCGGAAGAAGTTCTGCCCGTACAAAACGCCGGCACGATTATCGGCAATCCCTTGGAAAAGTACCTTTCCTTAAACCAAATCAACACGATTAAGAAGGAAGCGAACGAAACCATCAATTCCGCAATCGAAAGTTATTTGGAAAAGGAAGAGGAAGAAGAATCCGAAGAACCCACCGAAGAAATTCGTACCACCCCCACGTATGAAGACGACGGGGAGGAAGAAGAAGTAACCGAAGCGGATATTCCCGCGGTAGATAAAAATTCCACCAAGGCAATCAAAACCGCTTATTCGCAATTCGAAAAAGACTTAAAGAAGAACTACTACACCTACGATTCTTACTACGAATCCGTAGTAAAAGGTATGATTGAAGATGAAATCGTTAGCCTTTGGGAAGATAGCGTAGAAGCAGGCGTTACCCTTTCATTTGCAGAAGTAGAAGCGCGCTATAACGATATGAAAGCCGTACAAGAAGGCGCTTACGCTAAACCTGCGGATTATAACACCGCGCTTGGCGAAGTATCTTCCTCTAAGTTCGTCGTTTCCAACGAAGCGGCAGGCTACGGCTACGTTTACAACTTGTTAATTCCTTTCAGCGATTATCAAGCTTCCGTTCTTTCCAAGTACACCGCTAAATATCAAGCGGGCAAGATGTCGACTGCCGAATATAAAGCAATCCGTCAAGCGTTGCTTTCGGGCGTACAAGCGAAAGACCTTCGTGAAAGCTGGATTTCCGCTGGTTACGATTACGATTTCGCTACCAAAATCTTTGGGGAAGATTACTGCAAAACCGCAGGCATTCCTTTCGACGGCACCGTTTCTTACACCTACACCAACGATGCGGGTGAAGAAGTCGTTTTGGTTGATACCGAAGCGCCCGAAAACACCAAAGGCGAATATTCCTTCGTAACCAACGAATATTCTATGACGGATTTCCTTGCGAAGTTCGATACTTGGATGAAGGCAACGGATATCCCCGCGCAAAATTCTCCCTACTTAAAAGCAGGTAAGGTGGATTTCACGGCTACCACGCTTACGGATGCGAAAGAAATGATTTCGGATCTTTGCTTTGCTTACGGTTCGGATACGGGTATTTTGAACTCCTATAAGGGTTACGTTTCCGCTCCCGCTCCCGCAGATAACGGCACCGAAACCTACGTTAAGGAATTTGCCGCTGCTGCTAGAGACGTGGTTGCGCTTGGCGCAGGTAACTACGTAGTTGTCGGTACGGATTTCGGTTGGCATATCGTTTACTGCACCGAAGCTTTGAACGTGAACAGCGCGGCGTTAAACGAAGCAGACCTTTCCGTAGCAGGTACCTTCACCTACAACTTCAAAAAGGTAATTTTGGATTCGTTGGTAACTAAAACCATCAGCGAAAAGCAAACCGAACTTTTGAACACCTACAACAAGAACGAAAACATCGTTAAAAAGTATGCGTCCAGATACGCAGACTTAAGCAAATAAGTAAAGGAAACCCTTTTCGCGCCACCCCTTTTCGGGTGGCGCGTTTTTCATTAAAAGCGTTGACATTTTTTTTGTACAATGTTATAATTTTCGTATGAAATCGGTAAAACGGCTACAACGCGTAACGCGCGCGCAATTAAAAAAAATTAGAACGGATACCTTTCGACTTGCTCCCACCCTTATCAAGTGGAAAACGGATAGCACAAACCTACGCTTAAGGGCGCTTGCCCAAAGGGGCGCGGCAGAAGGAACGCTGATGCTTGCCCGTACGCAAACGCAAGGAAAGGGCAGGATGGGGCGTAAGTTCTTTTCCCCAAAGGGGAACGGCCTGTATTTTTCCCTTCTTTTGCGCCCGAATTTGCTTGCTGAACAAGGTGGGCTTATCACTACCGCCGCGGCGGTTGCGGTATGCCGCGCGCTAACCCGCTTTGGGGCGGAAAATCCCCAAATTAAGTGGGTGAACGATATCTTTGTAAACGGAAAAAAGGTTTGCGGTATTTTAACCGAGTCGCACGCGGAAAAGGGTAAAATCGTGTATGCCGTTTTAGGCGTAGGTATTAACTTGTTGCCCCCAAAAGGGGGTTTTGACGAATCTATTCGGGGGATTGCCGGCGGGGCTTTTCAAACTCCCGTTTCGGCGGCCGCCGTACTTGCCGCTTTTTTGGAAGAATTCGGTAAGTTATATCCCAACCTTTCTGCCCGCCCCCATCACGCGGAGTACGTAAATCGCGCGCTGTATTTGGGTGAAAAGGTAACTATGGTTACGGCGAATAGCGAAATCCCCGTAACGGTTACGGGTATTACGAAGGATTTTTCCCTTGCTACCAAGCTGGAAAACGGGGAAGAGCGCGTTTTTTCCCAAGGGGAAATTTCCCTTCGCCCTATCCAATCAAAGGAGTAAATTATGGAGTTTATTTATCTGGATCACGCGGCAACCACTCCGCTAAAAGCGGAAGTGTTAGAACGAATGTCGCCCTTTTTTACCCACGCGTTCGCCAATGCGGATAGCGCCCACACTCTTGGCAGGAAAGCCATGGCGGCGGTGGACGGCGCGCGGGATACCGTGGCGGAAATTTTGCGTGTAAAACCATCCGAAATTTACTTTACTTCGGGCGGGACCGAAGCGGATAATTGGGCGGTAAAAGGCCTTGCGGAAGCGCGTGGTAAAGATAAGGAAATCTTTATTAGCAGTATGGAACACGCCGCGGTTTACGAAAGCGCAAATTATCTAAAATCACAGGGCTACAAGGTAACCGAAATCCCCGTAAACGGAGAAGGGATCGTGGATTTGGCATTCTTGCGCGAACGCGTTAACGAAAACACTTCCTTTATTGCCGTAATGCTGGCAAATAACGAAATCGGTACGGTGCAACCCGTAAAGGAAATTTGCGAAATTGCGAACGCCTATTCCGTTCCCGTGTTTACGGACGGGGTACAAGCCCTTCCCACAATGCAAGTTTTTCCCAAGGAATTAGGGGTTTCGGCGCTGTCTTTTTCCGCGCATAAATTGGGCGGACCGAAAGGCGTGGGCGTACTTTACGTTAGGGAAGGAACCTCCATCGGGCACTTATTTCACGGCGGTCAGCAAGAACGCGCGCGCCGTGGGGGAACAACCAACGTTGCAGGGGTAGTGGGGCTTGCTTCCGCCCTTGCGCTAACTAGCCAAAACTTGCAAGCGGAAAACGAAAAAATCAAGGAAACGCGCGATTATTTTATCCGTCGCGTGCGCGAGGAAATCCCGTGCGCTACACTTAACGGCAGTATGGAAAATCGCGTGGTAAGTAACGCAAATTTCACCTTCCGCGGGGTGGGGAACGAGGCGGTTTTGCACCGCTTGGATATGCTTGGCGTTTGCGCTTCGGCAGGTTCCGCTTGTACTTCGGGCACCTTGCAACCTTCCAAAACCCTGCTTGCCATGGGGTTAAGCGAACGGGATGCAAAATCTTCCATCCGCTTTTCCTTTGGGCAAGAAACCACGGTGGCGCAAGCGGAAAAAGTCGTAGGATATTTAAAGCAAATCATCGGGGAACTGCTTGCCTAAATTACCAAAATTTCCCCTTAGGGGAAAGGTGTAAAAATCCAAATACTGCGTATACTGTAACCGTACGAATTTTCGTACGGGAGAAGCAATATGGAAAAAGCGTTGGCGTTCGGGCTGGCGTTGGGTATGCTTACGGGCGCGCTAATCGTTGCAAACAGCAGAAAAGCGCGTAATTTGGTAACCACCGGTCAGGAAGAAGTGTTAGACCGTATGGAAGAACTTACCCAAAAAGCAGCAGCGAACAAGAAAAAGCGCGAAAAACAAGCGCAAAACTAAAATATGGCGGGAAACGAAAACGGTTTCCCGCTATTTTTTGCTTTTTCACTAAAAAAAGTTGATATTCTTTTTCGCTTGTGGTATAATATAAAAAAGGGGGAAGAAAATGGAATCCGTAATTGCATTTGATATCGGGGATAAACGTATCGGCGTTGCCTTTGCCGAAAAGCCCCTTATGATACCCCTACCCGTGGAAACGTACAACCGCCAAGGCACCAAAAAGGACGTAGTGTACCTTGCCGAACTTGCTAAAAAACGTAGCGCGGATAAAATCGTATGCGGCATCCCCCTGCATTTTTCGGGGGAAGAAGGCTTGCAGTCCGAAAAAACGCGTAGATTCGTAGACGCGTTAAAGGCGGTAACCGATCTCCCCATCGTTTTGGTGGACGAACGGTTTACCACTATGGAAGCGCACCGCGTTTTAATCGAAGCGGATATGCGCCGTCAGGATAGGAAAGGCGTCGTGGATAAAGTCGCGGCTTCTTATATTTTAGAAAATTATTTAACCGGAATGAAAGGAGAGTTACAATGAGTGAATTGCATGAAAAACAAAACATGAACGAAGAAGAACTTTCGGATATCGTAGAACTTGTAGACGATACGGGCAGAGTATTAAAATTCTACCACATTGCTACGATGGACTATAAAAACGAAGGTTACGCGTTTTTCCAACCCGCCGAAGCAATTGAAGGCGCGGAAGAGGACGAAGTTATCATTTTCCGTTTAGCGGAAGACGATAAGGGGGATGAAGTTTTACTTCCCGTAGAAGACGAAGCGCTTTTAGACGAAGTGTACGAAGAATTCGTAAAAATGATGGAAGAGGACGACGATTGCGACGGCGATTGCGATTGCTGCCATCACGAAGATTGCGAAGGGAAGGAAGACTAATCCTTAAAATCCCCTACGGGGAAGCATAAAAAACAAAGAAAAGCCGCGCAGCGAACCGTTTGCGCGGCTTTTTTTCTTAAATTTTATTAAAAACGTGAAAAATGTGCTTAAAAGTTTACGAAAGGGCGGTAAAACGCTTGCTAATTTTTTCCGCCTTTGGTATAATTGTAAGGCTAAAATTCACACCGTACCGCGTTTGGGTTCGTTGCCGGTAAATTCTTTTTCATGCCGGTTTTCCCCAAAGCAATCCGCGTTACGGGAGGTGTAAAAACGGAGGAGTTTTTATGGCAGTAATTTCTATGAAGCAACTTCTGGAAGCAGGCGTACATTTCGGCCACCAAACCAGAAGATGGAACCCCAAGATGAAGAAGTACATCTACGCAGCAAGAAACGATATTTATATTATCGACTTGCAAATCACCGTAGGCCTTATTGAAGAAGCTTACAAGTTCGTTGCTGAAACGGTGAAAGCGGGCAAGGACATTTTGTTCGTTGGTACCAAAAAGCAAGCGCAAGAAGCAATTCAAAGCGAAGCAGAACGTTGCGGTATGTACTACGTAAACAGCAGATGGCTTGGCGGTATGCTTACCAACTACAAAACCATCAAAACCAGAATTGAAAAGCTCAATAAACTGGAACAAATGGAATTGAACGGCGAATTCGACCTTCTTCCCAAAAAGGAAGTTTTGGTACTTAAGGCAGAACGCGAAAAGCTTCGCACCAACCTTGGCGGTATCAAAGATATGAAAGGTCTTCCCGGCGCAATGTTCGTTGTTGACCCCCATAACGAAGAAATCGCAGTACAAGAAGCAAGAAAGCTTGGTATCCCCGTAATCGCTATTACGGATACGAACTGCGACCCCGATATGGTTGACTACGTAATTCCCGGCAACGACGACGCAATCCGCGCGGTTAAACTTCTTGCAGGCGTAATTGCAGACGCAGTTATCGAAGCAAAACAAGGCGAAGCTGGCTTGGTTATCGAAAAGGCAGCACCCGCTGAAGAAGTAACCGAAGAAGCACCCGCTGAAGAAGCAGCAGAATAATTATTTTCTATAAAGGAGATTACAGTTATGGCATTTACCGCAAGTGACGTTATGAATTTGCGCCAAATGACGGGCGCAGGTATGATGGACTGCAAAAAGGCATTGACCGAAACGGACGGCAACGTTGAAAAGGCCGTTGAATATTTAAGAGAAAAAGGTATCGCTACCGCTGCTAAAAAGGCAGGCAGAATCGCTGCTGAAGG
>JAZUCI010000057.1:0-4005 GCA_045639045.1 Christensenellaceae bacterium
AGGGGCTTACCAAGGAAGCCGCCGTTTCCCTATACGCGGCGGCAAGCGCTATGGCAGCCCCCTTACTGTTCGCCCCCTGCACGGTAATCGGCTCTATATCCCTAGTACTCGTTCCCAAACTTTCGGGGGAATACTATAACCGCAAGGAAGGGCAATTCACCAAAACCCTTTCTTCCGCCCTAAACGCGGCGGTGCTTTTGGCGTTTTTACTGTTCCCCTTACTTGCCCTTGCGGGAAAGGATTTATGCCTTTTACTGTACAAAAACGCGCAAGCGGGGGCGCTGGTGCAACGCTTCGCCTTTTTAGTGCTTCCCATGACCCTTGCCCTTATGAGTATGAGCGTACTGAATTCCATGGGCAGGGAAAAAATTTGTATGGCGTTTTCGGTTGCGGGAAACGCGTGTATGCTTCTTTGCGCGCTAATTTTGCCCCCGTACCTAGGGGAAAACGCGTTGTTCTTGGGCTACTTTTTGGATTACGGCGTAACCGCCCTTTTAAACCTTATCTATTTACACACGCGCGTGTGTAAGCTTTCGGGGGTAAAACTGTTCGCCTTCAAAAACCTTACGGCGGTTTTGCCCGCGGTGGCGCTTGGCTACTTTTGTACGCCCTTATTTTGCCTTGTGTTCCCCCGCCTTTTCGCGGTAGCATTATCCGTGGGCGCGGCAGTTGTTTTTCAAGGAATTCTTCTTATTACCTTTGGCGCAATTCGTATTTCTTTGGCGAAAAAGCATAGAAAAAACCGTGTTTTTCGGTTGAAAAACACGGCTACCTTATAATTTATTTCTCCATTCCCTAAGGGCAACCAAAAAGCGTGTTTTCCGTTTAAGAAAACACGCTTATTTTTATCTTTTTCTATCCTTTCTTTTTAAGAACGCGCGCCCTATTTTATTAGGGGCGTTTTCTTTGGCGGTTTCTACGTTTTCCCAATCCGCAAGGGCAACTTCCGCCTGTTTTCCCTCCGTTTCGGTGGAAAAGCCGCCAAAACCTACCGTTTCCTTAACCAATCCCTTGGCTAACAGTTTTTGCACGGTTAAAGTGGGTAAACGGAAATCCTCTTCCTTGCGTTCAACCTTTTCCTTCCCTAACCCTTGCGCAAGTATCGCAACCAGTTCTTCCGCCCATTTCAAGCCACGGGTGGATTTTACGTTGATCGCCATAGGAACGCCCGCGTATTTCGCTTTTTCGCTTACGTCCTTAAAATAGTACTTGCTTTCCAAGTAATCAGCGGGGGTTAACGCCAAATATACCACTAATTTTTTACCGCTAAAACCAAGTTTTGCGTAGGTTTTCCTGCCCGCGTAGAAAGATTCGTTTGCCCAACTCATACGGCTTTTGAATCCGTACGCAAGCATCGCGTTTTTCAAACGGCTGTAATACGATTTCCCTTCTTCGGTTGCTAGGTGCAGTTTTGCTGTAAAGCTATACTGATATCTACCGCGAATAACACCCTCCGTTTCGGGTTTGGCGCCCAACCGTTTTTCAATTATGGCAAGCGTTTGCTTATCCGCTTCTTCGTATATTTTTGCCAAAACTTCGTCCAACTTTTTTTCTTTAGAAAGTTTCATATTCTTCTCCCTTTTATTTTTCCTTACGTACTGCCCGAATTTCAAAGCAAAGGGGGAACCTTTCCCTTTCCCCAATGCGAAAGCTAAAGCCATGGTAAGCGCGCAGTTTACCCCAGACACGATGGATTGAAAGGGTAACCTAGCGATGGAATACACGATAAACGTTTTTTTACCGAACGCGTACGTAAGCCATAGCCCCACGTTATTAAATCCTGCCGTACAAAGTAAAAAACACAACACGTAGGAAATTACCGTTTTAAGATAAGGATTTCCCCTTTTTATCCCAAACAACAAACCGGGGATCATCCCGTAAAGCGCGCTGCTGATACTGATAAAGGGAATATATACCCCCCTGGGATGCAACAAATGCGCGATTACGTCCCCCAAAAAACCGCTGGTTGCGCCCAGCCACGGCCCTAAAAACACCCCCGCAACAAAGCAAGGGATAAACACCAAAGAAAGGGAATAGGTGTTGTTTAAGGGTATATCCACCAAGTTAAAAATTACGGCGAGCGCCGTAAATAACGCGGTGTAAGTGATTTGTTTAGTTGTGTTTTTTTGCATAAAAATAACCCCCTATGCCTTTCGGGGGTTCTTTTCCACCCCAAAAGCGCGGAGGTCCGATGCTATAAACGGACTGCGCGTACCATTTCGCGAAGCCCGTCGTTTACAACAAAGATCTTTTGTTTTGCAACGGACGCAGCGGTGCACCGCAGTCCTTACCCAAAAGTAAGGCTTTCGTTTGACGGGCATCTCCCACCCGTCAACACTTAACGCGCAACCGCCTACTCTGCGCTTTCAGTATACCTTCTTTTTGAAAAAAAAGCAAGCGTTTCCTTCTAAAAAATCGCATAATTTTCTACGCGCGTAAAATACTTATGCTATGCTAACCATATTTTTGCGTTCTATCGTCGCGTATTTTATTCTTCTTGCCATGATGCGCCTAATGGGGAAACGGCAACTGGGGGAAATGCAACCCTTTGAACTGGTTATCACTTTGCTGATTGCCGACCTGGCTTGTAACCCGATGGCGGATATTTCCATCCCCTTTTTATACGGCGTTGTTCCCGTTTTGGCGCTGTTCGTTATTCACCAAATTATTTCGGTCGTTGAACACACGGGCGCGTTTATGAAGCGCGCTTTAAGCGGAAAACCTTCCCTAATTATAGGGAAGGACGGAATTGATTATACCGAACTGAAACGCAATAACTTGGACGTAAGCGACGTAATGGAAGCCTTGCGCGCGCAAGGGTATTTTTCGCTTACGGACGTAGCCTACGCGGTGCTGGAAGCCAACGGAAACTTTAGTTTTTTGCCTAACCCTACCCCTTCCTCCTTGCCCGATAACGCCCCGCCGGCAATGTCCCTCCTACTCGTTACGGGGGGCAAGTTAGACCATACAAATTTGCAACTTTTGGGCTACGACGAAGCCTTCGTGCAAAATTTACTGCGTTCGCAAAAGGTACGCGCCCTAAAAAACGTGCTGTGTTTAACCATTGACCCCAACGGCAGATGTTATTTACAAGAAAAAAACCGCCCGGGCGTTTCGTTTACCGCGGATACGGGGGGCGCAATATGGTAAAAAACTTAATCACCGCCGCCATCGCCCTGGGCATCGTCTTTTTTTTGTGTTTTACCGAAGCAAAGGTGCAAACTTACGCCTTTTCCCATATGCATACCGCCCTTATCGAAGTGTACCAAAAAGCGCAAAACGAAACCGCCACCGAGGAGGACGGGAAATCCGTTAAAACCCTGTGGCAAAAGCAAAAAAACAAACTGCACGCGTTTATTCCGCACACGGATATCCGCGAAATGGATTTGTGGATTTCCGAAGCCATTTACTATTTAAGCGCCCAAGATTATGAAGAAGCGTGCGGAAAATTAGAAGTACTGATTCACAGTTGCGAAAACATCCCTAAAACGTACGATTTTTCTTTGGAAAACTTCTTATAATCGGCGTTCTTACGCGAAAAAAGGCACTCCTTAGTCGCTCTTCTCTTAGGGATTTTTTAGACATTATAAAAGAGTAGCAAATTTTGCTACTCTTTACTTTTTTGCTTTGCAAAAACAAACGACTTTGCTTACAAAGTATAGTGTGCTACACTTTTGAAAATCTTTCCACAAAGATTAACAACTCGATAAATTGGAATTTGCTTAATTGTTAGAATTTTTCTATAATTCTTCACAACCAGTGTATTTAATCATCAATTCTCTTAATCTGTTTTTTCTATATTTTATTGAATGAAATGGTGTCCATTCATTCAATAACCATATAATTGGAATAATTGGCCATATAAATGTATACAGCAACGTTAATATTGTTTTGTCTTTTTTCGTTCTAATGCATTCTTTTATTTTACCGTCTATTATTACGCAATTATCACTTTTGATAATCGTTGAAACAAACCAATATTGTGTTTTATGAGGATTATCTTTT
>JAZUCI010000058.1:0-9865 GCA_045639045.1 Christensenellaceae bacterium
GAATATTTATTTACTTTGTACTATCATTTTATAGATAATCAAAAAAATAGTAAAAAAATTTATTATTGTGCTCACGATAGAACAGTTAAAGAAGAAGATGACGACGCATTAAATTTTTCTTGTGAATTACCAAATAAAACATCATTTAACATGTTACTTTGTTCTAAATACTTAGATGATATGGTTAATGATAGTCGAGATGATTTTCCCGCAATGTCAAACAAAAGACAAGCTAATTATGGTTGCCCGCTTTTATATAGAGATATAAAGCCAGAGCTTTTAAAAGAAATGCACCGAATTTTGCTGGAGAAATTTCCTGAATTGGAGACCTTAAACAAGGAGGAAGAACTAAAAGCGATTAACGCCGCTCCGTTTTTAACAAAATATATTAAAGAAAATACCGATATCGTAAAAACTCAAAAATCTTTAACCATAAAGGCTTTGAATACTTTTAACAAGAAAAAAGTTTCGGTTAAAAATAAATTTGAAAAATTACTAGAAGATAAAAGCATATTATCTGAAGCGTTTAATACAGCGGTAACAGAGTTGAGCGAGGTGGCCGTGGCAGAGTTGGGAGAATATATTCTATACCGTGAAAACATTATTAAGGCCTTAAATGATTCTATTATGGATGAAGAAAAGAAAGAAAAATTTATTCACGATATATTTATGCCACAGAGAACGATTGTAGATAATACAAATGAGGCTTCAGATTACTCAATGACAAATCTTTGGCTTTTAGATGATAAATTTATGACTTTTTCAAATGCTTTCAGTGATGCGACAATCAAAAACATCATTGAAGCCATATTTAAGAACACATCCATAACGGCAGATGAAATCGGGATGAACTCTAAAAAACCTGACTTAGCTGTATTTTACAATAAAGAGATAAGCAGAGATGCATTGGTTGTAGAATTTAAGGGATGTAATGCCTCATTGGGCGAAAAAGAGAAAGCGATAGCTGAAATTAGCAGAAATTGCTATATATTAAAAGAAAAAGTGAAAGAAATCAATAATGTTTGGGCATATATTATAACAAGTATTGATGATGAATTTGAGATTAGCCTTAAAGCAAGTGGATACAAGGAGAGATATACGAATGCTTCAGACGGGAAAATTCTTTACTTTTATAATGAGGGGGTTGCTCATATTTATGCTCTAGACATCAAAGCGGTGACCGCAGATGCTTTTGCAAGAAATAAAACATTCTTAGACATTTTAAAGAATAATTAAAATTTACAAAAGCGGTCAGATGTCTGCCTTTTGTTTGTGAATTGAAAGTGTATGTTCAAAATCTGGGTGAAGTGTAGAAGTATATCAGTACAAATGATATAAAAATGAAAACTTAATAATACAAATGTAAATTAGGTAATAAAACGTGGGTTTTATAGCCGCCGCCAAATTTACTAAAAATTCAAGAGTCATTCTTAAACGGAATGGCTCTTTTTTTATATAAAAAATCTTAAAAAAGGAGGTGAATTCTATGCTAATGATATGTCTTGTTGCAACGTTGGTAATCTTTTTCTTGATTCTATTAGGGAAGTATTAAAAACTAAAACAAAAAATTAAAAGGAGGTAAAAACTATGGTACTTTTCGCTATTGCTGTATTCGTTATTTTCTATATGGTAAGAAAAGGCTGTAATGAAGGAATGCTGGACCCGATTTGCTATCCATTTTTGTGGATTATCGCTATCGTTGGTGCAATAATTTTGCTCGTTTCAAGCTGTGCTTAACCAAAATTGAAAATACACTTTCAAACTTATGGCTAAAATCGATTTTAAGGTCTGTGGCTTAATGTAGCTTATTGATACAGGAACGAAACTTGTTGGGTTGACTAAATGTTCATCCCGATACGTTTGGTTCTTTTTTATTGATTAAATATGGGCTGTAGACATTAAATTAGCCGCCGCCCAAACAAATTAAAAAATATTAAATTCAAAGGAGAAATTATCTATGAAACAATTAACTGAATACAACCGTGTAAGCGGTTACTTAAACAAGATTTTCAATCGTCTTAATGAGACGTATTTTGAAAATGCACTTACAAAACCTATCATTACTATTATGTCAACGCCTAGAGCATACGGGCACGTATCCGTGTATGAAGTGTGGCTTTCCGAAGAAAAGGGAAGACGTGAACTTAATATCGGTGCGGGAGCCTTAAACAGACCTATTGAAAACGTAGTCGCAACAATGCTTCACGAAATGGTGCATATCTACTGTATGGAAAACGGTATTAAAGATACAAGTCGTGGTGGTGCTTATCACAATAAACGTTTTAAGGAAGAAGCAGAAAGGCGTGACCTTATCATATCTTATGATTCGCGTATAGGTTTTTCTATTACGCAGCCAAGCGATAAACTTATTGAGTGGTGTATTGATGAAGAATTAGAAGAAATAAAGGTACACCGCCTCGACTTTTATGGTTACCTTCCCCCTGTAAACGGAGGGGATAAAACCCCTGCAGGAGGGAACCTTCCCACGCCGCCGCCCAGACGTAAACCTTCTAGCACAAGGAAGTATATATGCCCTAAATGTGGTATGAGTGTTCGTGCAACAAAGACGGTTAATATTGCTTGTATTGATTGTGGCAACGTTAAGATGATTGAAATCGAAAGAATTTGAAAATACACTTACAAAAAAGGAGAAAACAAAAATGAAACTTTGGACAAAAGAAATTGAACAAATTGCAAAACAATATCCACTTGGCGCACAAGAGGGATTAGGCTATGGCGCAAAGGTATGGTTAAAGTATTTTAACCCCTACGGCGCAGGAACTTGGCTTATTACAGAAGCTGAACAATGTGAAGATGGTGATTGGTTGCTTTATGGTTACTGTCATATTTTTGAATGGGAATGGGGTTACGTTCTTCTTTCAGAAATACAGTCAATTAAGGTTAATGTGTTTGGAATCCATCTCGGTTTAGAGAGAGATTTATACTTATCCGATGATGAAACCGTTAATTCGTGTGTTAATAGATAGTCCGAAAAGGTACACCTTTTTGGATATAGCAAAATCAATTAAATAACTATTAAAATTGTGTCCGTAAAGGTTGAAAATAGTTTTTGGACATATCCAGAAATTACTACCACCTTTTTGGACACTTAAAGGAGATTATATGAATAATAAAACTTTTTATTATGCTAGAGTAAGTAGCAAAGAACAAAACTTAGATAGACAACTTTCAGCCTTTTATAACCTTGGTGCAACTGACCGTGACATTATAACCGATAAAGAGTCGGGTAAAAACTTAAACAGAAACGGCTATCAGGCATTAAAGAATACTTTATTACGCTCAGGGGACACGTTAGTGATTAAATCCTTGGACAGATTAAGTAGAAACAAGGCTGATATTAGGAACGAACTTGAATACTTCAAGGACAATGGTATTAGATTAAAGGTAATCGACCTGCCTACAACAATGATGGAACTGCCTGAAGGACAGACTTGGGTGTTTGAAATGGTTAACAATATTTTGATTGAAGTGTTGGGAACTATAGCAGAACAGGAACGCTTAACGATTAGACAACGTCAACGTGAGGGGATAGATTCTGCTAAAGAAAAAGGTAAACATCTTGGTCGCCCCAAAGCAAGTTTGCCTGACAATTACAATGATATAATTTGTCCTTGGAAAAACGGTGACATAACTGCAAAAGAGGCAATGACTAGGTTAGGGATTAAAAAGTCAACTTTCTATTTGTTGACAAAAAGTGTATATTCAAATAATTAAACAATTTAAAACAGGACAAGGTTTAAAGAATGTGCTTTAGCTTTTGCTAAAGCTGTCTCGGAGCCGAAGGCGAACGAGACCAGACAAAGGTAAAAAAACGCAAAATAAATTAGAAAAAAGGGGGATTTTTGAAAACCCCTATATAATCTTAAAACCCCCCCTTAGAATTTGATTAAAAAAGAAGGGGGGAATTTAATTTTTCTTATATAGTAAATTTGAATTTCCCCCCAATTAATTTGAAAGTGTATAATCAAAAGATTATAACATCGTTGCAGCTCGTCGTGTCACGACGAGGGGCGGTGGGGGATATCACTGTTTCGAATCCCAGCGTAAACGCTGGTACTTCGGGTTTGCACAGTCGTGCTGCACCTTCGAAAAGAGCTATCCCCCCCGTGTGGGACGCGTCCTCCCTAGCTCGCAGTTTAACGCTCGGGAATCCTCGCTACTGCTTCGCAGAGTCGTTGCTTGTTCACACACCCACACTCGGTTTTTCTCCGCGTCGCTCCGCTCCTTGGCGGGCTGAGGTCAAAAAAACTGACAAGGGTACAAAAACGGATAAGTCGAGGGAGGGGTGGCAGGGGAACCGTTAGGTGCCCTTTATTATACGCAAATACTTGACAAGAATTTTTCTTTTTATTATAATAAACTAACCAATAAAGGAGAGTGTTTTAGACCTACCAATAAGGCAATAAATTAGTTAAATTTTTGAAGTTGAAAAAAGAATATTTTAGGTACATTTTATACGCTTAAAAGCCAGCATCACCAAGGAACTATACCCCAAAATTGGGGAAAAGTTTGATACTTCCGCAAGTAAGGTGGAACGCGCCATCCGCCACGCCATAGAAGTGGCTTGGAATCGGGGAAGAATTGAAACCATCAACTCCCTATTTGGCGTACGCGCCTACGTAGGGAATGAAAAGCCCACCAATGGGGAATTTATCGCTTTGGTGGCGGATAAGATGCTGTTGGAAGGCGCGTAATTTTCGGCGGCTTATAAACTACGCGCTACTGCGTTTGCTGCTACGAATTTGGACTTCGATAACCAACAAGGTTCATCTCACCCCAAATTCTAAGCGAGCCTTGTATCACTTGTTTTTAATCCTCCTTGTTTTCGGTGGCTTATAAACTGCGCGCTACTGTGCTTCTACTACGGAATTCAACCTCAATAACCAACAAGGGTGTCATTCTTCGCCTACCGTCTTTGACGGGCAAATCGGGGAATCTAAAAGGTGAAACCCCATTTTGCTTGCAACAAAAAACACCCCCGTCGCGGAAAAACTCCGCGGCGGGGGTGTGCCCGTTTACATATAAAATTAGTTTTCCAAGCCGGCTAAAAAATCGATGGAAACCCCAAAAAATTGGGCGATAGCAATTAGGTTGGAAAGTTTGGGTTCCCTTAAATCGTTTTCCCACAAACTGACGATGCCCTTGCTAACACCTAGTTTTTGGGCAAGTTCTACCTGCCCAAGCCCTTTTTCTAAACGTAAATCTTTTAATTTTTCACCAAAAACGTTCTTCATACTATATATTTTCTCACAAATGTAAGAAAAATGCTTGACATCTTACAAAAGTAAGAATATAATAAAGAAAAACGAAAGGAGAAAAAATATGGAACCTAATTACGTTGCAAAAAAATCTGCGTGGGAGGTAATTAATTTTTGGTGGATTATTTCTTGTATTTTAATTTTACCTATTTTAATTATTGCTTTACGCGTTATCACTGTTAAAAAATATACGCTTTCTTTCTACGACGATAAAATTATCGTAGAAAGCGGTTGGTTAAACAAAAACAAAAAGCAAGTTGTATTTATGGGCATTACGGGGATTTCGGTTTCCCAAGGCTTATGGGGACAAATCTGCAATTACGGGGACGTAAGGGTAGACGCAGTAGGCAAGTGGGACGTAGATACTACGTACATCAAAAACCCCAAAGAATTAGAAGCGTATTTGCAAACCAAAACCGCAAAAATGAATCAAGCAAATCAGTTTGTACAAATGTAAAAATAATAACACCCCCGCCACGGACGATTTCCGTGGCGGTTTTTTATTGCCTTGAAAGTTTGTGAATTTTTGCGTTACGTGATAAAGTAAAATAGATTACTTGACATTTCATTGTGAAAATAGTAAAATTGCAATATACCCCCTTGGGGAAAGAAGAATATCAAAACCAAAAGGGAGATCAAATGTACGCTCTATGAACTAATAGAAGATCTAGGAACGATGTGTAAATTTGAGGACGACATCAGAAGAACGAAACAAATTATGTGTATTTATTGAATAAGGAGGAGTGAAAAATGGGCTTATTTGATTTATTTTCTAAAAAAAAATCTGGCAAAGTTGCGTGGAGAAATGCGCATGGGGTTATTGCCTGTCCTGGAGATTCCTGTCCCCAAAAATGCGATGATACTTGCCCTATTTATTTAAATACGCAGGCGGCTATATTAATGTCCATCAGTCAAGGCGAAAAAGCAATTCCGTTGTACAAGACAGCTCTGAAGATTGCGCCTGATTTCTACGACGCATGGAACAATCTCGGTGCCATTTACGGCCAAAAAGGCGAATACCAGACTGCGTACGATCACTATGTGAAAGCGCATGAATGCAATCCACAGAAACCAAATCCCGTATTTGGTCTAATGCTTACGTCTAGAGATTTGCGTAGATATGAAGAATGCATTAAGTGGTGCGATATTTATAAGTGTTTGTCTGGAGATGGTAAAGATGTTGTGATAAGAAACGAAGCACTTGCGGCCCTCGGAATGTCTGCAGAATAATTGGGTAAGCCTTTCATTTTCAAACTGCTGCAGGAAAGAGGATTCTAAGATTATAAAACACAGTGGCGAAGACTAATGGTTTATGGGTCGGCGAGAAAGAATTCTTTATTGCAAAGACTTTTACCTGAAAAGTTGGAATTGTATTATTTCTACAAGGAAAAAGGAAATGGGAATATTTGATTTTTTAAGAAGAAAAGACATTACTGGTTTATCAGATAGAGAAAAATGCGGTTACGCATGGCTACAAATTGTTGGGCAAAAAAATCGCGCAAGAGGGTTACAGATAATGAGAGAACTAAGTGCTGATGGGTTTATCGAAGGATCTATTGCACTGGCTATGTTTACAGAAAATTTGCAGGAGCGAAAATCTCTATATAAAAAGGCGGCTGGTCAAAATCATCCTGAAGGACTTTGGGGTTATTCTGGGTTTTTACAGCATTCCTTTATCCCCGACCCTAAGAATCCTTCTGACGTAGAGTGGGAAAAGTATTGCTTAAAAGCGGCGCAAAATGGTTGTGTTGATGCAATGAATGAACTTGGTAACATCTTTAATCGCAGAAACCAATACCCACAATCTATGTATTGGTATGCAATGGCAAATGCCAACGATTTTCCCAATGGTCAAATTAGTTTAAACGGTATTGCGCAAAAATGGCTTTCTGCAGGTATGCCTTACGAATATGAAGAAACCGAAGGATTTGATAAAGCAAAATATAAGTGCGCGTTGTTTTATCTTGAGATGTGGGCAGATCAAGAAATCAGCACTTCAATTGAGGAATATGTTTCCTTAAATCTCGCAGGAGAACCTTTGGCAGCATATCTCACAGGCGATATGTTCGAAAGCGCAGGCAATATAGAGATGGCTTACAGAATGTATAATGCTATTGCGCATGAGAACGATGCTCATGGCCTAAAATGTTATGCGGATATGCTCTTTACTGGTAGAGGTGTTCAGAAGGATATGCAAGGTGCGTTAAGAATGTATCAATTGTCTGCGGAGCGTGGTGATCGTGCTGCAATGTTTGTTGTTGGCGAATTTACCAAGAATCAAAACGAAAATCTTGCTGCTTTTTGGTATGGCGTTGCATACAGTAGGGGGTATCAACCTGCATTACAACGTTTAATACAGCTTACTTCAAAATAAAGTATGAGTTTGCGGAATCGAAAAATTGTTAGAAACGCCATAATGGCGTGTCTTTGTTTTTGTGGCGGTTTTTTTTACCTTAAACGCTTGTTAGCGCTAGGCGAAATCATCTGAAAAGGTTGTCGATTGTATTTTTATGTAATAAAGTAAAAAAGATTACTTGACAAGTGATTGTGAAAAGAGTAAAATTGCAATATGCCCCCTTTGGGGAAAAGGAGATTATTATGAAAAATTTGAGTAAAATGCTTGTGTTACTGTTATCGGTAATCGCATTGTGCTTTACGCTTGTTGCATGCGATCCTTCCGATCCCGCGCCCAGCGTTACCCCTTCGGTTACGCCTAGCGTATCGGTAACCCCTAGCGCGCAACCTTCGGCTAGCGTACAACCTTCGGTAGCGCCCACCGCGCAACCCACGGTAGCGCCCACGGTTGTTCCTACCGTTCAACCCACAACAATCCCTTCGGTTACGCCCAGCGTACTGCCCAGCGTTATCCCTTCGGTACTTCCTTCGGTAACGCCCAGCGTTACGCCTTCGGTTACGCCCAGCGTACTGCCCGAAACAAACCAAGTTACCGCTATGCAATGGACGGCTGCGCTTTCTTTTGCCGGGGATAAAACCATTACGGTTAGCACCGAAAACGTTACGCTTTTTTCTACCGTAGTAAACGGTGACAAGGTTTGCCAAATTGCGGGAATGACGGAAACGTATTATGAAAAGACCGAAACCGGGTATTTCCGTTACGAATATGATTACGACCTAGAAGAGTTTATTAAAACGACCGCGGTAGAGGCCGAATATTTGAATATCGCTGCTCCCTTTGCTTCTGCTGCAACGGGTTTTGCAATGGTTTCGTTTGACCAAACGCTGGGCGCGTACGTACTTGAACAAGATTTTCCCATCGCGTTCTATTTTACGGGCGAACAGCTTACCAAGGTAGAAGCTACCATGGGAACCGCAACCATCGTATACGTATTCGCTTACACGGATATCCCCGCAGTTACCCTGCCTGAAGTTGCCGATCCCTACCAAGTTACCGAAGAAGAATGGAAAACCGCCCTTACCGCAATGGGCGATTATTCGGGTACGGAAACCATTAGTAACGCTATGTATACGCAAGTAATCACTTTTACTAGAAAGGGTGATGTACTAAAAGTTGGTAACGAAATGGTTGGCTTCTCTTACGTATCAAAGGAAGGGGATTTGTACTATCTGTACGATGGGGAATCCAAACTTGAAATTGGACAAGAAGAATACGAAATGCACGTACATCCCTACGGTTACATGGCGGAAGCCTTTGTTATGTTCACCTACAACGCGGAAAAGCAAGCGTACGTAATGGAGGATGAAGGTGTAACCATATCCGTCTTTATGCAAAATAAAAAGCTCGTTAAGGTGGAAACCGTTACCGAAGAAGGGTCCATTGTAGATGAAATTTCTTACGGCGAAGTAGAAGATATCGTGTTACCCGAAGTGGTAGATCCCTATATGGTAACCGAAGACCAATTTAATAAAGCGGTAGACTTCCAAGCAATGGTATTTGGGGATGAACGCACCAATTTCTCCTTCCAAAGAAAGTATTACGATAACTACGGTAAGTTGTATGAAACCCGCACGTATACCTACTACGAAAACTTCTATTATTACGACGTGTTGTACGCTAACGCAGCGGACTATTACAACAATACCTGGACGATGTGGTATGCCGTTCCCGAAGAAGATATCACCTCTGCCTACACGGATATCCGTTACTATCAATTGTATAAATATGGTGACGAAACCACGTGGCGCGGTATGACTTACAGCGCGGCGAAGGGAAACTGGTCTAGCGGTACGAGTAGTTATTTGTGGAGCAAGAAAAGCCCCTTATACAACCGTGTAGTTGCCGTTCCCGGTCAAATCTTTAAGGATGACGAAGAACCCCCGTTTAGCACCGAAGTACACTTTGAATACTTCACCTACAACGCGCAAGAAGGCTACTACTATGCGGATACGATTGACGTAGACGGCACGATTTATAAGGACGTATGCCTTTTCTTTGAAAACGGAGCATTGCAAGGCTTTACCTATGACAACAAGTACAACGAATCGTTCGAAATTACGATTTTGTACGGTGAAGACGTAACCCCCGTAAAATTGCCCGATGAAATCATCGTGGAAAACGACTAATTGAACGTTTTGCAACACGAATGGCAAAAACTGCCGCGCGTCCC
>JAZUCI010000059.1:0-7836 GCA_045639045.1 Christensenellaceae bacterium
CAAGGCTTGCCACGATGGGAATGACAACGAAGGTGGTTTTATCCCCCACCCCGCCCGTGGAGTGCTTATCCGCGCGAATCCCGTTGACGCGCGAAAAATCCGCGCGCTTTCCCGAATCGCGAATAGCAAAGGTAAGGGCGGCGGTTTCTTCCTCCGTCATACCGCGGAAGTATACCGCCATCAAAAACGCCGCCATTTGGTAATCGGGGATTTCCCCACGGATATACCCCGTAATAAAGGAAGTAATTTCCTCTTCGGTCAGCGCGGCGCCGTCCCGTTTTTTCTTAATCAGTTCGTAAGGCGTCATACCCTCTCCTTCCAAAAAGAATTCCCGCAGGTTTCCCCTTGCGATACGCCGAAATAGGCTAATAGCGTGGCGGAAAGATCCGCAAAACTTTCGCGTACCCCAAGGCATACGGGGGCAACGCGCTTGCCGTAAACAAGCAAGGGCACGTATTCGCGCGAATGGTCGGTGGAAGGGGTTCCCGGGTCGCACCCGTGGTCTGCGGTAATCACCAAAATATCCTGTTCGCGAAGAAGGGGAAGCAGTTCCCCCAGCTGCTGATCAAAACGGGTAAGCGCGTTCGCGTAGCCTACCGCGTCGTTTCTATGCCCGTAGTGGGAGTCAAATTCCACTAGGTTCGTAAAGCACAGCCCGTGGAAATCTTCCTTGGCTATGCGCAAGGTTTCTTGCATACCGTGATCGTTGCTTTTGGTGGGGTGCGAACGGGTTAAACCGCGCCCTGCGAAAATATCCCCAATTTTCCCCACGCCGATTACGTCCAGCCCCGCGTTTTTTAACAAATCCAAGGCGGTGTTAGAAGGGGGCGCAACCGAAAAATCGTGGCGGTTTGCGGTACGCGTAAAGGGGTATTCCCCCGTAAAGGGACGGGCGATTACCCTACCCACCGCGTGCTTTCCCGCAAGAATTTTACGCGCGATGCGGCAGTATTCGTACAGCGTTTCCACGGGGACCACGCTTTCGTGCGCGGCAATTTGGAACACGCTGTCTGCCGAGGTATACACGATAAGCGCGCCCGTTTGCATATGCTCCTTGCCGTAGTCCTTAATCACTTCGGTGCCCGAATAGGTTTGGTTGCAAATTACCCTTCTTCCCGTGGCTTTTTCAAAGGCGGAAATCACATCTTCGGGAAAACCGTTAGGGTAAGTGGGAAAGGGCGTTTGGGTAACGAGTCCGCACAGTTCCCAATGCCCCGCGGTGGTATCCTTGGCGTTAGAAACTTCCGCCATTTTGCCGTACGCCGCCAAGGGACGGGAAAGGGGCGCAATATCCCCTTGTAAGGTGTGAAATAAGCCCAATTTTTCTAAATTTGGGCAAGAAAATTCGGGTAAAGAACAAACCGAACGCAAGGTATTGCTACCCGCATCCCCAAAAGCGGATGCGTCGGGCAATTCCCCCACCCCAAAGCCGTCCAACACGATAACGAAGGCGCGTTTCATATTAGCCTTCCGCAACCGCAAGGGCGGTTTCTATTAAGGTGACTAAGGTGGTTTGGCGCTGTTCCGCGGTCATATTTTCTTCGGGGTAAACGAAGGAATCGCTAACCGCTAAAAGCGCAAGCGCTTTTTTGCCTGCGCGCGCCGCCGTTGCGTATAATGCCGCCGCTTCCATTTCCACCCCAAGCACACCCATCTTTTTCCACTTCTCGCTATTTTCTTCTTCGGCGTAAAACACGTCCGAAGAAAGAATATTCCCCGCGTGATAGGGCTTGGCGGAATTTTCTAAAATATCGGCGGCCTTTCTTGCCAAAGTAAAATCCGCCAAGGGCGCAAAGGTGCCGGGTAAACCGTATTGCGCAATGAAATTACCGTTGGTACACGCGCCAATGCCAATCACCGTATCCCCCACGTGCAGTTTTTCACTGTAACCGCCCATGGTGCCTACGCGGATGATACATTCCACCCCGTATTCGTGAAACAGTTCGTAACTGTAAATGCCGATGGCGGGTTGCCCCATACCGCTTGCCATAACCGATACGCGCTTGCCATTGTAATAGCCCGTGTAACCTTGTACGCCGCGTACGTTATTTACCAAAACGGCGTTTTCTAAAAAGGTTTCGGCAATCCATTTGGCGCGTAGCGGATCGCCGGGCATTAAAACGGTTTTTGCAAAATCTCCCTTCTTTGCGCTGTTATGCGGTGTTGCCATATTCGTTCTCCTTCTTCTTTCTTTTAAGTTTTCTACCTATAGTGTAGCATAAAAACGCGGGCGTTTCAATACGCCCGCGCGAAAATTTAACAATATTTTGACGAAAGGAATTATTCCGCTTGCGCTTGGGCAACCGAATCGGTTCCTTCTTCATCCTTAAAGTTTTCTACCTTTTCAAACATAGCAACTACGTCGTCCGCAGGCTTTTTGGTAAGCAGAGTTACCACTACGCAAACGATAAGCCCAACGATAAAGCCGGGTACGATTTCGTAAAGGTTGGTGCCGTGAATTACGCTGGTAAAGCCGTAGTATTCCAAGTTGAACAGTACCATCCAAAGCACGGAAACCGCAAAGCCCGTAATAATACCCGCGCAAGCGCCCTTGTAGTTAAAGCGCTTCCAGAACAAGGCAAAAATCATAGCAGGGCCGAAGGACGCGCCGAAAATGGACCACGCCGCGGAAACAAGCGTCATAATGTTAGAAAGCTGGGGAACCATGGCAATGATAAGCGCAATTACGGTAACCGCCAAAACGGCAACGCGGCCTACCCACATCATTTCCCTATCCGAAGCATTTTTGCGAACGGTGGTTTTGTAAATATCCGAAGCAAAGGAGGAGGAGGAAGCAAGAAGTTGGGAATCCGCCGTACTCATAGAAGCGGCAACGATTGCCGAAAGCAGTAAGCCGCCAATCAGCGCAACCGCGCCGTATTTGAATAAATAGCGAATCATTTTAATAAACGCCAACGAAGAATTGCTTCCGTCAATTTCTGCGCCCATAAACTTATGCGCAACCAAACCAACCATGGTAGCCATACCCAAAATTAAGGTAATCCAAACAATGCCGATTTTTTGCGAGCGTTTCATTTCGCGTTCGTTTTTAATTGCCATATAGCGTACCAAGATATGGGGCATACCAAAGTAACCCAAGCCCCAGCCAAGACCGGTTAAAATATCCGAAATACTCTTCCAATCCAAAGAACCGCTGGATAAGAAGTTATAGTAGTTGGTGGGATCGGTTACGGGTGCGGCAGGCGCGCCGTTCACCTTCATAAACACAACGGCAATCAAGGGCACAGCCATAAGCGCCGCAAGCATTAACATCCCTTGGAAAAAGTCCGTCCAGCAAACCGCGTTAAAGCCGCCAAGCAAGGTATAAACCACGATAACGCTTGCCGCAATAATCATCGCCGTCTTTTTATCTACCGCGGGAATAACGGTGGAGAACAAGTCCCCGCAAGCAACGATGGAAGAAGCCGCGTAAATGCAGTACGCCACCACGAAAATTACCGCGCAAGCAATTCTAAGGGTGGGGTTTTTCGCCTTAAAGCGGTTGGATAAGAATTGGGGAACGGTAATTGCGTCGTCCGCAACGATAGCAAAACGGCGAAGGCGGGGCGCAACGAACAACCACGCGCAAACAGTACCGATCAAAAGCCCGATGGAAATCCAAACTTGACCTAATCCGTAAAGGGCGATAGAGCCGGGAAGCCCCATCAGTACCCAAGCGGACATATCCGATGCCCCGGCAGAAAGCGCGGCAACCATACCGCCCATATTTCTACCGCCTAAAAAGTAACCCTTTTCGCTTTGGTCCGCTTTTCCTTTAAAGAAGAAAAAGATACCTACGCCAAGCACCAAAAGGAAGTACGCCACGAAGGAAATCATTTCGTAAACGTTGGTTTTTGCCGCGCCGAGTAGCGCAAACGATGCAAAATTCATAGTGTAAACTCCTTAATTATTTTATCGTATCGGTTGTTTTTTACCGTTTCTTATTTTTCGTACACGCTGCGCTCTAACACGCCCACGTAAGGCAACGCGCGGAAGCGTTCGTCGTAATCCAAGCCGTAGCCCACAACGAATTCATCCGGAATTTGCTTACCGCAGTAATCGGGAATAAATTCCACCTGTCTTCTTTCGGGCTTATCCAAAAGGGTGCAGGTTTTAACGCTTTTTGCGCCCTTCAACTTCAAATATTCCACTAAATAGCTAAGCGTTTTGCCGCTATCTACGATATCTTCCACGATTAAAAAGTCGCATTCCGAAACGTCCTTTCTAAGCACGTCCAAAACGATTTTTACGGTGCCCGAAGAAACGGTACTGCCACCGTACGAAGAAACCTTCATAAAATCAATTTCGGCAGGGGTACGCAGCTTTTTCATTAAATCGCCCATAAATACCACCGAGCCCTTTAAAATGCACAATAGTACCAGGCGCTTGCCTACGTAATCCTTATCTACCTGTTTCGCAATTTTTGTAACGATTTCCTCAATTTCTTCTTGCGGAACCAAAATCCGTTCCACCCCGTTCGGTAAATAAACCATTTTGCCCCCCCGTAAAAATTAGAATACTTTTTTATTATAGAATATTTTTTATAAAAAAGCAAGAAAAACGATACTGCCCCTTGTGAAACATTTGACATTTTTCGTTTTTTTACCTATAATTGCTTCCGTTATCCCTTTTAGGGATAGCAAAAGGAGAAGGAAATGAACTTACTTGCCTTTACGGTAACGGACTACGAATTTGACGTTTTAAAACTGCTTTACTACCTTGGCGTTATTTTAATCGTAACCAAGGGGCTTGGCATGCTATTTCGCAGATTTGGGCTTCCGCAAGTTGCGGGGATGGTAGTCGGCGGTATCGTTTTGGGGCTTTTGGGCATGTTACATAAGGATCAAGGCATTTTTTCGTTTATCATGAAGCCGGACGAAGTGGAAAACACGGTACTGAAAACCTTTGCGGAAATCGGCGTCGTGCTAATCCTTTTTTCCAGCGGGATGGAAACGAACGTAAGCGCGTTGAAAAAAAGCGGAAAAACCGCAACCCTAATTGCCTTTGCGGGGGTATTCGTACCCATTATTTTGGGAACGCTTGGCACCTTACTGTTTTTGGACGGCTACGCAAACTATACCACGGCAAAACTGCTGAACGCTTGCTTTTGCGGGGTGATTTTAGCGGCTACTTCGGTAGGGATTACGGTAGAAACCTTAAAAGAAATGGGAAAACTGAACACCAAGCTGGGTACCACCATCGTTTCGGCGGCGATTATTGACGACGTTATCGGTATTTTAGCCCTTTCGGTACTTACGGGCTTGGGTGGCGGCGGAAACGCGCTGGAAATCGTGTGGACGCTTCTTCGTTGCGTGGGATTTTTTACCCTTACCTTGGTGGTGGGCTTCTTCGTCCGTAAAATATTCAAAAGCGAAGAACTGCGCCATCCCCACACCCGCCACAACATTATTTTTGCGGTAGGCATTTGCTTTTTGTTCGCCTTCGTGGCGGAAGAATTCTTCGGCATTGCGGCAATTACGGGCGCGTACCTTGCGGGGCTTTCCCTTTCGGGGCTTTCGGATACCAACTACGTAGACCGCCGCATCAATACGGGCAGTTACATCATTTTTATCCCCGTGTTCTTTGCTTATATCGGCATTTCGGCAGATTTTTCGGGGCTTTCCCTTTCCTATTTGTGGTTTGCCCTTTCCTTTACCGCCCTTGGCATTTTGGGCAAGATTATCGGATGCGGCGCGGTTGCGCGCGCAACCGGGCACAACGCCAGGGAAAGCTTGGCGGTTGGTTGCGGCATGATGGCGCGTGGGGAGGTTGCCCTTGCTATTTGCGCTATGGGCGCAGGCATGGTTGCCCCCGGCGGCATAGACCCCGTAATCGCCACCGTAGTACTAATCGTATCTTCTTCCATCCTTACCCCCGTTTTATTAAAAGCCTTGTTTAAGAAAATAGGCGCGGATCCCGCCACGGAAAGCGAAGGGGTTACGGTAACCGCCACGGAAAGCGCGGAAGCCACCGCGGAAAACGCCGCCGCAGCAGAAGGTTCCGCCACGGCAGAAAGCGCCGCCGCGCAAGAATAATCCTTTACGAAAAACCAAACCGCCACCGAAAATTCGGTGGCGGTTTTTATTTGGCTTTACAGCCGCGTTTTTTTAAATTCTTTCTACCTTAATTAGGTTGGTGTTACCGCTGGTTCCCGCTACGTCCCCACCCGTAATTACGATTTTATCCCCCTTCGCCAAACGGAAGGTTTCCTTGGCGATTTTCTTTGCGGAATAAAACAGTACTTCGGTAGAGGTAAAGCGTTCGCAAATCGCCGGGGTAACCGCCCAAGAAAGGGCAAGTTTACGCCAGGTGCGTTCGTCCGTGGTAAGACCGATGATATCCACGCTGCTTCTAAAACGCGAAACCATACGCGCGGTCATCCCCGAAAGGGAGCAAGCCACGATGGCTTTTGCGCCGATATCAATCGCCATACCGCAAGTTGCGTGCGAAATTGCGTCCGCCGTGTTTTTAATGCGGAATTCGGAAGTATAAAACCTTTTGTTGTAATCAATGTTTCCTTCCGCCGTTTCCGCAATTTTAGCCATAACGCGTACCGCTTGCACGGGATATTTCCCCGCGGCGGTTTCCCCTGAAAGCATGATGGCGCTTGTGCCGTCGTACACCGCGTTGGCTACGTCCGAAATTTCCGCGCGAGTGGGGCGGGGTTGGTGAATCATGGATTCTAACATTTCGGTGGCGGTGATTACGCGCTTGCCAAGCATACGGCATTTGGTAATTAATTCCTTTTGGATGGCGGGTAGGTGTTCGTAAGGGATTTCCACACCCATATCCCCACGGGCAATCATAATACCGCCCGCTTCTTCGCAAATTTCTTCAATATGATCCACGCCCGACTGATTTTCAATTTTGGCAATCAAGTCTACGTCGTCCACGCCGTTTTCGGTTAAAAAATTGCGAACGGCAAGTAAATCCTCCTTGCAAGAAACGAAGGAGCAAGCAATAAAATCTATCCCTTGCGAAATGCCGAATAACACGTCCTTTTTATCTTGCTCGGAAAAATATTCTTGCTTTAACACTTTACCGGGGAAACTCATACTCTTACGGCTGGAAAGTTCCCCACCGCCCGTAACTAAGCAACGGATTTCGGTATCCACCACCTCTTCTACAACGAAGGAAAGCAAGCCGTTGCTCAGTAATATGGTATCCCCCGCCGAAAGTTCTTCGGTTAAACGGGGATAGCTGACCGAAACGATGCTTTCATCCCCTTCCACTTCGCGCGTGGTAAAGGTGAAACGCGCCCCTTCCCTTAAGCAAACGCTTCCGTTTTTTAAGGTTTTTATGCGATATTCGGGGCCCTTGGTATCTAACATCAAGGCAACGGGTAGGTTTAATTCCTCCCTAACCTTTTTTAAGGTTGCAATGCGACGCGCGTGTTCTTCGTGCGTACCGTGCGAAAGGTTTAAACGGGCAACGTTCATCCCCGCCAAACACATACCGCGCAACGTTTCTTCATCTTCGCAAGCAGGTCCTAACGTACATACGATTTTGGTTTTGCGCATTTTATTTCTCCCTATTTTTGCAAATTTTTACACCACCGCAAACAAGGTGGTGTAATTACGTTCGTTTTTATTTATAAGCCGTAGAAACGAGTTATGCAAGGCTCGTTTTTTATAAGCCGTAGAAACGAGTTATGCAAGGCTTTTCCCGTAAGAGTGTGTAGATGCAAGCAGTTCAAGGCTCGCTTTGTTTGTTTATAAGCCGTAGAAACGAGTTATGCAAGGCTCGTCGGAAAATACAGGCGAGATAAACCTTGTTGGTTATCGAGGTTGTATTTGCCGACAGCAAACGAAGCAGAACGAAGTTTATACGGTTTAT
>JAZUCI010000060.1:0-3749 GCA_045639045.1 Christensenellaceae bacterium
TAAAACCTTACGCAAAACCGGGTAAAAACGAAATTAAAATCGTTTTAAGATCCACTTTAAACAAAATGGATACCTTTGACGTAGAAGGCTACTTTGGTACCTTTAACGTTCCCCGTCTTTTCGTAAGAAAATGTCAATGTCACTTTGGTTGGGACTGGGCTCCTAACCTTCCCGGATACGGTATTTGGCAGGAAGTATTCCTTACTGCAGAACACGCAACGGTATTCGATTCGGTATTCTATTGGCCGAAAACGGACGGGCGCGTGACCATGTTTGCCCATATGAACTATAACGTTCGTTTGGATGACTGGAAGCATTTAGCTGGTAAGGATACCATTCGTTACGTGATTTCTAAAACGCCTAACGTTCCATTAAATGATGCAGACGCTTACGTTGAAGAAGAGCCTGTTACGGGTCAAAAGAACTTCATTACGATGAAGGTGGAAGATCCGAAACTTTGGTGGCCCATCGGTTACGGCGATCCCAACCTTTACGCGTTTAAAGTTGAACTTTTACGCGATGGGGAAGTGCTTGACGTAAAAACCGGTAGAATTGGCTTCCGTGAAGTTGAGCTTGTAGAAGAACCCATTGATAAGTACAATTTCGGATACACTATTCGCTTAAACGGTGAAAACGTATTCTGTAAAGGCTCCAACTGGGTTCCCATCGATTGCTTTACTGGCGTTTTAAAGGACGAAAAGTACCGCGATTTGGTTCA
The DNA here is from genome assembly GCA_045639045.1 of Christensenellaceae bacterium. Lineage (GTDB taxonomy): Bacteria > Bacillota > Clostridia > Christensenellales > Borkfalkiaceae > SIG402. The sequence continues at coordinate 719 of JAZUCI010000060.1, forward strand.
ACTTGCCGTAGACGGCAACTTCAATATGCTCCGCGTATGGGGTGGCGGTATTTACGAAAAAGATATTTTCTACGAACTTTGCGACGAATTAGGGGTAATGGTATGGCAAGACTTTATGTTTGCTTGCGCTGATATTCCCGAAGAACGTAAGGAAATTATGGACTTGGCATTGCAAGATTGTGAATACAACTTGAAACGCTTAAGAAACCATCCTTCTATCGTTTACTGGTGTGGCGGTAACGAAAAGACCGGCGCGTTCGGCTTGATGATCGAACACGGTGATTTCTTCGTTGATACTACCTTAAAAGGTTTAGTTCATACCTTTGATAGAACGCGTCCTTACGCGCGTCAAAGTCCTTGCAGCTTTACCGACGTAGGTAACGATGCAACGGCAGGCGAATCCCACGCGGGTTCTTGGACGGCAAATGACTATGAAACGAAATTCCGTCCTACCGTTGCAACCAAAAAAGTATCCTTCAGTTCGGAATGCGCAGTAAAAGGTCCTGGTCCCGTAAAATCCTTCTTAAAATACTTGCCCGAAGATAAAGTATGGCCTCCCAACGAAGTTTGGATTGACCGTTTCCGTTTCAATCCTTACGGCGGTAGCAATCTTACCTTCGTGGACGACGAAATGATTCCTGCAAAGGATATGTTCGGCGACTTTAAGGGGATTGAAGACTTTGTAATTAAGTCCATGACCATTCACGCGGAAACCCTTCGTACTGAAGCGGAATTCTCTCGTAGCAGAAAATGGGATAACTCCGGTTTCATGAACTGGATGTATTCGGATATTTGGCCTACGGGTACTTGGGCGGTAATCGACTTCTACTTGGAGTGCAAAATGGCGTACTACGCAATGAAAAACGCGTTCCGTCCCTTGCATATCGCGTATATTCAAAACGAAAACGGAGAACAAGTTTTACTTGTTATGAACGATTCGCTTAAAGAATATCACGGCTCCGTTCGTTACGGACAAAAGAAATTAAACGGCGAAGTTATTTGGGAAAAGACTGAATCTAACCTTACGGTTTTGAAGAACTCCAATTTGACGGTAGCCACGGCTGACGTTGTTGATGATCGTAACAGCTATCTGTTTGCTTACTTTGATGGGGAAGAAAGTGTTAAAACTACCTATTTCCCGCAAATGTGGAGAGACGTTGCCTTCCGTTCGGATTATTCCGTTTCCTTTGGTGACGTAAAACAAACGGAGGAAGGTTACGAAGTTTCGGCAACCGTTTCGGCAAACGACTACTTAAGAACTGTGGTGTTTGAAATGGATAACTTGGCGTTCTATTCGGATAACTATTTCGATTTAGAAGCGGGCGACTCCAAAACGATTACTATTCGTTCTAAAGGAAGATTTGAAACGAAAGATATCAAAGTATCTGATTTCGTTACTATAATCAAATAAATAGGAGAAAATGAATGAAAAAGTTTTTAGTCATTTTACTTTCCCTCACTTTGGTTTTGGGAATTTGCTCCGCATGTGGTACCATTAAGTATACCGTTTCCGTTGAAGGCGGCTCGGTTGTTGTTGGTAGTGCAGATAAGGGCGCTTCCGCTAAAGTGAAGAAGGGAAGCACGGTTACCGTTAAATATACGGAAACCCCTGGCGTTACTTTTGAAAAATGGGTAAATGCTGAAGGTGCTGAAGTTTCCACCAGTAAGGATTACACCTTTAAAGTAACCGCAAACGTATCTTTAAAAGCACAAACTAAAGCAGCTGCACCCGCTAGCGTAACCGTTACCCTTGTTGGTGGTACGATTGTCGTTGACGGTGTTGATCAAGGCGCAACTGCAACCGTTACTGGTGGTACGGAAATTACCATTAAGTATACGCCCGTTAACGGTACGGAATTCTACGAATGGCAAGATCAAGACGGTGAAACCCTTGCGGAAGTTGAAGAATACACCTTCGTTCCCACTAAGGATTTAACCCTTACTGCGTTCTTTAACGAAGTAAACTTTGATTTTGAAGACGTAGTATTTGACGATGTAAACGTTGGTTACACCGCTGCAAACGCGATTCCCGAAGTTCAATACAAAACGGAATACACTAAAGCGGATGGTTCTACCTTCCAACCCTTGGTTACCGTTACTTACGTTGTAAATGACGATCCTAACCTTCATGAAGCAGTAGCCGTTGGAACTTACACTGTTAAGGTAACCTTAACCGCAGAAGATTTCAACGAATATACTGCGGAAATGAACTTAACCATCGTTGCTGGTAACTTACCCACCGCAGCGGCTAACAAGACCGTAACTTACGATCCTAACGCAACTGCAGCAATCGACGTAATCAACCGTGTTCCTGGCGATTCCGTAACCATCGTTTACAGAAAGAACAACGCGGTTGTTGACGCGCCCAAGGAAGTAGGCGTATACACCGCGGAAATTACCGCAACTTGTGAAAATTTCACGGAAAAGAAATTCAACGCAACTTTAACCATCGTTAAAGCGCAAGGCGTTATCGCTACTCCTGGCGACACCGTAACCTTTGATGAAGACGTTACGAAAACCACCCCCGTTACGGCGTTGGATGGTGTTTCCTTAAATAACAGCGAACAAACGGTTGTTCAAACCATTATGAAGAATGGTAGCGCGGTTGATAAGATTCAATTGGCTGGCAACTATACCGTTCTTTTGGATGCTGCTGCTACTGCAAACTATGAAGCAGCTACCAGAAAAACCGTTCACGTTGTAGTTTTAAAGGAAGAAGAATACGTTCCCCCCGTTGATTCGGACGTAAATATTGAAGAAGACCTTGCAAACATCGTATTTACGAACAAAACCGTTAATTACAACGGTGACGTGCAAGAAATTGCTTTCTCCGGTTCTTATCCCGTAGATGAGTACACCGTTGCATTTAAGGATGCTGCGCAACAAGATGCAGGTAAATATAACGCGCAAGTTCGTTTCACCCACGTTGGAACCGGTGCCAAAAAGGACTTCAAAGCAACCTTTACCATTAACAAAGTTGATTTAACCCTTACCGCTCCCGATTTCACGCATATTCAAGGGGAAGTTCTTC
>JAZUCI010000061.1:0-8446 GCA_045639045.1 Christensenellaceae bacterium
TGCGGTTGGTATGGCAACCAGCATTCCCCCCCACAACCTTGGGGAATGTATTGACGCAACCGTGGCAATCATTGATAATCCCGAAATTGAAGTGGAAGACTTAATGCAATATATCCCCGCGCCCGATTATCCCACGGGTGGTATCATTATGGGGCGCTCTGCCATCAAGCAAGCGTACCGCACGGGGCACGGTGGCGTGGTAATCCGCGCAAAAACGGACATTGAAGAATTCAACAACGGTACGCGTAGCCGTATCGTGGTTACCGAATTGCCTTACGGTGTAAATAAGGCGAAACTGATTGAACATATTGCAAACCTTGTAAAGGATAAGAAAATCGACGGCGTTGCGGACGTGCAGGACCACTCCGACCGCGACGGGATGCGCATCGTAATCGACGTAAAAAGGGATGCCAACGCGCAAGTAGTTTTGAACACGCTATTTAAGCACACCAACTTGCAAATTTCCAACGGTATTACCTTGCTTGCTTTGGTGAAGGGCGAACCGAAGGTGCTTTCCATTAAGGATTGCTTGGTACATTATATCGCGCACCAAAAGGAAGTAATTGCTCGCCGTACCCGTTTCGACTTGGAAAAAGCGGAAGAACGCTTGCATATCGTAGAAGGCTTAATTACCGCTTTGGCGAATATCGACGAAGTGGTGGCTATCATCAAAGCGTCGAAGGACCGTCAGGATGCAACCCAAAAATTGAAGGACCGTTTCATCCTTTCGGATAAGCAGGCGGCGGCAATTTTGGATATGCGTTTGCAACGCTTAACTTCGTTAGAAGTGGAAAAATTACAAGCGGAATGCAAACTCCTTGGCGAACAAATTGCGGATTACAAGGATATTCTTGCCAACGAATGGCGCATTATGGCCATTATTAAGGAAGACCTGTTAGAAATTAAGGAACGTTATCCTTCCCCCCGCAAAACGGAAATTTCCGCAGCCGTGGGCGACGTGCTTGACGCAGACTTAATCGCTGTGGAAGACGTAGTAATTTCGATGACGCACGGCGGCTACGTAAAACGTTTGCCCGTTGCCGAATACCGCGCGCAACACCGCGGTGGCAGGGGTATTACCGCGCATAAGCCCAAGGACGAAGACTTCGTAGAACGCATGTTCGTATGCTCCACGCACGACGACGTGTTGTTCTTTACCAACCTTGGCAAAGTGTACGTAATCAAAGGCTACGAAATTCCCGAAGCGCAACGCACCGCGCGCGGTAGAGCAATGGTGAACCTGTTGCAACTTTCCGCGGAAGAAAAAGTAACGGCGGTAATTCCCCGTAACGATCAAACGCCCAAGGACGGCTACCTAGTTATGGCAACCAAAAACGGCCTTATCAAAAAGACCGCCCTTTCGGAATTTGAAAGCATCCGTAAAGTGGGTAAAATTGCCATCAAGCTTGAAGAAGGGGATACCTTAATTGAAGTAGAAGTAAGTAGCGGTAATAACGAAATTATCGTGGCTTCGCACGGCGGTAAATGTATCCGCTTTGCCGAAACGGACGTACGCGCTATGGGTAGAGATACCCAAGGGGTACGCAGTATGGACCTTGCCGAAGGGGACGAAGTGGTTAGTATGTTAGTGCTTACCGAAGGCGCAGAAGTGCTTACCGTAAGTGAAAACGGCTTTGGTAAACGTTCGGACGTAGAAGATTACCGCTTGCAAACGCGCGCAGGTAAGGGTATTAAAGCGGGCGTATTCAACGAAAAAACGGGCGATTTGGTTGGCTTAAAGCAAATCCGCCCCGAAGAAGACGTAATGGCAATTTGTGAAAACGGTACGGTTATCCGCGTACACGCGGAAGACGTATCCCATATCGGCAGGGATACCCAAGGCGTTCGTATTATGAAGGTTACGGGTACCAAAATTTCGTACGTAGCGGTTGCGCCCAGAGAGGAGGATGAAGATCCCGCCGAAGGCGTAGAAAATACCGAAACCGCGCAAACCGAAGAAGGGGAAATCGCGGTAGAAACCACCCAAGGTTCCACCGAAGAAACCCCTAACGAACAAGAATAAAAAACTTTCAAAACCGCCCTGCCTTACGGTACGGCGGTTTTCGGAATTGATACGAAAAAGACAAATGGAAAAAATCGTTTTAGCAAGCGCATCCCCAAGGCGCAAGGAACTGATGCGTAAAATCACCCCCTTTTACACCGTTTTGGTTGCGGAAGGGGAGGAAAGCGCAAAAGGGGAAACCCCCAAGGAAACGGCAATTCTTCGCGCACGCGAAAAAGCCCTTTGGGTGGTAAACCGCATCCCCACGGGGCACGCGGTGATTGGTTGCGATACGGTGGTTGCGCTGGGCAATCTAACCTTGGGCAAACCCGAAAATGCGGAAGACGCAGTTCGTATGCTTTCTACGTTAAGCGGTAATACGCACCGCGTGTATACGGGCGTTTGCATCCTTTACCAAGGCAAAGAATACCTTTTTGCAGGGGATACCGCGGTAACCTTTCATCCGCTTACGGAAGAAGAAATTCGCGCGTACGTAAAGGAGTTTTTCCCGCTGGATAAAGCGGGCGCGTACGGGATTCAGGACGGATTTCCGCTTGTCAAAGAAATCGTAGGCAGTTACGATAACGTGGTGGGATTTCCCACCGAACTTGTCAGCGAAATGCTGAAAGGAGCAGGCGTGTTATGAGAAAAAGCGTTTACGCCATTGATATCGGTTCTTCCAACGTAAAAATTTACCGTTCGGGGGAAGGGGTAGTCCTTTCCGAACCCAGCGTGGTTGCGGTATCTTCGGGGGAAAAACGCGTGGTGAAAGCCGTTGGGTTAGACGCCAAAAAAATCATCGGCAAAACGGCGGAAAACACCTTTATCGTATGCCCCATTTCCGAAGGGGGCGTTACCAACGAGCGGATGGCGGTGGAAATGCTTTCCGCTTTCTTAAAAAAGGTGCAAGGGGGGGATAGAATCTCTTCCGCGTACGTTTCCGTACCTTGCGGTATGGGGGAAGTAGACTTATATAAATTAGGTATGGTATTGAAGGGCGCGGGCGTGCAAAAGTACACCTTCGTGCAAAATCCCGTTTGCGCCGCTTTGGGCATGAACGTACCCCTAAACGAATATACCCCTTGCTTTTTGGTGGATATGGGGGGTAGCGTAACCAACGTTGCGGCGCTATCGTTAGACGGCATCATTGCCGGCCTTTCGCTTTCCCTTGGGGGGAGTAATATCGACGCGCAACTGATTGACTACGTTGCCAGCGAATACCGCTTAAAAATCGGCTTACTTACCGCCGAACGCTTAAAACAGCAAATCGGTAGCCTAATCCCCGGGGATAGAACTACCACCGTAGTCAACGGCAGAAGCGTAGATACGGGGCGGCCTTGCAGTATTTCCTTAAATTCGCAAGACGTAGTAGAGCCTATGCGTTTATACTTCGACCGTATGGCGGAAGTAATTCATATGGTGTTAAGCAAGCTTCCCGCCGAAGTATCCGCGGAAATTCGCCACGCGGGGATTATGATTTGCGGGGGAACTTCTAAAGTGGCGGGCGCCGCCGACTATTTAGCCGAAAAGCTCGAAATGGACGTAGTCAGCGGGGATAACCCCGAACTTGCCGCCGTGGTGGGCGCAGGGATTATTGCGGGCGATAAGGATCTTGCCAAACAAATTAAATTATCCTTTTAACCAAAATATGCTTTTTTGATCAAAACGGAGAAAGAAATATGAAAAAAATCTTTTCGCAAGAAAATTTTTCGTACGCGGAACTAAAGGAAGCGTTACGCAACGTAAAAAGTGGGGATGAAATCTTTTTATCTGCCGGGGAATACCATATTTACGAAAAGGAAACCGAGCAAGTGTTTTATTACCAAAGCAACTGTGACGCAGGGGTAAAAAATATCGCTTTTTACTTAAAAAATAAGAAAAACGTAAAAATTACGGGGGATAACGCGCATCTCGTGTTCCACGGAAGGGTTTCCCCCTTTATCTTCGACGGGTGCAAAAATATTACCCTTTCGGGCTTTACGCTGGATTACGCCAAAGCGTTTTATATGCAAGGCGAAGTGGTTGCTTCTACGGAAGAATACGTAGAACTGAAAGTAAAGGAAGGAACTTCCCTTGCTATGCAAAACGGCTTCTTAACCCAAAAGGTGGAAGAAATTACCCAAACGTATCACGATTTCCCTTCCATGTGGCAAGCCTTTGATAAGGAATTAAAGCGCGTTTTGCTTGGCAGCCAATGCCGTATCGTCCGTTTCACGGACGGGGAAGAAACGAAATGCGACCTTTTCCGCGCCGAACTGTTAGATAGCGGCAACGTTCGTTTCTACGGCAAGGAAATGGCGGAATTTACGGTGGGTTGCATCGTGGTACTGAACGGGGAAAGCCGTCAAGCCAACACCTTGTTCGCCTTCAACTGTAAAAACCTAACCGTACAGGACGTAACCGCGTATTACACCCCCTCTATGGGTGTGAACTGCCAAACCTGCCACAACGTAACCTTGCGCCGTTTTCATATTCTCTTGGGGGAAGAACGCCACGGTATCGTTACCGCGGGCGCGGATGCTACCCACTTTATCAACTGTACGGGGAAAGTGCGCCTAAAAGAATGTATTTTTGAAAATATGTTAGACGACGGCGCGAATATCCACGGCATCTTTACCAAGGTTACAAGCGTAGAAAAAAATAAGGTGAAGGTCATCCTTTCGCACCATCAGCAATACGGTGCCAACGTATATTTTAAGGGGGATACCCTTTCGGTATACCAAGGGGGCGGTTTGGTTCCCCGTGGCAAAGCCAAAGTGCTTTCCTCCGAACTAACCAAGGAAAACGAAATTACCCTTACCTTGAAAGGTACGCTACCCAAGGAAGGGGATTTGATTGAAAACTTCACCCGCCAAGCCAAGTTTACCTTTGACGATTGTTCGGTTACCAACAACCGCCCCCGTGGGGTTTTGGTTGCCACCCGTAAAAAAGCGGTGGTTAAAAACAGTTGGTTTTCTAACAGTTCTTCGGGTATTGAAGTTTCCGCAGAAAGCAAATATTGGTTTGAATCGGGCGGGGTAAAAAACCTTTTAATTAAAAACAACGTATTCAACGATTTTTGCCATCAGTACGGTGGTGCGGCGGTTGGCATCGTGCCCGTGTACGATTTCAACGAAAAACAGCCCGAATACTACTGCCAAAACATCCGTATTAAAAACAACGTGATAATTACGGATAGCAAGTGGATCGTGTACGCGTTGCGCTCCAAAAACATCACGGTTAAAAACAACGCTTACATAAATAAAGATACGGGGAAATCGTTGTACGGGGAAGGGATTTGCTTCTACGAAGAAAACTGTAAGGATATGAAAGTAACCATTCCCGTGGAATAAAAAGATAAAAATGACAAAAAAGCGCGTTTTTCGGCAAGGAAAGCGCGTTCTTTTTTTATCACGTATGCTATCCTATTTTTCCTAGAATAAAAGGGGAAGGGGAATATGGTACGAAGAATCGTTTTTACTTCCGGAAAGGGCGGGGTGGGGAAAACCACGGTAGCCGCCCTTATGGGGCGCGCCCTTGCCAAAAAGGGCTACCGCGTAGTTCTCGTGGACTTGGATTTCGGCTTGAATAACTTAGATATGGCGCTTAGAAAAGAACATTTGGTTTCTTACGATTTAGCGGACGTGGTGGAAGGGCGGTGCCGATTAAAACAAGCGCTAATCGTGGACGAAAAAACCCCCAATTTACTATTTTTACCCTCCAAACGCGCGTACGTAACCGAAAGCGTTTCCGCGCAAAAAATTCGCGCCGCCGTGGAAGGGTTAAAACCCTACGCGGATTTTATTTTATTCGATTGCCCCGCGGGTATGGATATTGGGTTTCACCGCGCGGTTTCTTGCGCAAACGAAGGGATAGTGGTGGTAACCCCATCCCCACTAGCCGTACGGGATGCGGATAAGGTGATTGCGCTACTCCGTTCGTACGGCATCACCGCCCCCAAAGTGGCTGTAAACCGCGTGCGGGGGGAGTTGGTTGCGGCAGGGGATATGCTTTCCCCGTTATCCGTTTGCAAACTGTTAAAAGCCGAACCCGTTTGCGTTTTGCCCGAAGATGAAAGTTTGCTTTTGGGCGGGGAAGGTAGCGCAAGCCTAAAAAAAGCGGTAAAAATTGGGGTGGAAAACCTACTGAAAGGGGAGTTCAGGGCGTACGATCCCACCCGTAAATACCGCGGTTTTTGGGGCAGTATTCGCCGAAAAATTAAAAGGAGCGTATGATATGCAGTATTTCGACGCCGCAAGATTATTTGCGGTGATTCAGCAGGATAGAAAAAATCTTTCCCCTTCGTTAAAATCCCTATTAAGTAGCGATTTAACCGCCCTGCTTTCTTCTTATTTCCACGCGCTTTCGGGGGTAAAAGTTCAAGTGGCGGAAGAACGCGAAGGGTACGTGATCACGGTTACCGCGCGGGCAAAGCGCATCGCCCCCGTTCGCGCGCTAACCTAACCGTTTTCACGGAAAATACGGGCGCGCGCACAAAAAAGAGAAAATAGGGTTGACTTTTTTACGAAAAACGCGTATACTCATTAGTACCTTAACCTTATTTTAATCATTCAGGGTTAAAATGCTATTATAAGGAACGCGAAAATGTACGGAAATTATTTTTACGGCGTGGCGCAACCGCCTACGCCCAAGTGGTACAATCCCAATCGTTTTAATGCGGCAGACGCAGCTTTGGCGTACTTTTTTTCCGCGTTGGGGTTGATTATTTTACAGTTCTACGTGGTTTTTAGTTTTTCCTTTTTGGAGGAAGTAGATTTCGCCATAGATATCGTGTTCACTATCCTTTCTCAATCCCTGATGGTGGGAATTGCTTTACTTATGGGGAAAAAGAAAGGCGTAAACGTAATTCGCGGCGGCGGCACGTATTTGGACGGTAAGAAGGAATACTTCTTGCTGGTGATCCTTTGTTTTTTCATTGCGATAACGGTGTTCGCCCCCCTTACCGATTTGGTGGAAAGCGTTTGTTTCACCCCCGAAGAACTTTCTTCTATGGGGCTTGAAGGGGAGGGGCCGCCTTTATACGTATTGTTCGTGCTTATCATCGTGGGGCCCGCCGTGGGGGAAGAACTTTTATTCCGCGGTGTGATTGCAAACGGTTTGCGCGAATACGGTAAAGGTGCGGCGGTATTCCTTTCGGCGGCGGCGTTTACGCTGATGCATACCAATCCCTTGCAAACGGTATATCAATTTTTGCTTGGCGTTTTGCTTGGGGTTATTTACGTGGAAACCAAAAGCATTCTTCCCTGTATGCTGCTGCACGGAATAAATAACGCATTTTCGGGGATTTCCGCCCTGGTTTACAACATTGAAAATCCCCTTTGGAAGGCGGTATATTACGCGCTAACCGTTGCGCTTGGCGTACTTGCGCTTATTTGGCTTGTTTACGCAATCGTAAAAAAGAAGGATCGGGGGAACAAATTCGCAACCGCGTTATTCCCTAGCCGTAACGAATACGAAGAAGAAATGCTAAAAGCAAACGGCAGATATTACGCGGCGGTAAAAACCGCGAACGAAGTGGGGTTTACGGATGAAACGGTAACCTTCGATCAAGAACAAACCTTAAAGGAAGAAGGCAAAGGGAAGTGGTTTTATTCCGAACGCCACGGTTGGCGCCCCTTTAACAAAAAAAGCAGTAAATGGCGGGTAACCCTTTGGTTTGCCTTGGCATTTTTTGTAAACGTTTCCATTTGGGTGTTGGGTTTATTAGTATTGAAAAATTGGATTACGTTATAACGCGAAAAAAAGAAAAAACGCGCCCCGCGTGGGGCAAGGAGAAAAATATGCAATTATTAGATGCGACTGCAACCGTAACTAGGGAATTTTTGTTAATGTCTACGTATTTGTTGCCGACGATCGTCTTTTGCGCGATTTTTGGAATCAACTATTTGTTAGGCGCTTTGGCGGTAAATAGCCTATGTAAACGCTACCTTCCCGGCAAAGCGGAAAAACTGTGCTTCCTACCCTTCGTGCGCTACTATTACGTGGCAAAGTTAGCCTTTTCGGGAAAATTTAACAGCAAGGGGCTTTCTTGGGTGGGAATCGCGTTCCCCATTTTGGAAGGAATTCGCGTAACTTCCACCTTGTTTATGGAAATTTTGCGAACGGTATTCGCGTACGCTTCCACCGTGGATATTCTTGAATTATACGCGAAGGACGAGGTTTTTTGGTCGGATAACCTGGATGGAATGATTTTACCTTCCGCCATAACCCCCATATCCATCGTTTCGAATTGCTTGTCTGTTTTGGCGCTTATTTTTGGCGCAATTTTGTTCATCAATTTCTTCCGTCGTTTCAAAACGCGCAACGGCGTATTCTTCGGGTTGCTTAGTTTGCTAATCTTCGATGGAATCTTCCTATTCGTTTGCCGCAACAACCGCACGATAGAGGAGGAGGTAGAAGCGGTAAAAGCTGCTTACAGCCGCGGCGTTCCGCCCTACGGTAACC
>JAZUCI010000062.1:0-3634 GCA_045639045.1 Christensenellaceae bacterium
CCGATGTGCGGAATTTTATATTCCTTGGGGATTACGTCCGCAATCGGGCGAATTTCCCCGGGGATTAAGCCTAACCCTTGCCAACAGCCAAATTCGTAGCTTTTATCAAACAGCATTTGCATCCCAAGGCAAATTCCCATAAGGGGCGTACCCTTTTGGGCGATTTGGCGCACCACGTTATCCAAGCCGCTTTCTTTTAACTTTTTCGCCGCGTCCTCAAACGCGCCCACACCGGGCAAAATAACGCGGTCTGCCGAAAGCAACGTTTCCTTATCCCCCGTAATTACCGCGGTTTCCCCTATGGCGGCGAAGGAACTTTGTAAGGAGAATAAATTCCCCACGCCGTAGTCTACGATAGCAACCATTAAAGTACCCCTTTGGTGGAAGGAATTTCGTTAGCAAAGCGGGGGTCTACTTCCACCGCTTGGCGTACGGCAACCGCAACGCCCTTAAACACGCATTCCAAAACGTGGTGCGCGTTTTCGCCCGCAAGTTGTTTTACGTGCAAGGTTGCGCCCGCGTTCGAAGCAAACGCTTGGAAAAATTCGTGCGCAAGTTCGGTATCAAAATCCCCAACCTTTGCGGTTTTTAAGTTCAAATCGCATTTGAAAAAGCTTCTGCCCGAAAAATCAACGGCGGTCATAGAAAGGGCTTCGTCCATAGGCAAAATACTGCTGCCGTAACGGCGAATTCCCTTTTTATCCCCCAGCGCTTCCTTAAAGGCAAGCCCTAGGCAAATGCCGATATCTTCGGTGGTGTGGTGGAAGTCGATATCCGTATCCCCGTTGCATTCCACCGTAAGGTTGAATTTACCGTGGCGCGCAAACAGGCATAACATATGGTCTAAAAACGCGCAACCCGTGGATACGCTGTATTCCCCTTGCCCGTCTAATTCCAAGGCAAGTTTGATATCCGTTTCGTTGGTTTTTCTTTTGATTTCAAAATTTCTCATACAATCTCCTTTAACGCGGTAAGAAGCGCTTGCATTTCTTCCGCGCTGCCTACGGTGATGCGGTTATATTCTTTGATGCGTTCGCCCGTAAAATGGCGGACGAGCACGCCCTTTTCTTTCAGTTTTAAGTAAATTTCTTCCCCACCCACCCTTTCGTGCTTGGCGAATAGGAAGTTGGCTTTAGAAGGGGTTAGGGTGAAACCCATATTTCGTAAGGCTTCCGCCGTTTCTTCGCGAAGGGAAATTATCTCCTTGCAGTTACGTTGGAAATACGCTTCGTCCTTAATGCTCCCCATACCCGCCGCCATGGTAACGCGGTTTACGTTGTAGGGGTTTACCGAATTACGGATGCGGTTCAAATCCGCAATGATAGCCGCGCTTGCAAAGCCCATACCAAGGCGCGCGCCCGCCATAGAACGGGATTTACTGAACGTTTGGGTAACCAAAAGGTTATCGTAGGTATCAATCAAATCCGCCACGCTTTCCGCGCCGAAATCCACGTACGCTTCGTCCACAACCACCACGCGGTTGGGGGTTGCTTTCAACACCCCTTCAATTTCCCGTTTGGTAAGGGGAATCCCCGTGGGCGCGTTGGGGTTTGCGATAAACAGCGTTCCCTTTGCGCTAGTAAGCGCGGGTAAATCCATCGTAAAATCTTCCTTTAGGGGAAGGACGGTTTTGGGAAGGTTGTAAAGATCTGCAAACACCTTGTAAAACCCGTAGGTAATATCGGGGAACACGGCGGGGGTGCTTTGATTACAGTACGCGGCGAAGGCAAACTGCAGTACCTCGTCCGAGCCGTTGGTCATAATCACTTGATCCGTTCTTACGCCGTACCGCTTTGCCACCGCTTCCCTTAAACGCGAACATTCGGGGTCGGGATACAGTTGTAATAGGGCTAATTCCTTTTCCCCTTCCGCAATTGCCGTGGGCGAGGGGGGAAAGGGGGATTCGTTGGTGTTTAGCTTTACGTACTTGCGTTCCTTGGGTTGTTCCCCGGGAACGTACGGCACCAAATTTTCCCTTTCGGGTACTAAAAAGCGACTCATAACTTATTCCTCAAAGCGGATGACCGCGCTTTTTGCGTGGGCGGTAAGCCCTTCCTTTTTCGCAAAAAATTCTACGTCCCTACACACTTCTTCCAAAGCGGATTTATCGTAGTAAATGTACTGCGTTTTCTTTACGAAATCGTCCACCGAAAGGGGGCTGGAAAACCGCGCCGTTCCGCTGGTGGGAAGGGTGTGGTTGGTGCCTGCAAAGTAATCCCCCAACGCTTCGGGGCAGTATCTGCCAAGGAACACCGAGCCCGCGTGCTTTACTTGTTCTAAATAGCGGAAGGGATCTTCCACGCACAGCTCCAAGTGTTCGGGCGCAATGGCGTTGGCAACGGTAATCGCGCGTTCTAAATTTTCGGTTACGATAATTTTTCCGTTATCGTCAATGCTTGCGCGCGCAATTTCCGCGCGTTCTAAGGTGGGGATTTGCTTTTCAATTTCTTCGGAAACCGCCTTGGCAAAATCTTCGCTATCCGTAATCAGCACCGCGCTTGCCATTTTATCGTGTTCGGCTTGGGAAAGCAAGTCCGCCGCAATATCCTTGGGGCGGTTCAACCCATCCGCAACCACCAGTATTTCGCTGGGGCCTGCAATCATATCAATGGAAACGCTGCCGTACACCTGCTTTTTGGCTTCGGCAACGAAGGCGTTGCCCGGGCCCACGATTTTATCCGTTTTGGGCAAGGTTTGGGTGCCGAACGCAAGGCCTGCAATCGCTTGCGCGCCCCCTACCTTATAAATTTCGTCCACGCCCGCGATATACGCCGCCGCCAAAATAACGGGGTTGATTTTCCCTTCCCTATTCGGGGGGGTTACCATAACCACGCGCCCTACCCCCGCAATTTTCGCAGGAATTGCGTCCATTAAAACGGTGGAAGGATACGCCGCCGTACCGCCGGGAACGTAAAGCCCCGCTACGTCCACGGGGATTACCTTTTGCCCGATAATTTTACCGCCCTCTTCCATTCTAAAGCCCGCGTTCTTTTGCTTTTCGTGGAAGGCGCGGATGTTTGCCGCCGCCTTTTTTAATACTTCCAAAAAGCGGGGTTCTACTTGGGATACCCCTTCTTGAATTTCTTCTTGTGAAACTTTTAGGTCGGTTAAATCCGCCCCGTCAAAGCGTTTGGTGTATTCCTTTAAGGCTTCGTCCCCCCGCGCTTTTACGTCCGCTAAAATATCCTTTACGATGGCGGATACGTCCCTTTTTGCGGTTTGCTCAACGCCGAATATTTCTTCACGGCTGTTTTCGCCGTCCTTTACGATACGAATCATTTGTTTTTCTCCGTTAATTCCTTTAAGCCTTGCTTTACCCGTTCAATCATGGAAAAGCGGAATTTATAGTTGGCTTTGTTGGCTATCAGCCTTGCGGAAATGGGCAAGAACCGTTCCAAAACCACCAAGTTGTTTTCTTTTAGCGTGGTACCCGTTTCCACGATATCCACGATTACGTCCGAAAGCCCCAAAATGGGCGCGATTTCAATACTGCCGTTTAGGTGAACGATATCAATATCCCTGCCTTGCGCGGCGTAGTATTCCTTGGCGATACGCGAAAATTTGGTGGCAACGGTTAAGGTGCGGTTTCTATCGTCCACAAAGTCCGCCTTGCCCGCCACACACATATCGCACT
>JAZUCI010000063.1:0-8096 GCA_045639045.1 Christensenellaceae bacterium
ACCGTTACGCCCATCTTTTCCGCAATCTCTTCGGGAAGCGGTTCGCGGCCAAGCTCTTGCAAAAGCACGCGCTGAACGCGGGTGAGCTTGTTGATCGTTTCCACCATGTGCACGGGGATACGAATGGTGCGCGCCTGATCCGCGATTGCGCGGGTGATCGATTGGCGAATCCACCACGTTGCGTACGTGGAGAATTTGAAACCCTTTTGATAATCGAATTTTTCCACCGCTTTCATAAGCCCCAGGTTTCCTTCCTGAATCAAGTCAAGGAACAGCATACCGCGGCCTACGTAACGCTTTGCAATGGAAACGACCAATCTTAAGTTGGCCTCGGATAAACGCTGCTTCGCGTTTTCATCCCCTTCCATCATACGGCGGGCAAGTTCGATTTCTTCTTCGGGTCCAAGCAAGGGAACGCGCCCGATGTCCTTTAAGTACATCTTTACGGGGTCGTCCATCTTGATTTCTTTTAACAGCTGTTCGTATAAATCCTTTTCGCGTTCGTATTCGTTGTAAATTTGAATACCCGCTTCTTCAATGGACTTAAACACGAAGTCGATTTGGTTGGGCTCCGCGCCCACCTTATCTAGCTTATCGCACAGCGCTTCGTTAGAAATACTGCCCTTTTGCTTGTTTTCTTGAATCATCAATTTGACGAGTTCGGTTAAATTTTGTTCGCTAATTGCCATCTTTTTCCCTCCTTTACGGTTAAGAAAGCTTTTTCAGTTGAACCGTCCGTTTTTGTAAGTACACGGCAAGTTCTTTGCGTTTTTCGTTGTCTGTTTCGTGCTTAAACGCTTTGGTTAAGGCGTCGATTTCACTTTGCAAAAAGGCGCGTTTTACGGTTTTTACACAGTCTTCATAATACTTTTTGGCAGTTAAATACTCCTGCCCATCCCGGCTGCTTTCCGCAAAAATCGCGTCCAATTCCGCGTGGTCGGTTTTTTCCAAAACGTCGTATAGCATTGATGCGTTGGGGGTTTCCCCCGCGGCAAATTTTTCGTATAAATAGTCCGCAATTACGCGGTGTACGGGGTGGGTGAAATCCAATTCCTCCACGTCCGTTTGTTTGGCAAATTTTTTGCCCGTTAATAAGGAATACAAAATAAATCGCGTTGCCGAAGTTCCCGCGTCGCTTACGGGCGCGGCAACTTGCATAGGAACGGGTTCTTCCTTCTTCTTTTTCTCCGCCCCGCGATCCGCATCGCGATATAGCGATTCGTAAGAAATACCCGTATCCTCACGCAAAGTTTTCAGTAATTCTTCCTTAACGAAATTATCCTTTACGTTCCTTACGATTTCCAAGGCTTCCCCTAAATAATCGCGGCGGCCGTCCGTAGTGGTTAGGTCGTACTTCCGTTTTAAGGATAGCAGTTTGAAATCAATTAAAGGCAAGCTTTCGTTTAGAATTTTACGGTAGGCTTCGGCGCCTTGTTTACGGATTACGTCGTCCGGATCTAACCCTTCGGGCATCACCGCAACTTTTACTTTTAAGCCTTCGCTTTCTAAAATTTCCAAGCCGCGCAGCGTTGCGTTTTGCCCCGCAAAATCCCCGTCGTAACTGATAATTACGGTATCTACGTAGCGTTTTATCATACGCGCTTGGTCCGAAGTAAGGGCGGTACCCATACTTGCCACCACGTTGCAAAAGCCCGCGCAGTATAGCGAAATGGTATCCATATACCCTTCCACCACTACGATTTCGTTTAAGCCTTGCTCGTTTTTCAGTTTTTTAACTAAATTTAGGTTATATAAGGTTTTGCGTTTTTGGAAGAGGTCGGTTTCCTGCGTGTTTTTGTATTTGGCAAACTTGGGTTTTTGTTCCATTAGCCTGCCGCCAAAGGCAACCACTTCCCCCATTTGATTGATAACGGGAACGATGAGTCTACCCCCAAGCGCGTCGTACACCCTGCCGTTCTTTTCCCCGGCAACGCCCGCTTTAAGCATTTCTTCCTTTTTGTATCCCTTTTTGGATAAATACGCAATTAAGGATTCAAAATCGGGGGAAGCGCCCAAACCGAAGCGCTTCATCGCCTTTTCGTCCACCCCGCGGGAAAGCAAATAGTTACGGAAGGGCGTACCCACTTCCGCGTGTAAATTCGCCGCGTAGAAGCGCGCCGTTTCCTTCATCATAGAAAGCGCGCGGTCCTTTTCCTTTCTTTCCTTGGCTACCCGTTCGGCATCGTACGAACTTTCGGGCATTTCCATACCCGCCTTTTCGGCAAGCAAACGGACGGCGTCGATAAAGGTTAAGGATTCGTATTCTTGCACGAATTTAATTACGTCCCCACCCGTATGACAGCCGAAGCAATGATAAAACTGCCCGTCCTGATTAATGGAAAAGGAGGGGGTCCGTTCGTGGTGGAAGGGGCAACAAGCCCAATGATTTCCACCGTTCTTTTTAACGGGAATATACGAACCGATTACCTGAACGATATCCGTTTTGCTTTTTAATTGTTCCATAAAGGCTTTATCTATGCCATTTGCCACGGTTCGTACCTCCTTTGAAAATTTTTAAAAGCTTATTTTGTGAAAAGCCAGCTTTTAAGGATAAATAGCGAGCGGAAAACGTGTTCCGCATAGCGATCGGTCATACTGGAAAGGTAATCGCAAACCGCGCGCGTTACCCCGTCCTTTTCCACGATTTCGCGGTAGAAGGCGGGCAGTTTATCCACGTTAGTTTTGTAGTAATTGAACATTGCTTCCAACATACGGTTGGCTTTTTCTTCTTCCGCCATACTGGAAGGGGTGATATATACGGTTTGGAATAGGAAGGTACGCAATTCGTTAAGCGCGGACAACACCTCTTCTTCCATTTCTACGAAGGGTTGACCGTTAGATTTGCGATACACCGACCAAATCATACTGTTGATACGCGCGGAGGAGGTTTCCCCCAACACTTTTAGCGCGTTTTGGGGTAAATCTTCCTTTTTTAAGACGCCCGCGCGGAGCGCGTCGTCCACGTCGTGCGTAACGTACGCGATACGGTCTGCAAAGGAAACGGCTTTGCCTTCTAACGTGGCGGGAGTGCCGCTTTTACGGTGATGCAAAATCCCGTCCCGCACCTCCTTGGTTAGGTTTAAGCCTTTGCCTTCGTTTTCAAGCAGTTCCACAACCCGTACGGACTGTTCGTTATGCGAAAAGTTGCCGCCCGATAAGCGGTCCAACACCCGTTCCCCACTATGACCAAAGGGGGTATGCCCTAAATCGTGCCCCAAAGAAATTGCTTCGGCTAAATCTTCGTTTAAGCGCAAGCAACGCGCGATGGCGCGGGCAATTTGGGCTACGTCCAACGTATGCGAAAGGCGGGTGCGGTAGTGATCCCCTTCGGGGGATAAAAACACCTGCGTTTTGTTTTTTAAGCGGCGAAAGGCCTTGCAATGCAAAATCCTATCCCTATCCCGTTGAAAATCCGTACGCATAGGGCAAGGCGTTTCGGGATTTTCCCTACCCGCCGTATTTTTAGAAAAAGTTGCGTAGGGGGATAAAAAACGTTCTTCAATTTCATACGTTAGTTCTTTCACGGGGGCGACCTCCTTCCTTAAAACAAGGAAACCTTAGAAGTGATATCAAACGCGCGCCAAGGAATGAGTTCTTTGGGCGGTTCGGATAAAAATACCATGCGTTCTTTGGTTACGGGGTGGGTGAATTTTAAGGAGTACGCGTAAAGGGCAAGATTGCCTTTTACCGCCTTTCCCCCACCGTATTTCATATCCCCGAACACGGGCGTGCTTTGCCCTGCCATTTGTACGCGGATTTGATGGCTTCTGCCCGTTAAAAGGCGCACTTCCACCAAGGAATACTTTCCCTTTTCTTCCAACACGCGGTAATTGAGTTCGGCGCGTTTTGCCCCTTCGGTGGTTTCCGAACAAAGGTATACTTGGTTGGTGATGGGGTTCTTTTTTAAATAATTGACCAGCGTTCCCTTTTCCTTTTTGGGCACGCCCACAAGAACGGTAAGGTATTTCTTTTCAAAATCCCCCGACTTCATTTGCTCGGACAAACGGGATGCCGCCTTAGAGGTTTTTGCAAATACCATAACCCCACCCGTGGGGCGATCTAAACGGTGAACCAAGCCAACGAAGGCTTCGCCCGGCTTTTCGTATACCGTTTTGATGTAATTTTTTACTGCGGAAAGCAGGTCTAAATCCTTGGTCGCATCCTCGCAAGAGGGCATATTTTGGGGTTTTTCCACAACGATAATATGATTATCCTCGTATAAAATTTCAAAGCCGAAATTATCCATTGTACGACATTCCTCCTGCCCCGCAAGGCAAAACGATTCCTTCTTCGGTGGGCAAGCCCACTTCGTACGCGTCGCAAGATGCAAACGCGGAAGGAAGGGCAAGTGTTAAAATATTTTTCAGTACCGCGGGTTGCAAACCCGTGGTGTACGCGTTAATCAAAAAGAACAAGGGGTCATCCGAAAGCACTTGCGAACACAAGGTTACCAAATCGTATAAACCGCTTTCAATTTTCCAAGTTTCGCCGTTCGGTCCGCGCCCGTACGAAGGGGGGTCCATAATTACCGCGTCGTATTTTCTGCCGCGGCGGATTTCCCTTTGCACGAACTTAAAGCAATCGTCCACGATATAGCGCACCGAACCTTCGGGCACTTTGGAAAGGCGTACGTTTTCCCCCGCCCGTTCCACCATATTTTTCGCCGCATCCACGTGGCAAACTTTGGCGCCCGCTTTGGCGCAAGCCACCGTAGCGCCGCCCGTGTAGGCGAATAGGTTTAATACCGAAACTTCCTTGCCTTGCTTTTTGCGGTTTTCAATCAAACGGCGCATTACGTCCCAATTCGCCGCCTGTTCGGGAAAAAGCCCCGTATGCTTAAAGCCCATGGGCTTTACGCGGAAGGAACAATCCTTATACGAAATCGTCCATTCTTCGGGCATCTTTTTTAAGGTTTTCCATCTACCCCCACCCGTTTCGCTGCGTTCGTAATACGCGGATAGGTTGGGATACGTTTTGAAGTCAAACTTGGCGGGCCAAATCACCTGCGGGTCGGGGCGAAGAAGGATTACGTCCTTCCACCGCTCCAGCTTATATCCATCCCCCGTGGCGATTACCGAATAATCCTTCCATTCGTTTGCAACGTGCATAGGTTATACCTTTTTCACGGTTACGGTAACGGCGGCGCCGTTGATTTCCAATTCCTTGGTAAATCCGCCTTCCGCGCCCGTAAAGCCGTCCGCTAAAACTGCGGAAGCAAGTTCTTCCCCGCAAAGGGTGATAAGTTCGTTTACGCTTTCCGCATCGCTTACCACACTAAGCAGTACGTGATCGGTAACTTCAAAGCCCGCTTCCTTACGCATGGTTTGTACTTTGCTGATAAGTTCGCGCAAGTTCCCTTCACGAATCAGTTCGGGGGTAAGCGCGGTGGGCATTGCTACCGCGATACCGCGGTCTTCGGCTACGGCAAAACCTTCCGCCGCCTTAACGGTGATAAGAAGATCTTCCTTTTCCAAAATTACGTCGTCCCCGCCAAGGTTTACGGTGTAAGTGCCTTTAGATACCGCTTCTACCACTTCTTTACCGTTGCAAGAAGCAAGGAAGGTGCGGATATCGTTTAACTTTTTGCCGTATTTGGGCCCAAGCGTTTTTAATTGGGGTTTTAATTCGTAAGTGATTAAATCCGAGCTGGCGGAAGTAACTTCTACGTCCTTCACGTTCAGTTCGTCCTTCAAAATTTCCTTGGTTTCTTCCCCGATATTTAATTCGCGGTCGGTAGAAACGATCAACTTGGATAAGGGTTGGCGGTTTTTGATGGCGGAAGCGTTTCTTGCCGCTCTGCCGAGAACTACCACTTCCAAGGTTTCGCGCATGCTCTTTTCCAAATCCTTGTCAATTAAGGATTCGTCCGCTTGGGGATAGGAGCAAAGGTGTACGGAAACGGGCGCATCTTTATCAAATTGGGGAACCAAGTTTTGGTAGATGGATTCCGCCATAAAGGGTACGTAGGGCGCAATAACTTTTGCCAAGGTGGTAAGAACGTGATACAAGGTGGTGTACGCCGCCTTTTTATCTTCGGTCATATCCTTGCCCCAGTAACGTTCACGGCCACGGCGCACGTACCAGTTGGAAAGTTCGTCCGTAAAGTCCGCAATCGCGCGGGCGCTATCCGTAATGTTGTATTCGTCCAGCTTCTTCGCGGTATCTTTTACCAAGGAGTGCAATTTGGAAAGCACCCAACGGTCCATACGGCTTAACGCGCATTTTTTCAAATCGTACTTAGAAGGATCAAATCCATCGATTTCCGCGTAAAGGGTAAAGAAGGCGTAAGTATTCCAAAGCGTACCCATAAATTTGCGTTGCGCTTCGCTAACCGCTTCTTCACCGAAACGGGAGGGAATCCAGGGCGCGGAGGAGGTGTAGAAATACCAACGAACCGCGTCTGCCCCTTGTTTATCCAAAACCGTCCAAGGATCAACTACGTTGCCCTTGTGCTTACTCATCTTAATACCGTTTTTATCGTTTACGTGGCCGAGTACGATACAGTTTTTGAAGGGAGATTTACCAAACAGCAAGGTGGACACGGTAAGTAAGGTGTAGAACCAACCGCGCGTTTGGTCAACCGCTTCGCTGATGAAATCGGCGGGGAAACGCTTTTCAAACAATTCTTTATTTTCAAAGGGATAGTGGTATTGCGCGAAGGGCATGCTGCCGCTATCAAACCAACAGTCGATTACTTCGGGTACGCGTTGCATTTTGCCGCCGCACTTTTCGCAAGTGCAAGTTAAACTATCCAAGTAGGGGCGGTGCAATTCAATATCCCCCGTAATACCGCAACGGGCGCGGAGTTCTTCCTTGCTACCGATTACGTGAATTTCCCCGCAATCCGCGCATTTCCATACGGGAAGGGGGGTACCCCAATAACGTTCGCGGGATAAGCCCCAATCGATAACGTTTTCAAGGAAGTTACCCATACGGCCCGTACCGATGGATTCGGGAAGCCAGTTTACCGAATTATTGGAAGCAATCAGTTCATCCTTAATTGCGGTTACGCGGATAAACCAGCTGTGGCGCGCGTAATAAAGAAGGGGGGTATCGCAACGCCAGCAGAAGGGATAGCTGTGTTCGTACAGCGCGTCCTTTAACAGCATTCCGTTTTCCTTTAAGTCCTTAATAATGAACTTATCCGCATCCTTAACGAACATCCCTGCGTAAGCGCCCGCGCTTTCCTTAAAGCATCCGCGGTCGTTTACCAGTTGAACGAAGGGTAAATCGTAAATTTTACCAACGCGCGCGTCGTCTTCACCAAACGCGGGGGCGTTGTGTACGATACCCGTACCGTCCGTAAGCGTTACGTACCCGTCGCAGGTAACGTAATAGCCCTTTTCCTTAAAGGTGCCAACCGCAAAGGGGTACAAGGGTTCGTATTCCACGTATTCGTATTCCTTACCCTTTTTCACGGATAAGGTTTCGTACGTTTCAAAAAGGGAGGAAACGAGCGCTTCCGCCATCACGTATACTTCCCCGTTTTCCACTTTGATTTCCGCGTAGTTTTCTTGCGGGTTTACGCAAAGGGCTACGTTAGAAGGCAACGTCCAAGGGGTGGTGGTCCAAGCCAAGAAGAATTTGTTTTCTTCACCCTTAATGCGGAATTTAACGTAAACGGATTTTTCCTTTACGTCCTTATACCCTTGCGCTACTTCGTGCGAAGCAAGGGCGGTTCCACAACGGGGGCAGTAAGGAACGATTTTGTGCCCTTGGTAAAGCAAACCCTTTTTCCAGATTTCCTTAATTGCCCACCATTCGGATTCGATATAATCGTCGTGATAGGTTACGTAGGGGTTTTCCATGTCCGCCCAGAAACCTACGCGGTCGCTCATCTTTTCCCATTCGGATTTATACTTCCAAACGCTTTCCTTACACTTGCCGATAAAGGGTTCGATACCGTAGGTTTCAATTTCCTTTTTGCCGTCCAAACCCAAAAGCTTTTCCACTTCCAGTTCAACGGGAAGGCCGTGGGTATCCCAACCTGCTTTACGGGATACGTCGTAACCTTGCATGGTTTTATAGCGCGGAATAATATCCTTCATAACGCGCGTTAAAATGTGCCCGATGTGGGGCTTGCCGTTTGCGGTGGG
>JAZUCI010000064.1:0-7107 GCA_045639045.1 Christensenellaceae bacterium
GTGCCTCGCCGTCGGCGTGTTGTGCGGTGCGTAGCGTGTAGCAGTGTGCTTGGGTGGGGGTGGTTTTATAGGTAATCAAATTTTGGGGCAGATACGCAACCCCTTCCCCGTACGAAAGGATGTAAAAAGCAATCCCTTCGTGCGTTACTTCCCCCGTAATGGATAGGGAAGTGTTTTTTTGTAAGGTTACGGTGGCGGCGTTATCGTCTTTGATTTGATATACGCCGTACAGCAAGGGGTAGCGGTACAAGTTGCAAGAAACGGTGGTAACGGGGGTGCCGATGCCCGCCGTATGTTCCCCTTCGGGGAAAATTTCGGTTAAATATTCCTTACGGATAAACCCTGCGTTTTGGCCGCCAAGCACGTATGCGTACGCGCCCGAATCCCCCAAATATACGTAAGTGGTGGGGGTGGTGATGCGTTCGTAGCCGAGGGGGGCTTGCGCGCTGCCGAAAGATAAATCAAAGTGGAAGAACACCGCGCCCGCTTCCGCCGTTACGTATCTTGCGCCGCCGTGGGGGGCGGTTACGTCCACTTCGGGGGGAACGGTAATTTCCACGGGGGAGGAAAGCACTACGGTTTCGGTTTTCATTACGAATCCGCTATATAAAACGTAGCAAGGCTTTTCCAAAAAACTTAAATAGAAGGTAACCGGTTGTTCGTTTTTTAAGTAGGGGTAATCGGTAAGCAGGTTATACAAAATGGAAATTTGATCTTCCCCGTCTTTCAGCACCCCGATGCGGTTGCCCGAAAGCAAGAAGTATAAATTGTTTTCAAAGTCCACTTGCAAGTCGTACGCCTCGCTAAAATCCCCCGAAACGGAGGTTAACGCTTTGCCTTCCGCATCGTACACGCTAACGCCCGTGGCTTTTAATAGGTATAGGTGGTTGCTTAAATCGGTGGCAATTGCAAGCGCGCTTTCGCTTTTATCCGCGGGGATAAAATCCTTGGTGAACTGCTTTTCGGCAAGGCGGTATTCGGAAACCGAGTAGTAGGGAAGCCCTTGTACCGTTTCTTCCACCAAAACGTAGAACTTACCGCTGGAAGCGTAGGTGGCTTTCTTTACGTTTTCCCCTTCGTCCAAGGTAATTTCGCGTTCTACCGCGCCGTCCTTTTTCAGTAAGAATACGCGGTTGTTTGCCCCCGTTAAAATAAAGTCTTCGGAAACCGAAAGGAAGGTGGGGGAAAATTCCAAGGGAATAGAGGCGTACGCCGTGCCGTCAAACGTTACGATACGGTTGTTTTGCCCGTCCGCCACGAACACTTTTCCACCGTACTCGGAAATAGCCGAAGCAGATTCCGAAAGGCGGTCCAATCGCGAAGAATACGCGCAAATTTCCCCCGAAAGGGTTACGGTATCTTGCGAAATTGTGTATCGCGCGACGTATTGCTTTTGGGTGCTTTCCGCATGCGCGTACGAAACGAATAAGGAGTTTCCGCTAACCGCTAAACCGCAAGCGGAAGGGTTGGTTAATCCCACAAGCAGTTTTTCGGTGCCCGTGGAAAGATTCATTTTATAAACCGCGCGGGTGTTGTTTTCCCCTTCGCCAAGATAGTATAAGTCGTCCTCCTTTAACACGATGGAAAGGGGTTTGTTTGAAACGGGGAACACGTTATTGCCCGCTAAAATTTGCGCGCCGTCGTCCGAAGGAGTTACCGTTTTGCCTTCCGCCGTAAGTAAAAACAGGGAAGAACCGCGGTAGCCCGTGATTACGGGGCTATCCGTTAAAATGCGTTTATCCGTTGCGGCAAGCCCTTCCGCCCGAACGGATAAAGCGTACTGCGTTAGATAGTTGCCCTTTAAGTACAGCGAATCGTTCAAAACGGTAAAGGCGGAAGCAAGCGCCATTTCGTTTTCTAACAGTAAGGCGGGGGTAAGGGTGGGCGCGGATAAATCGATGGCGTAAAGGGAAAGCCCGTCCGAAAGAATTACGTACGTTCCGCTTTCGGTATGGAATTCGCTAAACCGCTTTTCGTGTACCTTGGAAAGGGTGGAAATATCCGCAGTAGTAACGCTGCCGTCCGCCCTTTTTAAGGTTAAGATTTCGTCGTCCGCAAAAATTAAGTAATCCGAACCCGCAAACAGGTATTTGGGCGCGGTGGTTGCGCCCTCTTCCCCAAATCTAAAAAAGTCCCTATAATCGGCGGGGAATAAAATTTGATCGCGCGGGGGCGGGGTTGGTTCGCTTTCCGCCCGAACGGGTAAAGCAAACGTAAACGCGAACAGCGCGCACAAAATCCCTGTTAAAACAAGGGAATATATCCATTTGGTGGTTTTGGCTAATTTCATACGTTTCACCTAAAATAAAATGCTTAAATTTTGCGATTGATAGGGTGGAAGGGGCGGTTCGCGCCCACGCGCACCCGAAAAAATAAAAAACGATAGATACTAACAGTATACCAAAAAAAAGCGCGCGTTTCAAGTACTTTTTGTAAAAAAGAAACGCGCTTTTCCTTTTGGGATAAAAAATTTTTCAAAAAAATTGCAAAAAAGCGGAACTATGACTGGCATTTGTCATATTAAGGGTGTATAATAAGGGTGAAAAAGCGAACAAATGTTCATCTTTTTACATAAAAAAACAAGGGGATGAGGTCCATGCGTTGGACAAGCCGAAAAAAACGTTTGTCAATTTGAAAAAAATTTGAAAATTTCTTTTTCAAATTATATTTGAAAAAGCATAAACAAATTTAATCAATTTTGTACAAAATATGAAACTAAAAGTTGCAATTTTGAAAACCATCTTATATAATACGGATAGAACGAAGGCCAAGCGCCGCGTTCTTTTACAGACGACGAGGAGATTAGAAATGAGAGAGTTTACCAGATTGATGCTTTCGGCGTATCCCAAGTTGCCCCGCGTAATCGAAGGGGTAAACCGCGTGATTAACGAAAGCGCAACGCGTTCTTTTTACGAACAAAGCGGGGCGTTCGGGCTTGCCGAACGCTTGGCAAGAAAAATACAAATTCGCAGCGCTTTATCCAGACTTCTTGCGGATATAGAAGGGGCGATGAAAACCCTAAACGCGGACGAGCGCGCCATTTTAACGGGGAGGTTTTTCGGTACTTGTACGGCGCACGCTCAAGGGAAGTATCCGTTCAGCAAAACTACCTATTACCGCCGCTTAAAAAAGGGTATTAAGAAAGTGGAAACCTTTTTAACCGCGCAGGGAAGCGAAGGGCGATATTACGCCGCAAACTTAAACGAAATTACCTTTTTCCGTTATTTAAGCGAACATATTAAGGAAAACCGACGAAAGAAAACGGAAAGCGGCAAGCAAACGGAAATCGCTTAAAAATCATCTTCGTCAAAATACCGTTCTTGGGTTTTCTTGGGGCGAAAGGCGGTGTACAAGGCAAGTAAAACGGCTAGGCAAACGCCTAAAATCAAAAGGATTTTCAGTACGTCCGTTTTGGGGACGGGTTTGACTTGTAAAGGCGCGTTTTCCCCTTCGCTTGGTTGGGTGGAAACGCTAACCGAGGGGGATACGATCGGGTCGGGATGGGGCGAAGGTAGGGGCGCGGAGCAAGCGCTTGCCGAAAGGTATCCCATCGTATGCCCCAGCCGCACGTAATAAAACACGTTTTCCCCCGTTTTATCGGGATAAGCGCCGTACAGCCGTACCGTTTGCCCTTGCAAGGCGGTGGCAAGTAGTTCCCCGTTTTCGTTTGGGGTGGCGTATACGTAGCACGCTTTAATTACGGTAAGCGTTTGTTTTTGGTATAAGGGGGGCGTGGGCGTTTGATAGTCCAACGAAACCGCGTCCTTTTTCACGTAGCCGTACAGTATGGGAAAGCCGTTTTCCCCGTCCTGATATTCCACTTCGTAAAAACCGCCCTGTTCGTCCACCACCTTAAGGTAATAGGTTTCGGGCAGATAGAACAGCGCGTAATCGCGGTGCTCCACGGGGGCGCGGTACAAGGTTACGGCAGGGGATATTACGCGAACGAATCCCACGCTTGCAAACGCTTTTGACTGCCAAGGGGGAAGCGCGCAAAAGCCTAAAATTACGCCGAAAACAAGGGCAAAAAGTGGTAATAACCGTTTGTGCATAAAATCCCCCCTTCCGTTTGGATATAAAAGGCAGTATAAAGGATGAAAGTATGAAAAAAAACGAAGTAAAAGAAAAATTGGGGGAAATTTTGCCGAAACCCAACGGGGCAACGCAAAGCGCGGATAGCCGCGTTTTGGAAGAACGGCTAGTGGCGGTTCTTGGGGAAATCAGCGCGCGCAAAAAGGACAAACTTTCCCGCTATAACACCGGCAGAAAACGGCACAAAAAGCAAATGGCGTTTCATAAATGCAAAAAGCGTAACCGCTGGGTGTTTGGGGGCAACCGAACGGGCAAAACCGAATGCGGGGCGGTGGAAACGGTGTTTTTAGCGCGCGGAATTCACCCCTACCGCAAAAATAAAAAGGACGTAACGGGCTGGGTGGTTTCCCTTTCCCAACAGGTGCAAAGGGACGTAGCGCAGGAAAAAATTCTTTCCTACCTAAACCCCCGTTATATTAAAGAAATCGTAATGCTTTCGGGCAGGAAAGACCACCCGCAAAGCGGGATTATAGACCGTATCGTGGTAAAAAACGAATTGGGGGGAACTTCCACCATCGGGTTCAAAAGTTGCGACCAGGGCAGAGAAAAATTTCAAGGCGCGTCTTTAGACTTCGTGTGGTTTGACGAAGAACCGCCCAAGGAAATTTACGAAGAATGCCGTATGCGCGTTTTGGATAAGCGCGGGGATATCTTCGGCACCATGACGCCCTTAAAGGGGCTAACCTTCGTGTACGACGAAATTTACCTAAACAAGGGGAATTCCCCCGAAGTGTGGTACGAGTTTATGGAGTGGGCGGATAACCCCTTTTTATCTAAAAAGGAGGTAGAAGCCTTTACAAGCGCGCTATCCGAGGAGGAACTGACCAAACGGCGGTACGGAAGGTTTACCGAAGGCAGCGGGCCCGTATATCCCGAATTTGACGAAAATTTGCACGTAATCGATCCCTTTCCCGTACCCGCGGATTGGCAGGACGCGGTTTCCATCGACCCCGGCCTTCACAACCCGTTATCCGCGCACTTTTACGCGGTGGATTACGACGGCACGGTGTACGTGGTGGGGGAACATTTTGAAGCGGAGCAAACGGTGGATTATCACGCCCGAAAGATTTTTGCGATAGCGGATAGCCTAAATTGGCAAAAGGACGGGGCAGGGCGCATTCACGCGCTGATTGATTCGGCTGCCGAACAGCGTACGCTTAGCGGTGTGAAATCCGTGCAAGAACTGTTTTTGGAACAAGGTATTTTAGCGAATTCCAAAGTGAATAAGGATTTGTTTTCGGGCATCGCGCAGGTGAAAAGTTACTTAAAGCAGGGGAAACTGAAAATTTTCAAAAATTGCCCCAACCTGATACGCGAATTAAAGGCGTACCGCTGGGCGGAAGGGGATAAACCCAAAAAGGTGGACGATCACGCTTTGGACGAATTAAGGTACTATTTAATGACCAAACCCAAGGGGCATCCCTTTTTAACCGAAAAATCCCCCGTTCTAAAGGAAAAAGAACGGCTAATCCGCTTACACGGTAGGAAAAAAAGGAGTTTCTTATGACCGAAAATACCGAAAAGCAAGCGCTGTACCGCGCGTTAAAGCGCAAAGCGTTAGGCGAAACGGTTACCGAAACGCAGGAAGAATACGGCTTTGAGGAGGGGGAGGCGGTACTAAAAAAACGCAAGGTAACCACCAAGGAAATTCCCCCCGATTTAACCGCCGTTAAAATTCTTTTGGAAGGGGAAACCGAAAGCCTTTCCACCCTAACGGACGCGGAATTAAGCGCGCTAAAAGAAAAACTGGAAGCCGAATTAGGGCTTACCGATAAAGGAGAAAAGTAAACAATGACCGAACAGGATAAACGAAAAGAGCAAGAAATCGTAAGGGAGGTAACCGAGGATTTTTTAAGGCGTAGGGAACTGCGCCGCCCCTTGGAAACCAAGTGGCAGTTATGCCAAAACTTTTTGGCGGGGAATCAGTACGCAGACGTAACCCCGCGTATGACGGTGGAAGAATCCCCCAAAGCGTACGAATGGTCCTTTCGCGGGGTGTATAACAACATCGCGCCCATTATCGAAAGCCGTTTGGCGCGCCTAGGAAGCGTGCGCCCGAAACTCGTGGTGCGCGCCGCTACGGACGAGGAGGCGGATTTAAGAAGCGCGGAACTCGCTTCGCGCGTTTTGGAATCTTCCTCCCAAAGAATTGGGCTTTCGGACGTTATCGCAAGGGCTTGCGTGCTTTCCGAAACGTACGGCACCGCCTTTTATCAAACGCTATGGAACCCGCAGGCGGGTAGAAAAATTGGGATTGCGGACGGCAAACCCGTGTACGAAGGGGACGTTAGCGTTACCGCCGTTTCCCCCTTTGAAATCTTCCCCGACAGTTTAACTTGCGAAAGCCTTTTAGAGGTGCGTAGTTTGATCCACGCAAAGGCGGTACCCAAGGAAGTGCTGCGTAATTTATACGGCAAGGAAGTGGAAGGCAACGGGGTGGAAGCGGTAACCTTGTTCGACGCCGAAGGTTGTACGGAAAATCGCAAAAAGGAATACGTGGTGCTGATAGAACGGTACGAACGCGAAAGCGAAAAACACCCGAACGGCAGATTGACCGTGGTTGCGGGGGATTCCTTACTGTTTGACGGGGAATTGCCCTACGCGAACGGGGAATCGGGTAGAAGGGATTTCCCCTTCGTGCGCCAGACCGCCTTGCTTTACGCGGGGATGTTTTTCGGCGTTTCGGTGGTGGACCGCTTAATCCCCGTACAACGCGCCTATAACGCGGTAAAAAACCGCAAGCACGAATACTTAAACCGCGTGGCGAACGGCGTTTTAACGGTGGAGGACGGCTCGGTTGATACGGACGAACTGATGGAGGACGGGCTTTGCCCCGGTAAGGTGGTGGTTTACCGACAAGGCAGTACGCCCCCCAAATTCTTGCACGCGGAATATATCCCGAACGACTTTGCGGAGGAGGAAGAACGGTTATCTAACGAATTCATCCAAATCAGCGGGGTTTCGGAAGTATCCCGTACCAGCCAAACGCCCACGAAGTCGGAGGCCAAGCGGTCT
>JAZUCI010000065.1:0-46899 GCA_045639045.1 Christensenellaceae bacterium
ATGGAAACGTGGATTTACGTTCCCACCTCCAACTCTTCCTACGTAGGAACCATTTTCGGTAACTATTCGGACGAAGGATCTTCGGTGGCAAGCCTTTCTTTGGAAATTTACTATAACGGTATGCCCCGTTTCTACTACAAAACCCCCTCTGGAACTACCCGTTACGATTTTAGCGAAGTAGACGTACGCACCAACGATTGGGCGCACCTTGCCGTTACGCATAGCGGTAACGAAATCAAACTGTATTTGAACGGCCAATTAAAGCAAACGGTTACGGGCGTTCCCGATTACAGTTCCGCCCTACCCTTTACGCAAATTGCCCTTGGCGGGGATATTAGAGAAAACAACCCCTGCTACTTTAAGGGATATATGCGCAGCTTCACCGCGTATACGGACGTTAGATCGGATGCGGAAATTACCGCGGACTATAAAAACGGCCCCGCGCTTACGGATGCGGCAATCGCTTGCCATTACGATTTAACCAAGGTAACTACTTCTACCCACGTGGTGGAAGATGCGTCCCCCAAGGATAACGATTTGGAACGTTTGTGGCTTAGCGAAAGCCTTTTGGATTTGGATAAATACGCGTACTCCTTCGCGGTAATCGGCGATCCCCAAAAACTTTTATACTACGATTTGAAAAACGGTACGGATAACTTAACCTACATCTTTGATTGGCTTTCGGACCCCGAAGTGATTGCGGAAAAGAAACTTGCGTACGCGTTCGGCATGGGGGATACTACCGACTCGCGCAACGTGGACGCGGAATACGTTTACGCCGCACAAGAATTCCAAAAACTGACGGATGCGGGCATTCCTTGGCAATTCGTTCAAGGCAACCACGATGAACTTCCCTACTACGATAAATATTTTGGCGGTAGTGAAAACTGGAAGAATTTGGATATTCACTACTACACGGGAATAAGCGAACGCCCCGGCCGCCAAGACTACTACGTGAACAACCCCAAGAACTTGGGTAGCTTCTACGTAAACTTCACCATTTGCGATACCGATTGGATGTTCTTCTCCCTAGACTACGGCGTAGAAGACAACATTTTGGATTGGGCAAGTGAAGAAATTGCTAAAAACCCCACCCGCCGCGTAGTCATTACCACCCACGCGTATATTGACGGCAACGCGGATTACGTTTGCGAAGAACACGAAAGCAGTCCTTCGGAAATTCACAATACCTATAACGATGGGGACGACATTTGGGAAAAACTAATTAGAAAGCACCGCAACATCTTATTAGTTCTTTGCGGACACTGTGGCGCAGACGACGTAATTTGGCGCCAAGATTACACCGATTGCGGTACCAAGGTTACCCAAATGTTGGTAAACCCCCAAAATTTCGATCCCACCTACGATTACAAAACGGGTATGGTTGCCCTTCTGCACTTTACCGAGGACGGTAGGGACGTTGGCGTGGAATACTATTCCACCGTTCGTAAACAATACTTCAAATTAAAAAATCAGTTTGAATTCGACTTAATCGATTACTACGGCAACGGTATTTACGAAGTACAATCCATCCCCAACGCGGATGGTACCACCACCCTTCGCTACCTTTACACCAACGGCACGTACGAAGACGTAATCGTTGGTAACGTTGGCGGCGGCGGACGTCCCGGCGCAGACGGGGAAGACGGTAAGGACGGCGAGGACGGTCAAACCCCCTATATCGGTGAAAACGGTAACTGGTGGATTGGGGAAACGGATACGGGCGTGAAGGCGCAAGGGCCCCAAGGCCCCCAAGGGGAACAAGGACCCGCGGGTACGAACGGAACGAACGGCACCAACGGTACGAACGGTATGAGCGGTGCGGACGGCCAAACCCCCTATATCGGTACTAACGGTAACTGGTGGATAGGCACTACGGATACGGGCGTAAAAGCGCAAGGGCCCCAAGGCGAACAAGGCGAAACTGGGCCCCAAGGCCCGCAAGGTGAACAAGGCGCGCAAGGCGAACAAGGCGCGGTTGGTCCGCAAGGTCCTCAAGGGGAACAAGGTGCGGTTGGCCCGCAAGGCCCCCAAGGCGCGGACGGGAAGGACGGCGCAAACGGTAGCTCTGGCTGTAAAAAGGGTGCCGCTCAAACCCTGGCGTTGTTTGCCAGCGTAATGGCGCTTGCAGGCGTTTTCCTGTTCGGCAAAAAAAGATAACGTAATTAGCATTTCGTAGGAAACTTCCTAAAAAACCAAAGCGAAGGGCGAAAGCAAGAAATTGCTTTCGCCCTTCGTAATTTTTGCGTCCTTTTATTCCCCCTTTCCTTGTAAGGAAAGGTCCTTTCTTATTTTTCTTCTTACGCGGTTGATGTGCCGTTCAAAATCCCCGTTATCCAGTAGCTCGGTTAACACGTACTGCATAAAGGTGGGCACGGTGCAAGAATAAAAGCCCAGCTTTTCTTTGTACACCCCAACAAGGTGCTTTGGCAGTACCATATAGCCTATCCGAAGGGAGGGGGAAATGGTTTTGGAAAAGGTATTCAAATAAATCACGTTATCCCTATCCGTAAGCGAAAACAGCGTTTCGGTGGGCTTGGTGGAAACCGAAAATTCGGATTCAAAATCGTCCTCGATAATATACCGCCCGTTCTTATTTGCCCAACGGATATATTCGTGCCGTTTAGAGGCAGTTGCGGTTACGCCGCTTGGGTAACTGCGAAAGGGGGTAGTATGTAGCACGTCCGCCGCCGTATCCTTTAACGCCGCGCTATCGATCCCCGTTTGGGTTAGGGGCAGTAGCTCGTAGCTAATTTCGGTTGCCTTATACACCTGCTCTATTTTTTTATACGAAGGGGATTCTATGGCAAAGGTGCGGTTCCTGCCCAAAAGGTCTACGATTAGCCCGTACAGGCTTTCGGAGCCAGAGCCCACGATAATCTGCTCCTCGCTTACCGCAATGCCTCTATTCCGCTTTAAATACCGTTTCACGGCATCCTTTAGTTCGGCAACCCCGCTGTTGGGGGATTTTTCCAAAAGCAAATCTCCGTGCTCGGTTAATACCTTACGCATGGTTTTGCTTAATACCGAAAGGGGAAAATCGGGGTATTCGTGCCTGGTTTGGTAAGGAGCGTGATATTTTTGCACGGGGCTTGCGGGTGCGGCAAATCCGTCCTTTTTACGGAAGCACACGATAAACCCGCTCCGTTCCTTGGGCTCGATATACCCTTCCTCGCTTAACAATCCGTAGGCGTGCTCCACGGTTATGGTGCTAACCCCCGTTTCCTCTGCCAAGGCGCGGATGGAGGGCAGCTTTGCGTTATACGGGTACAGCTCGTTTACGATGTCCTCGCGTAGCTGCCGATATATTTGCAGGTATACGGGGCGTTTTTCTTTTTCTACGACATATTTCATCTGTATATATAATTTTCTCCAAAACTGATTATTTTCATATGTACAAAAATATTGTATACTATCCGTATCAAAATGTCAAGGGGGTAACCGAATATGCCAAGCGAAAAACAAAAGAAAATTGCAGTAATTAACGATTTTTGCGGCTTTGGGCGTTGCTCGCTTGCGGTTTCCCTGCCCATTATTTCCGCTTTAAAGGTACAATGCTGCCCCCTGCCCACCGCTATTTTTTCCAACCACACGGGATACGAAAGCTTTTACCGCACCGATTATACCCGCCATATGGAATCGTATTTTAACGAGTGGAAAAAGCTGAACCTTTCCTTTGATGGGATTCTTACGGGCTTTCTCGGCTCCCCCAAGCAAATCCAAATTGTAAAACGCTTTTTGCAGGAATTTAAAAGGGAAAACACCCTTACGGTGGTAGACCCCGTTATGGGGGATAACGGCAAGCTGTACCAGTCCTACCCCACCAAGCTTGCTAAGCAAATGGCATCCCTTCTTCCCTACGCGGATATTATCACGCCCAATTTAACCGAAGCGTGCATTCTATCAAACACCCCGTACAATGCGAATATGGACGTGGAAGAACTGACCGCACTTTGCCAAAAGCTAAGCGATATGGGGCCAACCCGCATCGTGATTTCAGGCATAGAACGGGGGGAAGATTTGCTGAACTTCGTTTTTGAAAGGGGAAAACCGCCCCAAACCGTAAAGGAACACAAAACGGGTTCCTGCCGCGCGGGAACGGGGGACGTGTTTTCTTCCATCATTGCTGCGGACGTAGTCAACGGCGCAAATTTCACCCAAGCCGTTCGGCACGCTTCCGCCTTTATTGCCAAGGCGCTTCGCCATACCGCCGAAATGGATTTGCCCAAAACGGACGGCATTTGCTTTGAGGAATTTTTAGGTGAAATAGAATGGGGGCGTTCGGATGAAAAATAGAAAATCCCGCCTGCTTTGTCTATCGGGCGTTTTTACGGCGCTGGTATTCGTGGTTACCGCTTATTTGCATATCCCCACCAAAAACGGATACGTACACGTGGGGGACGGGCTGATTTACCTTGCCGCGTGCCTTCTTCCCTGGCAGTACGCCTTGGCGGTTGGCGCGGGTGGCGCGCTTTTAGCGGATTGCCTTACGGGCTTTGCCATATGGGCGCCCGGTTCGATAATCATTAAAGCCTTAACCGCCCTGCTGTTTTCAAACAAAGGCAAAAAAATTATGACTGCGCGTAGCTGGATGATGGTTCTACCCGCCGCCCTTCTTTGCGCGGGCGGATATTACTTATACGAAGCCTTGCTGTTTAGCAACTTTATATCCCCCCTTGCAGGGATTCCTGCTTCCCTAATACAATCGGCAACCAGCACGGCGCTGTTTATCGCCCTAGGGCTTGCCTTTGATAAAATCGATTTTAAATCCAAACTGATAGGAGAGCTTTAAATTATGATGACACTTACCTACGCCGCGGAATCTTCCATTTATATCAACATGACCAACCGTTGCCCCTGCGCCTGCACCTTCTGCTTGCGCCATAACAAGGACTACGTGTTTGATTCGGACTCCCTTTGGCTGGACCGCGAACCCACCGTACAAGAGGTGTGCGATAGCATTGATACCTGGGATTTAACCAAGTATAAGGAATTTGTTTTTTGCGGGTACGGCGAGCCCACCGAGCGCCTTCCCGATATTTTACAGGTAGCCAAGTATATCCGCAAAAAGTGTGATTTGCAAATCCGCATCAACACCAACGGCTTGGCAGACTTAATTTGGCAGGAATCCACCGCGCCCAAGTTAAAGGGGCTTATCGACGTGGTTTCCATCAGCTTAAACGCGACAAATAAAGAGGACTACCTTAAGGTAGTGCGCCCCAAGTTCGGCATGGATTCGTACGAGGCGATGCTGAAATTTGCAAAGGATTGCACCGCTTACGTGCCCTCGGTAATAATGACGGTGGTGGACGTAGTAACCAGTAAAGAGGAGCAGGAGCTTTGCCGTAAAATTTGCGAATCGGTAGGCGCAACCCTGCGTATCCGCCCGTATATTGAAGACTGATTTTGATACTCACGAAAAAGATTCCGCTTTAAAACCAAATCCCACGTGGGCAAAGGCAAAAATAAGCCTTTGCCCGCGGTTTTTTTTGCCCTTTTCCTTCCCCTTTTTATCCTTTCCCCTTCGTTTTCCCTTTTTCTTTTTCCCCACTATTGACATCCTCTTAAAAATATGTTATTCTAAAACATATTTTATCAATATCCCTAAGGGAGGAACTATAATGAAAATGAAACGCATCACTCAACTGTTTTTAACCTTCGCGTTTGCGCTGTGTATGGCGGTAGGCATGCTTATGCTTACTTCCCTATCCGCAAAGGCTTGGGTTTCTTACGATAAAGGGAAAGACTTTAACAAGCTAGGCTACTACCACATGGAAAACAACTTAAATCTTGCCGAAGCGGACGATTTAACCATTGAAGTGGAAGCGTGGATTCCCGTTGTGCATTTCAGCTGGAACAACGGCGTTTTGTTTGGGGATTACAACAACCAAGGCTCTTCCGTAAGCGGTTTTTACTTAATGCTTGCAGACCAAGGGAAAATTAAACTTTCCACTATGTTCGCGCAATCGTTTACCTTCAAAACGAACTACCTAGATTATATGGGTACCGAAGATAACCCCACGCCCGCACGCTTTGCGCTTGTAATTGACGTGGAGGACGTAAAGGGCGCAGGCACCACCGTTTATAAACTGTATATCAACGGGGAACTGAAAGAAACCTTAACCGAAAGCGACCCCGTAATGGAACGCCCCGGGCAACACCTTTACCAAGGGCAATTATCCAAGTTAGATAAGCTTTGCGTTGGTGGGGATTACTGTGCGAACAACGGCCATATGTTGCAAGGTAAAATTCAAAACTTTAGCGTGTATAAGGACGTAAGAACGGATGCGGAATTACTTGCTTCCGCCAAGGCAAGCACCTTTACGGTAGATAAGACGGATAAAAACTTACTTGCCGCGTACGATTTAACCGCAACCAATTACGCAACCGACCTTTCTAACAATTCTAACGACTTAATTTTTGAACCCGTAGTGGGCTTACAACCTAGTAAGGATCACCCCTTACAACAAAAAACCAAGGTGGTTCCCCGTACGGTGGAAAGTTGGATTCACGTTCCCGTTAACTACACGGGGGACGTAGGCACCTTACTTGGTTGCTGGTCGGACCAAGGCTCCGCCGTGGATACCTTCAACTTTGAAATTGTGAAAAACGGGCAACCTTCCCTAACCGTAAAAACGGTAAGCGGTATTCGGAAGTACGCGTTTGACCAAGTGGACGTGCGCACCAATAACTGGGCGCATCTTGCCCTTACGCATACGGGTACCGAAGTGAAACTGTACCTAAACGGGGAGCTGAAACAAACCCTTGCCGCCGCGGATTACGCAAGCGGAGTTCCCTACACCCAACTTGCGGTGGGGGGCGACCTACGAAAGGGCAACCCGTGGAACTTTAAGGGAACCATTCGCGATTTAGCGGTGTTTACGGACGTAAGAACGGATGCGGAAATTGCCGCGGACTACAAAAAATTATCCCTTTCGGCGGATAATTTGGCAGGTTATTACGACCTTTCCGCCGTAACCCCCACGATGAACAAAGTAGCGGACTTATCCCCCAAGAAAAACGATTTGGAACGCATTTGGCTTTCTACCAGCGGCTTGGATTTAAGCAAATATTCTTACTCCTTTGCCGTTCTTGGGGATACCCAAAAATTGGTGTACTACGATTTAGCAAACGGTACGGATAACTTAACCTACATTTTCGATTGGCTTTCCAACCCCGAAATCATTGCAAAGTACAACTTAAAGTACGTGCTTGGCATGGGGGATACGGTAGATACGAAGGATTCTAACGAGGAATACGCGTACGCCGCGCAAGAATTCCAAAAACTGACGGATGCAAACCTTCCCTGGCAGTTCGTTCAGGGCGACCACGATTCGGTGCAAAACTACGATAAATTCTTTGGAAACAGCGAAAACTGGGATCGCTTGGATATTCACCATTATTCGGGCCCCAGCGAACGCCCGGGGGTTGGAAACTACTATATCAACAACCCCGAAAGTTTGGGTAACTTCTACGTTAACTTTACCGTGGGCGAAACGGATTGGATGTTCTTTAGCTTTGACTTCGGCGCGGAAGATAACATCTTAGAGTGGGCAAGCGAAGAAATTTCCAAAAACCCCACCCGCCGCGTTATTATTACCACCCACGCGTATATGGATTCGCAAGGCGAATACGTAACGGATACCACCAGCCGCGCGCCCTCCTCCTCCCACTACACCTATAACGATGGGGACGATATTTGGCTGGAACTTATCAACAAGCATCGCAACATCGTAATGGTTCTTTGCGGTCATAAATGCGATAACACGGGGAACATCGTTTGGCGTCAGGACCGCACCTACTACGGCACCAAAGTAACCCAAATGTTAGTAAACCCCCAAGACTTTGATATGAATAACAACTGGGAAACGGGTATGATTGCCATGCTTCACTTTACCGAGGACGGTAGGGACGTAGGCGTAGAATACTATTCCGCAGTTCGCAACCAATATTACAGCGCGGTAAACCAATTCGAATTTAACTTAATTGATTATTACGGCAACGGCATTTACGAAATTTTAACCATTCCCAACGCAGACGGCACCACCACCCTTCGCTACCTTTACACCAACGGCACGTACGAAGACGTAATTATCGGCGGCGTAACCGAAGGCGCGGACGGGGAAGACGGTGAGGACGGCAAAACCCCCTATATCGGCGAAAACGGTAACTGGTGGATTGGGGATATTGATACGGGCGTTGCCGCACAAGGCCCCCAAGGCCCGCAAGGGGAACAGGGCGCGGCTGGTCCGCAAGGCCCCCAAGGGGAACAAGGTGCGGCTGGTCCGCAAGGCCCCCAAGGGGAACAAGGTGCGCAAGGCCCTGCAGGTACCAACGGAACGAACGGTACCAACGGCACCAACGGTACGGACGGCGAAACCCCCTATATCGGCACCAACGGTAATTGGTGGATTGGCACCACGGATACGGGCGTAGCCGCGCAAGGCCCCCAAGGGGAACAAGGCGAAACCGGGCCCCAAGGCCCCGCGGGTACGAACGGTACCAACGGCACCAACGGTACGAACGGCGAAACCCCTTATATCGGCACCAACGGTAATTGGTGGATTGGGGATACAGATACGGGCGTTACCGCGCAAGGCGCCCAAGGCGAGGTTGGCCCCCAAGGGGCGGACGGCAAAAACGGCAGTTCGGGCTGTAAAAAATCCGCAACTAAAACCTTGGCGCTATTCGCAAGCGTTATGGCGCTGGCTTCGGTAATGCTGTTTGGTAAAAAACGGTAATTTTTCACCGCCCTTTAATAAGGGGTTATAAACGCATAACGGATATTTCATAGGAAAACTCCTAAAAAACCAACACGGTGGGCGAAAGCAATTTTTTGCTTTCGCCCACCGTGTTTTTATTTTCTTCCATAAACCTTTCCAAAAATGAGGATGAATCGTTTTTTGCCAAAGGGCAAAAAAACAAGCCTTTCGTTAATACGAAAGACTTTCAATAATAGGGCTCCCAAGAAGATTTTTTCGTAGAAAAAAGATTTTTGGGAAAAAGGAAAAGCAGGCCGTAAAGTCCTTTGCTTTTTTGCATTCTATCACGGCAAAGCCGTGTATATCATCCGCTACTTGCTCGCGGTATATCATCAAGGTAAAACCTTGGATATCATCATTGCGAAAGACATACAACCTTACGGTTGATGAGATACACCTTCGGTGATGAGATACACGCTAACGCGTGATGATATACCATTGCTTTCGCAATGGATAAAAAAATGCGACAAGTTTCTACTTGTCGCATTTTTTGTGAGTAATCTAAAATTATGATACAATTTTAGGGTGGGTGCAAATTTAAGAATTTTGGGTGCATTTCGATGAAAGGTTTTGCTCCCATTTTAACTCCCAATGACATCTAACAAAGTCTATTAAAATGCCTAAATAGTTTTTATTGATTAAGGTATAAATGGTACATTGTCCTCATCAAATAAGCCATTATAAATTATTTCATAATATTGTTTTCCATAATTTCCACCATTATTAGATGAACCACGATATTCATAAGCAGTATAAGAATACCAATGATTGTTGGCTTTTAATGTTTCTTTCGTAATTTCGGCGAAAGCGCTCATTGCTTCATATTCACTAAATTCATCAGCTGGGAATACAAAATAATCATAAGTTCCATCGCCTAATTCGGACTCATAACCAAAGTTTTTTGCAGAAATAACGTGATATTGCTTTTTCATAATAGTATCTCTAGTAAACCTCCAATAAATTTGATAAAATAAAAAAGTGCGGCAACCGAAGTTAACCGCACCGAAAACACAAACTCCGATTGTCGCGAAACAAAATCAAAAATAGAACGGGATATACTCTCGTAAACCATAATGAGTGGAATTTGCGATTTTACCAAATTCTAAGATTTGAATAATTATGGCCAAAAAGGATATACCTATCCTAAAAGATAAAAATATCCCTATAATTGCTTGATATGAAATTTGTTTCGCATACTTAGTATACAGCTTTTTCGAAAATATTTCAATAGGTTTTGTGCAAAAAAACAGAATTTTTGTAAAATGGATAAAAAATGCGACAAGCAAAACTTGTCGCATTTTTTGTAATATCTCGCTCTTTGATACAATAAAAAACTCATCGTTGCAAATACGTAGGTTGCTTTGCAGTACTTAACTATTTGTTTCCTTGATTTGCTTTCGTTGTGTTGAGTGAAGAAATTAACATTTTTCGAATTTGTCCGCATTGATTTTGTAAAGGTTTATAAACGTTTTCGGGAATATATTCCGTTTCAAAGAGCAATTCCATCCAATATTCAGTTTCGTAGCACTCTTTTTGCGCTATTTCCAATTTGGATATAAAATCCTTTGTGCCTTGCGCATATTGTGCTTCGTGAATATTTGCACCGATAGACGTTCCCGACCGCAAAAGTTGATTTGTTAAAACCGACTCTTTCATATTTGTTTTAATTTCACGGCAAAGAAAAACGATTTGCTTTGCAAACTCTTTGGATTTATCTCTTAAAATGCTTTCCGCCATTATCATCACCTCGAAAACATTATAGCATAAAATTTATGAGTTGTAAAGTTATAAAAAGATTTAGTGATATGCTGACTTTATCAGCGTGATATTTTTGCTTTGCAAAAGTGATATTGCGACACTTCGTTTCGCAGTGATATTATATTCGCCTTTCTTTCTTTAACGCGCGTAGCGCATATCACTGCCTATGGCAATATCACGCTCGAAGAGCATAGAACTCGCCAACGGCGAATATAACTGAAAAAAGAGGGCAAGTTACAAACTTGCCCTCTTTTTTCTGGTGCGGGTAATAGGATTTGAACCTACACGAAGTTGCCCCCACTAGAACCTGAATCTAGCGCGTCTGCCAGTTCCGCCATACCCGCGTTTTGGGTGGGAAGAAACCTTCCTTAACCAATCGCTTGCATATTATAGCCGTTTTTTTGCTTTTTGGCAAGGGTTTTAGCGTGTTTTTCGTAAAATTTCACAAAAAAACTTGCACCGCGCGTTTGGTTGCCCCGTTATTCTTCTTTTTTCAGTTTAGGGGTATCCGATTTGGAAGTAATCGTTCTGCCGAACGTTTTTTTGTATAAGTGGCTTACGTAGTTGGGATCCTGATAGCCAAAGCGCGTGCACGCGTCCTTTAATTTTAACCCTTCCTTTTCCATCAAGTTTTTCACGCCGCTTAACTTTGCGCGGTTAATGTACGCCATCAAGGGAATTCCTTCGGCTTTTTTGAACTGCCCGCATAGGTACCCCGGCGTTACCCCTAAATAATGGGCCACCTCCCTTTGCGTTAACGGCTCTGCCAAACGCCTATGCACGTACTTTTTCGCGCGCATTGCAATCATTTGCCCTTCTTTGAATTTTTCG
This sequence comes from Christensenellaceae bacterium, assembly GCA_045639045.1. Classification (GTDB taxonomy): domain Bacteria; phylum Bacillota; class Clostridia; order Christensenellales; family Borkfalkiaceae; genus SIG402. The sequence continues at coordinate 11,352 of JAZUCI010000065.1, forward strand.
CCCCCTTCGGCGTGGAAAATTTCATCAATTTTGCAAAGAACGGAAAGCGCCATAAAGGTACTTTTCGTGGGGGAATCCAAGTATAAATAGGGCTTATAAATCAGCGCGTCCAACAGCCCTTCAATTTCCTCCGTCTTTGCGGAAGCCTTGGTTAAAAAGGGTAAAAACACCCCCTTTTCCCCCGCCGAAATTGCATCAAAGCGGAAACGGACGGTGTGGTGACAATGGAAATTTTTGCTTTTTATCCATTTCGTACCCCCGTAGGAGCACATAATATCCCCTTTGGCTGCCGTATACGTTTGTAATCCGTCCCAAATTTCCAGTTCCCCTTCGGTTAAAAAGGAAACTTCAATTTCATTTTCCGCCATAGCAATGGTGTTTTCGTAAGTTTCCGCCTTAAAAACGTGCGCAAAATCCACGGCGGCGCTTCCTTTAAGTTCTACTGCTTGCATACTTGCCCCCTTTTGTTCATTTTAGCATTTTAGATGAATTTTGTCAAGATTTATGAAAATTCTTCCTTTACTTTTTCCCTTTTGCTTGCTATACTGTGTATAGAATTGGGATTTCGGAGGTTTTTTTATGAAAACTTTTCAATTATTGCGCCAAGAAGTAAACACGCCCCTTACGGGGGATTACGCGCCCTACTACTTCCGTTTTTTAGGGTATAAGGACAATTTGGGGTTACCCACCCCCCTTCTTCGCGCGCGTGGTATTGAAGCGCTGTTTACCCTGCCCACCCCCCATATTTTCAAAAACGACCTAATCGTGGGCAACGCGCGTTGCTACGCGGTTTCGGTGGATAAGGAGCGGCTGGAATACGCGGCGCGCGTGGTAGGCGATATTGGTCTACGCGGTTTCGGTACGAACGCCGACCACTTTGCGCCCGATTATAAAACCGCCCTTGCCGAAGGGATTACGGGCACCCTTTCCCGCATAGAAGCCGCCCTTAAAACCTACCAAGGGGACGAAAAGAAAACCCTAACTTTAACTTCTATGAAAATTGCGATGGAAGCTTTTTTGCAACGCGCAAAAAACTATCGCGAAGCAGCCTTAAACTTAAAAAATGCGGAAGACTACGATACCGAAAAGTTGGATTTTATTGCAAATAACATCACCGCCCTTGTAAACGGCGCGCCCCAAACGTTTGCTGAGGCTTTGCAACTGGTTTGGCTGATTCACACCGCCTTTTATTCGGAAGGCAGAGCGGCAATGGCGCTTGCGCGTATGGATCAATACCTATACCCCTTCTATCAAAAGGACGTAGAAAGGGGCATTTTAACGGACGAACGCGCGGTAGAACTGTTGCAAAACGTATTCACCAAAATTCCCACGAACGACGTAGTTAACATCGTAATCGGCGGTAAGGGGATAGATGAAAAATCCCAAGTAAACGCCCTTTCCTACCTAATTGTGGAAGCGGTAAAAACGTGTAACGCGCCCGGGCCCAACCTTTCGGCGCGCATCACCCCCGACGCGCCCGACGAATTTTTGATTGCTTGCTTAAAGAGTATCGGTACGGGTTTGGGTTACCCCGCTTTGATGAACGACGAAGTCAACATCCCCGCCCTTTTGGCCTACGGCTATAAAAAAGAGGACGTATACGATTACTGTATGGTGGGTTGTATTGAAAACTTTATTACGGGCAAACAGCCCCCGTGGTCGGACGGGCGGTTTGATTCCCCCCGCTTTTTCGATTACGTCTTCTTTAACGGCGTAAGCAAGTTCAACCATTCGGTTGGCCCCGATACGGGGAAGGTTGAAAATATGGCTTGCATGCAAGATTTTACGGATGCAATGGAAAAACAAATGCGCCGCGGCGTAGCCGAATATTACGCGTACTTTATGGCGCATAACAACCGCATTGACCAAGAATATTTTTCCGAACCCTTCCTTTCTTGCTTCTGCCAAGACTGTATCGGTAGGGGGTTAGATATCAACAACGGGGGTAGCGTTTATCCTTCGGTACACGGCGCGGGGCTGATGGGGGTTGGCACGTTTGCGGACTCCATGGCGGCGATTGAACACACCGTGTTCGTGGAAAAAACGTTAACCTTGCCCCAAATTAGGGATGCGCTTGCGGCGGACTTCGTGGGCTACGAAGAGGTACGCGAAAAGTTACTTGCCGCGCCCAAGTACGGCAATAACAACGATTTCGCGGATAAATACGCGGTTTGGTATTTGGACGTACTTGCAGATGAATTCAAAAAATATAAAACCAGGGATGGCGGCGGTATGTACGTTGCCATGGCGGCGAATATTCACAACGTGCTTTTGGGTAGAGAAATTAACGCCACGCCCGACGGCAGAAAGGCTGGCACCCCCCTTTCGGATGCGGCAAGCCCCACCTACGGCAAGGACGTAAAAGGCCCCACTTCCACCCTAAACAGCGTTTCCAAACCCCACTACGAAAAGGCGGCTTGCGGTACGGTAATCAACCAAAAATTCTTCCCTTCCGCTTTTTCGGACGATCACATCCGAAAACTACTTGCCTTGGTGCGCGCGTACTTCAAAAAAGGCGGTCAGGAACTGCAAATCAACGCCACTTCGCGCGAAGTTTTGTTAGACGCGCTTGCGCACCCCGAAAACTACCAAAATTTGGTGGTACGCGTTTCGGGATTCTCGGACTACTTCGTGCGTTTGGATAAGGACGTGCAGTTGGATATTCTAAACCGCACCCAACAGGGCGGCTAATATGGAAAAATCTCCCCTCATCGCCAACGTACAGCACTTTTCGTTAGGGGATGGCCCGGGCATTCGCACCACCGTATTTTTTAAGGGGTGCAACTTGCATTGCCCGTGGTGCCATAACCCCGAAACCATACCCCTTACCCCCACCGCCTTAACCTACGAACGGGCAGGGATAACCGAAATTTGTGGCAAGCATATTGCGGTGGACGATTTGCTAAGTGAAATTATGGAGGACGCGGACTTTTACGCGGAAAGCGGCGGTGGCGTTACCTTTAGCGGGGGCGAGGCGCTATTGCAAGCGGATAGCGCGGAAGCGCTTGCCCGTAAGGTAAAGGAACAAGGCTTACACCTTATCGTGGATACCGCGGGGTGCGCGCCTTACGCCGCCTTTGAAAAGCTGAACCCGTACGTGGACGAATATTATTTCGACTATAAATCCGCCAATGCGGAAAGGTTAAAAAAGCAAACGGGCGGGGATTTATCCCTAATCACACAAAACTTAACCCGTTTACTTGCGGAAGGCAAAAAGGTACGCGTTCGCATCCCCTTAATTCCCGGGTTTAACACCCAAAAGGAAGAAATAGAAGGGATTGTATCCGCCCTATCGCCCTTGGGCGTAACGCACGTGGACGTACTGCCCTTTCACCGTTTAGGGAAAAGCAAGTACACCGCCTTAAACAAGCCCTATCCTTACGCGGATACCCCCCTTATCACGGAGGGAGAGCTTAAAGAGATCGTTGGCGTTTTAGAAGGGCGTTTTACCGTGAAAACCGAAAAACATTAAACCAAGGGGGCTACCCCCAAACCAAATATAAAAAATAATGGGCTTTAAAAAAGCAAAAGGAGTTAAAATGAAAGTTAAAGCAGCAGTATTCATGGGCCCCATGAAGGATTTTGAAGTAAGAGAATTCGACGTAGTTTCCGCGCCCAAGGGCTATGCCCGTATGGACTTAATTGCAAGCGGCGTATGCGGTACGGACGTACACATGCATAACGGTAAGCTGGCGGTTGGTTTCCCCAGCATTATCGGGCACGAATTCGTGGGCAGAATTACGGATTTGGATGAAAAAGTAAGCGCAGCTTACGGCTTAAAAGTGGGCGACGCGGTAATTGCGGATATTGCCGTTCCTTGCGGGGAATGCGTACTTTGCAAAAACGGGGACGACGCAAACTGTGTGAACATGAAGGTAACCAACGGGGGCAGTATTTTCCAAGCGCCCTACCTTTACGGCGGTTATACCGAAGTTAACTTTACCCCCCTTACTAACCTGATTAAAATTCCCGAATCCGTAGACCCCGTTGCGGCGGCGACGTTCGCTTGCCCCGGGCCCACGGCAATCCACGCGTTTTCCTTGGCAAAACAAGCGGGCGTAGATTTTAGTAAAATTAACGTGGCGGTAGTGCAAGGTCTTGGCCCCGTTGGGATGTTTGCGGTTGCTTACTTAAAGCGTATGGGTATTCCCAAAGTGTACGCAATCACCTTTGGCAAGGATGAAAAGCGGGAAGAACGCGCAAAATGCCTTGGTTGCGACCGCGTGTTTGACTTAAAGGGGGAAGACGTAGCCGCTTTACTGCAAGCGGAAAACGGCGGCCTTGGCGTAGACCTTTGCTTTGAAGCTTCGGGCGCGCCCACCGCAGTACCTATGGGCATCAATATTTTAAGAAACCGCGGGGTATATTTAGTTCCCGGGCAATACAGCAACTCGGGCGGCATTGAAATTCAACCCCAGCTGATTACCTTTAAGGCGTTGCACATTATCGGCTCTTCGCAATACTCGGTTTGCGACGTAAAAACCTACCTTTCCTTCCTGGAAAGCAACCCCGATTTACTGCCCAAAATTAAAGCGCTTACCGACCGCTATACCGTAGACCAAGTAAACGAAGCGTTTGTAGACGCAAAAGCGAAAAAGAACGTAAAAACCTTGCTGGTAGCAAAGGAAAATTTATAATCACGCTTTCCTTACGGGGGCTTTGCGCTTGGCAAAGCCCCCGTGGTATTTTTAGTGGTATTTTTTTTAGTCGCACGCGCATATAGTAAAAAGTAGAAACGAAGCAGAACGAAGTTTATGCGCCACCGATACACACCACCAAGGCGGCATAGTTACAAGCAAGACGAGGCAAACGCGGATTTCGGAAAGGCGCATACCACTTGGTATGTAACTGCACCGAAAACGCAAGTTTAACAATGTATTGCGCCGTAAATATGCCGCCGGAAAAAAATGAAAAAATTTTTTAGTTCGCATATGCGAACCGCTTGACACCGCACCTTAAAATTCGTATAATATAAGCGGAAATCAACGAAAAAGGGCATTTTTTACCCTTTTCCCCATCCGTAAAACGCAAACGCGATGCGGATTATATTTTTTAACGTATGGTTCGCATATGCGAACTTAAAGATATGCGGGGCCTTCCCGCGCGCGTTCGCAGTAACGCAAAAGGAGATTTATGCAAAAAAAACTGTGTGATTTCGCCATTGGCGAAAGCGGAAAAGTAACCAACGTGCTTTCCATCGGCACGGAAGGGATTAAAATTCGCCGCCGCCTATTTGATATGGGCGTAACCCCGGGCGCAACCGTAACCTTAAAAAAGCGCGCGCCCCTTGGCGATCCCATTGAAATTACCTTGCGCGGATACCAACTTACTTTACGTAAAAAGGAAGCCAAAATGGTGGTTGTGGAGGTGGAAGGATGATACGTTTTGCATTAGCGGGCAACCCCAACTGCGGTAAAACCACCCTTTTTAACGTGCTTACGGGCAGTACCGCGCACACGGGCAACTGGCCCGGGGTAACGGTGGATAGAAAGGACGGGATTTACAAAAAATTTGCAGAGCCCATCTCCATCGTGGATCTTCCCGGGATTTATTCCCTTTCCCCCTACACGCCCGAAGAAGTGATTTCGCGCAACTATATTTTGGACGAGCGCCCCGATTTAGTAATTAACATCGTGGACGCCACCAATTTAGAACGCAACCTTTACCTAACCACCCAACTACTGGAAATTGACGTTCCCGTGGTGGTTGCCTTAAATATGATGGACGCTTTAGAAAAGAACGGCGACCACATTGACGTAGAGGTGTTAGAAGAAAAATTGGGCGTTCCCGTGGTGGAAGTTTCCGCCTTAAAGGGAACGGGGTTAGACCTACTGATGCAACGCGCGTACGAAGCGTGCAAAAAGCCCCGCCCCGCGGTAACGGTATTGGAAAATTCCGCGCTTACCCACCTGATTGGGGACGTAAAAATTGCTTTGCAAGCGCAAAGCGTGCCCCACGCGCTGTTCCACGCGGTAAAACTAATTGAACTGGACGAATTAGAAGTTGCCGCGCATAAAAACCTTTTACCTATGGTAGAAGATTTTAAGAAAACCTTTTCGGACGACGTATTCGGTACGGACTTTGAAGCGGTAATTGCGGACGCGCGTTACGCGTACATCACCGCGAACTACGCGACCGCCGTACATAAGCACCCGCACGAAGAAACCGAACTTACCCCCTCTGAAAAAGCGGACCGCGTGTTAACGCACAAGTGGTTTGGGCTACCCCTATTCTTCTTGATTTTATTCGGGGTGTTCCACCTTACCTTTAGCGAAAACTTTTTGTATTTGGCATCCATCTTCCCATCCTTTGGGGATTGGTGTGAAAAAATGAGCGCCACCACCGTAGGCAGCATCTTTTTTAGCGAAGGCTTAAACTCCCCGGGCGCCATCCTATTTTACGCGCTGGAAGTAGGCATGGGCTACGTAAGCGACTGGGCAACCGCGGGTATGAAATCCCTTGGCGCAAGCGCTTGGGCGGTTGGATTGGTTTGCGACGGGGTTTTGGGGGGTGTATTTTCGGTGCTTTCCTTTATCCCCCAAATTATGGTTTTATTCTTGCTGTTTTCCATTTTAGAAGATAGCGGCTATATGGCGCGCGTTGCGTTCATATTAGATAAAATTTTACGGAAATTCGGTGTTTCGGGTAGGGCGTTTATGCCCATGATTATGGGCTTTGGCTGTTCGGTACCCGCAATCGCCAACACGCGTACCTTGGCGGATGAAAAGGAACGGGTGGCAACCATTCGCGTAATCCCCTTCTTTTCCTGCGGGGCAAAGGTGCCCATTTTAACCGCGATTTCGGGGGGCATCGTAATGGCGTTTGGCATTGGCAACGCCGACCTTATCACGTACGGTATGTACCTTTTCGGTATGATCGTGGCGGCGGTTACCCTACTTCTTATGCGTTCCACCACCCTAAAAGGGGAAATTCCCCCCTTCGTTATGGAACTGCCCACCTACCACGCGCCCCGCTTTAAGAACTTAATGCTCCTTTTGTGGGATAAAGCCGAGCACTTTATTAAAAAGGCGTTCACCATCGTTCTTGCCAGCACCATCGTAATTTGGTTTATGTCCAACTTCGGTTGGGATTGGAAAATGGTTTCCAGTATGAACGATTCCATTTTGGCATCCATCGGTAAACTGGTGCAGCCGTTGTTTACCCCCTTGGGCTTTGGCTCGCAACTGGGGACGTACGGCTGGGTGTTTGCGGTTGCCGCCATCACGGGGCTAATAGCAAAGGAAAACGTGGTTTCCACCTTCTTTACCATTGCGTGCGCGCTTTCCAGCGTTATTTTGGCAGGCACCGCCGTGGGCATTCCCGAATCGGTGATGCTGGAAGTGCAAGCCATGCTTTCTTCGGGGGAAGGTAGCGAATCGGGCGCGTTAGAAGCGGTTGCCATGATTGCCGCAACGGGCATTTCCATACCCGCGCTTATTAGCTTTATTATGTTTAATATGACCACCGTTCCCTGCTTTGCCGCGGTTGCCGCCGCAAAAGCCGAACTAAAACAAGGCACCTTTAAGTGGACCTTCCTTTTCTGGGTGGCAACTTCTTACGTGGTTTCCGCAGTTACCTACTTGGTGGGAACTTGGTGGTGGACGGTATTCCCCGCAGCGGGCGCGCTTGCCCTTGCCGTGGTTTACGCCTTGATTTTAAGTAAGGAGAAAAAGAAATCCAAATGATTTGGGATATTATAATTACCGTATGCGCGGTAGCGGTTGTGGTTAGCGTTAGCATTGCCGCCGTTATCCGCAAAAAAAAGGGTGTTACGGGCTGCGCGGATTGCCCCTATCACGGCAAATGCCACTCCTGCCCCTCTAAGCCCAAAAAAGAAGAGTAATTTATCTTTTCACCCTTTCCCTTTGGGGAAGGAAATTACGCCCTTCTATCAAGCAATAAACGGCTCCCTTATGAAAGGGAGCCGTTTGAATTTGTTTACGCTTTGTTGCGATTGCGCGCCCGTTTTTAGTTAAAAAACGTTGTTAAGGGCGGCTTCCGCTTGCTTGTTCGTTGCGTCGTTCAAGCATTTTAATTCGTAGAACTTGCCTTTTCTTGCCATCAGTTCTTCGTAGGTGCCCGTTTCGGCAACTTTGCCCCCTTCCATAACCACGATGCGGTCTGCATCGCGAATGGTGGAAAGGCGGTGCGCCACGATAAAGGTGGTGCGCCCTTTTACCGCGCGCGAAATGGCTTGTTGCACGTGGTATTCCGAAACGTTATCAAGCGCGCTTGTCGCTTCGTCCAAAATTAACAGGGAGGGATTGCGAATTAGTGCGCGCGCAATGGTTACGCGTTGCTTTTGCCCACCCGAAAGTTTACCGCCGTGTTCACCCACGTTGGTGTTTAACCCTTCGGGAAGTTCGGCTATCATGTCGGTTAGGTTGGCGGCTTCTATCACGCGCGCCAAATCCTCTTCGCTATACTTATCCATCCCGTAGGTAATGTTTTCCCGAATACTACCCGGGAACAAAATACTGTTTTGCGGAACCACCGAAATATGGTGGCGGTATTCGGTTAAATTTAAGTCGGTAAGGGGAACGCCGTCTATTTTCACGCACCCTTTTTCGGGGGTTAAAAAGCCGATAATCACGTTCATCAAGGTGGACTTGCCCGAGCCCGAGCTACCCACCACCGCAATACATTCGCCCGCGTTTACTTTTAGGGAAAAATCCGCAATTACGGGTTCTTCCGCGCCGGGGTAAGTGTAAGAAACGTGATCAAATTCCACGTCCCCACGAACGGTTGTGGCGTTGGTTTTACCCAAGGAGTATTCCATATCCGTAGAGGACATAATTTCCCCAATGGAAGAAACCGCTTCCATTCCGTGGGTAATGGAAGGAATGCAATGCACTAAACCAATCACGTTTGCGCTTAGCGTGGAAAATAAGCTTTGGAATAACAGCACGCTACCAATGGATATTTTACCCGTAATGGCAAGGTAAATACAAAACAGTAAACACCCCGCGTTGGTGGTTGCCGAAACCACCCAAAGGGTACTTGCAAACCAACAGTTGGTTTTATCTAACGCGTATCCGCTGCCCGAAAGGGTTGCGATTTCGCGGTGCATACCCGAAAATTCGCGCTGTTCCAAGCCGTGCGCCTTGGTTACGGGAAGCATTTCCAGCATGGTATTCATATGGCTGCTTACCCTTTCGTACTTCCTTCTAAAATCCCTGCTCCGCTTGGCAATGCCCGACCAAAGGATGCGGGAAGCCAACACGTTGATGGGAACCACCAAAAGGAAGAACAGCGCAACGGTGCCGCTTCGGGTAATGGCTATGGTTGCCGAAACGATAACCGCAATAAACCCGGGGATTAACTGATCCACGAGAACGGAAATTAGGGTATCCACGCTTTCGGTATCTTTGATAAATTTGCTTTGAATTCTACCCGTTTCCATATCCTTATGATAGGTAATGGAAAGCCCTTGCAGTTTTCTTACAACCGCGCTTCTAACCCCTGCGGAGGTTGTTCTTCTGAGCGTGCTGGAAAAATGCTGCTCTAACGAATAACTAAACGGGTTTTGTACGATAACGATAATCAAAAATAGAACGTTCCACCCGATGGAAGCCCAAATGGCATCCGTAATACCCCCAAGCGAAATCGCCTTTTCCGCAAGATCGATAAGGTTTGCGGAAACCAACGGAATCGCCCAAGAAGGGATGGATTTAATGGTGAAAAATAGGCAAGAAAGCAAAATCATCTTCCAGTTTAACCTGAAAAACTTTTTCAAAAAGCCGTTGCCGCCCCGCTTTCTTTTTGCGCCGGCTTCCTCCCCCTTTGTAAAAAGTTCGTCGTATTGGGGGATGTACGCATCCGTTTTTCTTAAAAACTTTTCCGCTTTCTTTTGTTCTTTTTCTTCTGAAACGTGTTGTTTGTGCGCCTTCTTTTCTTTTTCACGCTGCGCTTTTTCTTCTTGCTTTGCGTGTTGCTTGGTTTTCTTTTGTTCCGCGCTTTCGGGCGAAACGCCTCGTCGGGGAAGGGGTTCCATACGCTCCTAACACTCCTTTTCGGCTAATTTTACAGCCGTATTTTTTGCGGAATTGCATCCGCTGATAGAAAAAACCCTACTCTTTTTTAGAGTAAGGTTTTTTGCTTGCTCACGTTATAGCATATCCGAAAAAGATTGTCAATACCTTTTACAAAAATTATTACAAAAATTTTTTCACACCCCCCCCTAACGGGGCACAACGTAAGTTTAACACCGTATTGCGCCGTAAATTCGCACACGCAAAAGGATTTTGCAGTTGAAGAAACAAGCGATACAAATTTGATTGGGTAGAAACAAGTTATGCAAGGCTCGCGAAGGGGTTGGGATACGATAAACCTTGTTGGTTATCGAAGTCCAACCCCAAAGCAGTAAACGTAGCAGAACGAAGTTTATACGCAATCAAAAAGTGGGAGAAGTTGCAAGCAAGACAAGGCAAACGCGGATTTTCCGCAGGGCGCATACCACTTGGTATGTAACCTACGGAAAAACGTAAGTTTAACACCGTATTGCGCCGTAAATTCGCACACGCAAAAAGGGGGCATTTTTCAGCCCCCCTTATATATCTACCGTATTTAGTTGTGAAGGATAGGTTTTTCCGCGTTTCCCCGTTTTACCTTACTTCACGATTGGCTTTTTGCCAAAATATCGGGTAATTTGCGTTTTTATCCTTTATATAAATGCGCCATTGGACCGTTCTCCTACTTAGATTTTTCTACCGCTAAATATTTTCATATCGGTAGCCTCCAATGTTTTCTTCCCAAACCTTGGTTTGGCGTTTTTGCTTGCGTATGCCCTTCCGTAAGCCTGTTGCTTTTATTTTTCGGTGGCTTTACGCGTTTACCGTTTTACTATAAAAGGCTTTATCTTTTTCCGTTGCGGATCGTGCCGCATCATCTTTTAGTTAGTTGGGCGGTCCGTACCTCCTTGTATTTTTTAGGGTGAAAGATAACTACTTCATCGGAGTATGCTCCTTTTTTTATTTCTTTCGGTTTTGAAATATCTTATTGCATCGGAGTGCTCCTCCCTTTTTCTGACTATATTATATCATATGGATAAAATGTTGTCAATACTCATTTTTATGTTATTTTTTAACATTATTTTGTTGGTTTGAAACACATTAGGCGGCAAACATGGGGAAATCCACCCCTTTTTTGGCTTAAAAGCCGAATTTTCGCCCTTGGTTTTTAGGTGAAGAAAAATTTTACACGCTTTGTGAAAAACAAAACGGATTTTTCGCATTTTTGCGCGGTAAAAAATTTTTTTGATTTTTTTTATTTTTTCCAGCTTTTTACGTTTAACCCCCAAAAAACGCGGTGTTTTTATAAATTTATAGCATAAGCAAGGGGTTTTTAGTTAAGCGTGATTTTGCCGCAAAAAGCGGCGGATTAAAAATTTTTTCGGGTTTTTTTACTCTTTTTTACAAGTTTTTCCGTATAAAACGCTTTCGGTCAACGCTATTTTTGGCAAATCGCGTATATTTTCGTGTTATTTTTTACAACGCGCGTTCGTTTGTTTTTATCATTTGCCCTTTTCGGGCGGTATAACCCCGTTTACGCCCTTGCCCCCTTCTTCGGCGCAAATAAAAACCCCCCTACCTTCCGCAAAAACGCGGTGGGCGGGGGGATATTTTTCTGTTTTTTCGCTGTTAAAGTTACGCGTTTGCTTCCGCGGGCTTTTTCAACCACACGCGCAAAGCGTTATGTACCACTTTCACGGCAAATTCATCCGCATCGTACAGTTCGCCGTCCACGTTTACCACCATGGGTTCCCCCGTGGTTACGCGCAAAGCTTCCGCGCGGGTAAACTTGGTTTTTTTGTAGTTCAAAATTTTCTTTTTCATCAGTTTGATAAACGCGGCGGGGATTCCCAGCTTTCTTACGTTATCCACCGTTACGATATCCAACATTCCGTCGTAAGGGCTTGCTTCGGGGCAAATGTAGATACTGCCGCCAAACCGCTTGCCGTTGCCCGCGGCGGCAATAAAGCCCGCGTGCTCCTCCCTTTCCCCGTTCACTTCGGCGGTGAAGGTATAGGGCTTTTTATAGTGCAAGATGGAAGAAATCAAGCTTGCCATATACGCGCCCTTGGTTTTATTCTTCTTTTTCGCGTAACGGCGCAAAACGTCTACGTCGATGCCGTAGCTTGCCACGTTAATGCCGCGGCAGAAGGGCAACTCTAAATAGTCCACGTACGTAAGCGCGCCTTCCAAAACGTGCGAAAGGGCTTCTTCCACCTTTTCGGAAATCCCTAGGGAGGAGGCAAAGTCGTTGCCCGTTCCGCAGGGGATAATCCCCAATCCCACGTTTTCAAAATTGGAAAAACCGTTAATTACTTCGTGCAAGGTGCCGTCCCCGCCCATGGCAAGGATGTTCTTTGCGCCGCTTTGAATGGCTTGCTCGGTGGCTTCCTTTACCCCGCCCGCGTGGGTGGATTCGTGCTTGCGGTAGGTAATGCCGCGCGCGTTAAATTCCGCTTCTATCACGGCAAGGGCTTTTAGCGCCTTACCCTTACCCGCAACGGGATTGTAAACGATATCAAACATCTTCGTTCCCCTTTGTGAAAAAATAATTTTCCTATCCTTTCACTTTTGTAAAAACTTACTTAAATTATATAATTTTTCTTAAAATTTTGCAAGCCATTTCCTTAAATATATGATATAATAACTCTATGAGAGAGATTTTACCCGAATTTTTACGGCTTTTAGCCCAAAATTTACCCGCTCCCCTATATTTAGTGGGGGGAATGGTGCGGAACTACCTGGCGGGCCTTCCCACCAAAACGGATTTGGACGTGGCTTCCGCCCTGCCCGTGGAAGATGTCGTTTCCGCCGCCGAACGCCTTGGCGGAAGGGTACACGCGGTGTACCCCAAAACGGGAACGGCGCAAATTTCCTTTGGCAAGGACGAAATTGAATACACCCGCTTCCGTACCGAACGCTACCCCGTGGGGGGCGCGCATACCCCATTAGAAGTGTTGCCCACCCAAACACTGGAAGAGGACGCAAAGCGCAGGGATTTTACGGTGAACGCGATATACTACGATATTGCGGGGGATACCTTTTGCGACCCGCTTGGGGGGATGGAAGATATCAAAACCAAAACCCTACGCGCGTACGATGGAAAAAAGGTATTTGAAAGCGACGGACTACGTTTAATGCGCCTTGCCCGTTTTGCCGCGCAGTTACGTTTTAGCGTGCATCCCGATACGCTTGCTGCGGCAAAGGAATATAAGGCAAACCTTCGCGATATTGCGGGGGAACGGCTAAACAGCGAACTTGCCCTTTTGTTATTATCGGATACGGCATACCCCGTTAGCGGTAAAGAAGCGCCCCTTCGCGGCTTAAACGTTTTACGTGAAACGGAGGTGCTGTTTGAACTGTTCCCCGCCTTAAAGGATGCGGACGGAATGCCCCAAAGAAAGGACTTTCACGACCACGACGTGCTAACCCACAGCCTACGCGCGGTGTATTACGCGCCCCCCGTGCTTGCCGTGCGCCTAGCCGCCCTTTTGCACGATATCGGCAAGCCCACCGCCTTTTATAAAAGCGGAAAGCCCACCAGCGATACGCCCGCGGCGTTCGCAGGGCACGAAAAGTACGGCGAACCGCTAGTTTTGGACTGCTTAAAGCGGTTAAAGGCAAGCAATCACCTTACCCACGTGGTTCACACCCTATGCCGTCAACACGGCTACGTAGCGCACGAAAACACCCGTCAAGTGAAAATTAGGCGGTTCCTTAGGGAGTATTGGGGGCCTCTTCCCTGGTTGTTTGCCTTGATGCACGCCGACCAATGCGCGCAAAAGGATGACGAAACCGAAACGGAAAACTTGCGCCGATTAAAGGCGGAGTGGAAGGCGATGCGGGATACGGGGGTTCCTTACCATATCTCTATGTTAGCCGTAAACGGAAGCGATTTAATCGCCCTTGGGTTCAAGGGAAAGGAAGTGGGGGAAACGCTTGCTTCACTTATGGACGTATGCCTATTATCCCCCCAAGAAAACAACCGCCGTAACTTACTGAAACGCGCCAAACGGATTGCCCTAAAAAAACGGAAACAAAAGGAGCACGTATGAAAAATTTAATTCTTGCAAGCGGCGGAAATTTACAAGCGCTTATCGCGGTTGCCATCCTTCTTGGCGGTATTGCAGCTCTATTTTCCCTGCTTGCCTACCTTACGGCAAAGAAAAAGAGCCTTTCCGCGCCTCAAGGAAACGTAACGGATAACGAACTGTTGCGCGAAATCACGAACCGCCAAACGCACGCCACGGAATTTACCGTGCAAGCGGTGGCAAACGCTTCGCAATCCCAAAAGGAAAAAATGGCGGACGTAGAGCGCCGCGTGTTTGAAAGCGCGCAAAGTACCGAAAGAAGGCTGTTAGAAAGCACCCAAGCCACCGAACAGCGCCTTACGAATATGCAAAAGCAGTTGGATGCTTCGCTTAGATATTTAAGCGAAACCAACCAACGCGCCATTGCCGAAATGCGTGGGGTGGTAGATGAAAAGCTGGATAAAACCTTGGAAACCCGCCTTGCGAAATCCTTTGAACTGATTTCTTCTAGGTTAGAGGCGGTATATAAGGGAATAGGCGAAGTAAACGCCTTGGCGGAAGGCGTTTCGGATATCCGCAAAATCTTCGCGGGGGTAAAACAGCGTGGCGTTTGGGGGGAACGGAATTTGGAATTGCTCCTTTCCCAAATTTTAGCGCCCGACCAATTCAAAGCGCAAATCCCCGTGCGCCCCGGTACGGACGAACGGGTGGATTTTGCCGTTCTTATCCCCGGGAAAGACGGAAAACAAACCCTTTTACCCATTGACAGTAAGTTCCCCCTAGAAGAATATCACCGCTTTTTGGATGCGGCGGATACCACCGACCTTGCCGCGCGTGAAAAGGCGGAAAAGGGGCTACTTACCCGCTTGAAAAACGAAGGGAAATCCATTGCGGAAAAATATATCGTCCTTCCGTACACCACCGATTTTGCGCTGATGTACTTGCCCAGCGAAGGCTTGTACGCGGAAGCCGCAAAGCATACCGACCTTACCGAATTTTTACTTTCTAAACGCGTAATGCTTGCAGGCCCCGGAACGCTTGCCGCCCTACTTACTTCGCTATCCGCAGGCTTCAAAAGTGTGGCGATTGAAAAGCGCAGCGCGGAACTTTGGCAGCTGCTTGCCGCCTTTAAGGAAGAATTTATGAAGTTTACGGATATTTTATCCCGCACGCAGAAAAAACTTACCGAAGCGCAAAATACCATTGCCCAAGCCGCTACCCGTACAAGGGTTATCGGCAAAAAACTTTCCTCCGTACAAGGCTTACCCGGTGGCGATCCCTTGGAATTAGAATCCCCCGAAGTAGAGCCCCTTACCTTGTTTGGCGAGGAATAACTTCGGCAAAAGCAACGTAGCGTTAAAGATAGAAACCCTTGCCTCCCCTTGTCAGGAGCCCGTTAGGGAATACCTGCCTGTCGCTGCGAATTTTACAACACTTGGGGTAGAAGGGGGACCGCTATGCGGTGGAAGGGTAGTTTGACAATCCCTCAGTCAATAAAATTGACAGCTCCCTTTACACAAGGGAGCCCTTTCTCTCCCTCTGCCCAAATTGCCGACAGTTCCCCCGTCAGGTGGAGCCGAGAAAATCTTGTCATTCTTCGCCTACCGCCTTGATGGGCAAAGCGGAGAATCTAAAAAGAGGAAAAATGCCTTCCCCAGTGGGGGAAGGTGGCGCGAGCGTAAGGCAAAGCCGAGCCGAGCGACGGATGAGGTGTATCAGCACTTGGTGGGTATAAACCAAGATATTGTGTGAAACTACTCATCCACCGCGTGGCGGTCCCCCTTCTCTTGCAAGAGAAGGTTTTTTTCTTGTCATTTTTCGCCTACCCACTTGATGGGCCAATCGGAGAATCTAAAAAGCCTTCCCTTGTTTGGGAAGGCTTTTCGTGTTATCCTTTCGCCAGCGCTTAAGGATTCTTTTTGGATAAAACCGTTTGTTGCTTACTGTTTTTTTAATTTATGCCCACAAAAAGAGCATTCCTCATCCGTTTCTTTAATTTTTCTAAAACAATTGGGGCATTCATCCGCCTTTACGTATTATCCCCGTCTTCCATGTTGAAATAATTTTCTGGTTCTTTCTCTTCTTCGGGTGCGGGGGTAGATTCTGCCTATTTACTAACCCTTTGCAATCCGCATTTATTGCAAGTTCTATCCGAAGAAATATTTACATACCCACAATTAGGGCAATTCCACCTTCCTATATTGTGTTCATCCTGCCAAACAACAACTTGCGCCGTTAACGTTTCTCCCGTGCGCGTTTGAACGTTTTGGCTCACGGCACTTTTTCCCGATTGTACGTTTTGCTTTACAGGGTTACTTGCCACTTGTACGCTAGGCGTTGCCACCGCTTGCAGGGCGTTACCTTCAGGTGCCGCACTTTGATACAACACTTGGGTGTTAGGTGAAGCCAAATTTTCTTCCGAATAAATTAAGTCAAATAGCCACCATTCAAAACACAAAAGTCCTTTACTAAACTCTACGGCTGTTTTTGCTTTGCTTTCTCTTCCTGTTACCGTGCTTTTCGATTTACCTTTTGTTTCTTCTGTATATGAAAAGAAAGTTGCGGCGTATTTCTTACCATTCTTAAGTAAAATTAAATACCTTACCCAGTTGGCATTTGAAAACAGCAACTCCACTCTCCGTACGTCATTTTTAGAAAAAACGATGGTTTTAGCACCGATAGAAATCTTTAATTTGTGTTGGGCATTACCAACTGCATTTTCCGGACCTATCGTCCCCGTTCCTTCTGAACCAACAATATATCCCCATCTTTCCGCAAAAGCAGAATTCACTGCCGACCAAAAACCCATTTTTTCTTCCCCCTTTGTATAATTTGGAATACGTTCAGTATACTCTATTTATAGACAATTGTCAATAGGTAGAACATATTTTATAATAAAGTGGAGGAAAAGATTATGATTTCGTACGCTCCATTTTATAAAACGTTAAAGGAAAAAAACATATCCACGTATAAGCTAATTAACACCTATGGTGTTAGTCGTAGCCTTTTGGATAGGTTAAAGCACAATAAACCCATTTCCACCGTTACCCTGAACGATTTGTGCGCCTTTTTACAGTGCAACGTGGAGGACGTTTTAGAATACGTTAAAGAAGAATAAAAGCCCTGCTTGATTGCAGGGCTTTTCGTTTTATGTTTTTTATTCTTTTGCGGTTTTTTGGGCTTGTTCAATTTTTTCTTGCTCGCGTTCGCGCTTGTGCCAGCAAATATACCCGTAAATATCGTTAAACAGGAACACCGCAAAGCAAATGGCGGGGGAAAAACAAGCGGGGTTGGAAATCGCCGCCATACCCCATAGGGCAATCAAAACGATATCGTTTACCGCGTAGGCAAGCGCGTAATAGGGGCTACGGCGAAAGGTAAGGTACGCCGCAAAAAAGCTGGTGGCAACGGATAGGGTACTAACCACTAAATTAGCGGTGTTCAGCGCGCCCAAAATAAAGTAAAACGCAACCGTTACCGCCAAGGTAATTAGGGGTAATACCGCCCATTCGCGCTTTGGTAGGCGGTTAATTTTTACTTCCGCCAGGTTGCCGTTAAAGGGGTTTTTTAGCCACGTGATTAGGGCGGAAACCGCCATGGGAAGGGTCATCCCCGCATAGGTAAACAATTCCCCGTAATAGCGCAGGGAAAAGGCAATCCCCCCGTACACGGTGCTAAACACGATGATAAGAACGTGCCCCACGGGGTTGCCTTCGGCAAGGAACACAAGGGAGGTAACCCCCAAAAGGGAGGTTAGCACCATATACCATTTTTGCCCGCCGAAAATTAGGCAACTGATTAGCACCACCGCAAGCGAAATAATCCAAATATAAAAATCCCGCCCCGAAAATATAAATTTTTTGCGCATAAATGCTCCGTAAAAAACGCACCCGCCTATTTTCCGTTTTTATGCTACGGAACCGCGAATGCGCTTTTTTATTTTTGATTAGATAGGGGTTTCCCTCGTCCGTCAAACGGTGCTTCACACCTTCTACCAATGATAAACAACCCTTCCACCGCTAACGCGGTCCCCCTCCCCTTGCACAGGGGAGGCTTTAAGGCAAACGCGGATTTCGGAAGAAATCACCCTGCCACACCAAGGGGAATTAGAAACGAGTTATGCAAGGCTTTATCTTTCCTAAAAGGTGCGATAGAAGCAAGCGATACAAGCACTACCTCCTAACGGGGGTGAAGAACCAAGCAAGACAAGGCAAACGCGGATTTCGGAAGGGCGCATACTTACCCGTATGTAACCGCGCCGAAAACGCAAGTTTAACACAGTATTGCGAAGGTTATACGCACCCGTTCCCGTTATTTAAAATAACGGACTGCGGATTCAAACAACTTCATATCATACTCACCCACAACGTTTTGATATAAGCCCGCGCCTTTACGTTCTGCGTGGCCCATTTTACCGAATACACGGCCGTCGGGGGATAAGATACCTTCAATTGCACATACGCTGCCGTTGGGGTTAAAGCGGATATCCATGGTGGGTGCGCCGTCCAAATCCACGTATTGCGTCATAATTCTACCCGTATCCGCAAGTTCTTTTACAAGTTCGGGGCTAGCGATAAACTTACCTTCGCCGTGGGAGATGGGAACGGTGAACACGTCGCCAACATTCACGCCACTAAGCCAGGGGGATGCGTTAGATGCAACCCTTACGCGTACCATACGCGATTGGTGGCGAGAGATATCGTTATAGGTAAGGGTGGGGCAATTTTCATCCGTATCGATGATTTTGCCGTAAGGCACAAGCCCAAGTTTAATCAGCGCTTGGAAGCCGTTACAAATACCGCCCATAAGCCCGTCTTTCTTTTCCAAAAGTTCGGTTACGCGTTCTTTAATAGCCGCGTTGCGGAAGAACGCCGTGATGAACTTACCAGAGCCATCGGGTTCATCCCCACCGCTAAATCCGCCGGGAACGAATACGATTTGGCTTTCGCCAATCTTTTTGGCAAAGCTTTCTACCGAACGGGATACGTCTTCCGAAGTTAAGTTACGGATAACGAAGATTTCGGGGTTTGCACCCGCATCGCGGAATGCTTTTGCGGTATCAAATTCACAGTTCGTGCCGGGGAATACGGGGATAAGCACCTTGGGGGTTACACCGCCCTTCTTGCCCACTAAATTGCACTTTCCGCTATACGAGAAGGTGGGAACGGCAATCTTCGCGGTTTTCGCGTTGGTTGCGAATACGGGTTCTAACTTACCTTCACTAATAGCAAGTAAATCCGCAAGGCTTACGCTTTCGCCACCGAAGGTAATTTCCGCTTTTTCGGTTACCGTACCAATCAGGGTTGCATCCGCCAAATCTTCTTCGGTTTCCACAAGGAAGGTGCCGTACGCGTAGTCAAACAGTTGCGCTTTGGTTAAGCCTTCTGCGTAGGTAAAGCCAAGGCCGTTACCGAACGCCGCTTTCATTACCGCTTCCGCAATACCGCCCATACCAGGGGTGTAGCAGGAAAGCACTTTGCCATCCCTCATTAAGCCCGTCAAACGGGTGAAGAGCGCTTGAATAGAAGCGGGTACGGGCAATCCGCTATCACTAAATTCGGGGGCAAGCAAATATACCTTTGCGCCCGCTTTTTTCAGTTCGGGGGTGATAACGTGTTGCGTTTTACCCGTGGTTACCGCAAAGGAAACCAAGGTGGGGGGAACGTCCAAATCTTCAAACGTACCGCTCATACTGTCCTTACCGCCGATTGCACCGCAACCGAAGTCCTTTTGCGCCTTGAACGCGCCAAGAAGGGCGGATAAGGGTTGCCCCCAACGGGTATCGTTTTTGCCCGGCTTGGGGAAGTATTCTTGGAAGGTCAGATATACGTCTTCAAAGCTTGCGCCCGCCGCAATCAGTTTGCAAATGGATTCGGTTACCGCAAGGTAAGCGCCGTGGTAGGGGCTTGCTTCGGTAACGAAGGGGTTATAACCCCACGCCATGAACGAGCAATCGTCCGTGTGCTTTTCTTCCACCGAAATTTTGTGAACCATCGCTTGGATGGGGGTTAATTGGTTTTTACCGCCGAAGGGCATAAGAACGGTGCCTGCGCCGATGGTGCTATCAAAGCGTTCGCTAAGCCCACGGTTTAAGCAACAGTTCAAATCGCCCGCGGTTTTTTCCATTGCGGCTAAGAATCCGCCTTCCACGGTGCGGGTAGCCTTTGCGCCCTTTACGATATGCGCCACGGTGTGCTTTTCCGCGCCGTTAGAATTTAAGAATTCACGGGATAAGTCTACGATTACCTTGCCGTTCCAAGTCATTACCAAACGGGGGCTAGCAGTTACTTCCGCAACCACGGTTGCTTCCAAGTTTTCGCTTTGTGCCAAGGAAATAAAGGCGTTTACGTCCTTATCTTCTACCACAACCGCCATACGTTCTTGCGATTCGGAAATTGCAAGTTCGGTGCCGTCCAAACCTTCGTATTTTTTGGGAACTGCGTTTAAGTTAATTTGTAAGCCGTCCGCAAGTTCACCAATCGCAACCGAAACACCGCCCGCGCCAAAGTCGTTACAGCGCTTGATTAAGCGGGTTGCGTTGCCGTTTCTAAATAAACGTTGCAGTTTTCTTTCTTCGGGCGCGTTACCCTTTTGTACTTCCGCGCCGCAAGTGGTAAGGGATTCTAAGCTATGCGATTTGGAAGAGCCCGTTGCGCCGCCGCAGCCGTCGCGCCCCGTTCTACCGCCAAGAAGGATAATTTTATCCCCTGCGGAAGGAACTTCACGGCGCACGTTTTCCGCGGGCGTAGCCGCGATTACCGCCCCAATTTCCATACGCTTTGCCGCGTAACCGGGGTGATACAATTCGCTAACCTGACCGGTTGCAAGACCGATTTGGTTGCCGTACGAAGAATAACCCGCCGCCGCGGTGGTAACGATTTTACGTTGGGGAAGTTTCCCCTTCATGGTATCTTTTACGGGAAGTAAGGGATCCGCCGCGCCCGTTACGCGCATTGCCGCGTAAACGTAACTTCTACCCGACAAGGGATCGCGAATTGCGCCACCGATACAGGTAGCCGCACCCCCAAAGGGTTCGATTTCGGTGGGGTGGTTGTGCGTTTCGTTTTTGAACAAAAGCAACCAATCTTCTTCTTTTCCTTCCACCGTAACCTTCATTTTTACGGTACAAGCGTTAATTTCTTCGGATTCGTCTAATTTTTCAAGTTTACCCGTCTTTTTCAAGTATTTCGCCGCCAAAGTACCTACGTCCATCAAGTTGATGGGTTTGGTGCGGTTTAAGAACTTACGGGTTTCCAAATAATCTTCCCACGTTGCTTGAATTTCCGCATCGTCAAAGGTAACCGCGTCCACCGTGGTTAAGAAGGTGGTGTGGCGGCAATGATCCGACCAATACGTATCAATCATACGGATTTCGGTAAGGGTGGGCGCGCGACCTTCCGAAAGGAAGTAGTCGCGGCAAAAAGCTACGTCGTCCGCATCCATCGCCAAAGCGTACTTTTTAACGAAAGCGGCAAGCTCTTCCCCTTCAAGTTTCAAGAAATCGTGCAAGGTTTCCACTTCGGTGGGAACTTCGTATTCCATTTTTAAGGTTTCCACTTCGGCAAGGCTTGCTTCACGGCTTTCCACGGGGTTGATTAAGAATTTTTTAATTTCCGCTAACGTTTCGTCGCTTACTTCCCCTTCCACCACGTACACTTTCGCGGTGCGAACCAAGGGGCGTTCCTTTTGGGAAATCAACTGAATACATTGCGCTGCGGAATCCGCGCGTTGGTCAAATTGACCGGGAAGATATTCCACCGCGAACACTTTACCGCTTGCGGTAAAGGTTTCGGTTGCGTTATCCATTTGGGGTTCGCTAAATACCGTTTTTACGCACGAATCGAATAAGGATTTTTCAATCCCTTCTACGTCGTAACGGTTGATAACGCGAACGCTTTTTACTTGTTCTAAACCTAAAATTTCGCGGATTTCCTTGGTAACGCCTTGCGCTTCGTGGTCAAAACCCGCTTTCTTTTCAACGTAAATTCTATATACCATTAGTCCTTCTCCGTTTGGCTTAACGCCCGTTTGCCGATATCCGTACGCTTATACGCGTTTGCAAAAGTAATTTTTTCGGAAAGCGCGTACGCGCCCGCAACCGCTTCACGCAACGTGGGGGCGGTTTTTACCGCGCCAAGCACCCTGCCGCCCGCCGTTTTCAGTACGCCGTTATCCATCTTTGCGCCCGCAACGAATACGTATTCGTCATCCGCCGTAGCAGGAAGCGTGATGGGGAATCCGCTTTCGTATTTTTGGGGATAGCCCTTGCTTGCCATAACTACGCAGCACGCAGACCCCATAGAAAATTCCACGTTAATATCTTTTAGCGTACCCTTTTGTACCGCTTGCATTACGGTGAGTAAATCCGTTTTCAAAAGGGGCAATACTACCTGCGTTTCGGGATCACCGAAACGGCAGTTGTATTCAATTACCTTGGGGCCGCTGGGGGTAAGCATTAACCCAAAGTATAAGCAACCCTTAAAGGTTCTGCCTTCCGCTTTCATTGCGCGGATGGTGGGCAAGAAAACGGTTTCCATGCATTCTTCTGCAACCGCCTTGGTGTAGAAGGGGTTGGGGGCAACCGTACCCATACCGCCCGTGTTTAAGCCCGTATCGTTATCCCCCGCGCGCTTGTGGTCCATAGAAGAAACCATGGGAACTACCGTTTCCCCGTCCGTAAAGGCAAGAACGGAAACTTCGGGGCCGGTTAAGAATTCTTCCACTAAAACGCTGTTACCGCTTTCGCCGAACATTTTATCCAGCATCATACCGCGAAGGGCATCTACCGCTTCTTCGGTGGTTTGCGCGATTACAACGCCCTTACCAAGCGCAAGCCCGTCCGCTTTAATTACGATGGGGCAAGGCAAACTTTCTACGTACGTTTTCGCCTTTTCGTAGTCCGTAAAGGTTTCGCTACCCGCGGTGGGGATGTTGTATTTTTTCATTAAGTTTTTGGAAAACACCTTGCTGCCTTCGATAATCGCCGCGTTAGCGCGGGGGCCGAAGCAAGGAATTCCTTCGCTTTCCAATCGGTCTACCATACCCAAAACCAGGGGATCGTCGGGCGCAACCACCGCAAAATCCACGGGGTTGGCTTTACAGAACGCCGAAACGCCCTCCAAATCCTTCGCGCCGATTTCGGGGTGGCATTCCGCGTCAAGCGCCATACCGCCGTTGCCGGGCAACGCGTAGATTTTTTCCACGGTGGGGTTTTCTTTTAATTTTTTGATGATGGCGTGCTCTCTACCGCCGCCACCTACGACTAAAATTTTCATCAGCGCACCTTCTTAGTGGTGGAACAGGCGCATTTTGGTGAACGCCATTGCCATACCGTATTCGTCTGCTTTTGCAATAACCAAATCGTCGCGAATAGAACCGCCGGGTTCCGCGATGTATTTAACACCGCTCTTTTTCGCGCGTTCCACGTTATCCGCAAAGGGGAAGAACGCGTCCGAACCAAGCGCAACCCCGTCGATGGTAGCAAGGTAAGCCTTTGCTTCTTCTTCGGTGAAGGGTTCGGGGCGAACGGTAAAGTATTTTTGCCAGTTGCCGTCCGCGCAAATGTCTTCTTCGTTTTTATTGATGTAGCCGTCTACCGCGTTGTCGCGTTCGGCTCTACCAAGGTCGGGGCGGAAAGGTAAGGAAAGCACCTTATCGTGTTGGCGCAAGAACCAAGTATCCGCCTTGCTGCCCGCCAAACGGGTGCAATGGATACGCGATTGTTGACCTGCGCCTACGCCAATGGCTTGCCCGTCCACCGCGTAGCAAACGCTGTTGGATTGGGTGTATTTTAAGGTGATAAGCGCAACGATTAAGTCGCGTTTCGCGCTTTCGGGCAGTTCCTTGTTTGCGGTAACTACGTCCGTAAGCAATTCGCGGTCAATCTTAAATTCGTTACGGCCTTGTTCAAAGGTGATGCCGTAAACTTGCTTTCTTTCAATGGGATCGGGGCGGTAATTTTCGTCAATTTTAACGATGTTGTAGTTGCCCTTTCTTTTGGTTTTCAAGATTTCCAACGCTTCGGGTTCGTAACCGGGCGCAATTACCCCGTCCGAAACTTCGCGCTGTAACATTTTAGCGGTGGTTACGTCGCACACGTCCGAAAGCGCAACCCAATCCCCAAAGGAGCAAAGGCGGTCGGTACCGCGTGCACGCGCATAAGCGCAAGCCAAGGGGGATTCGTCCAACCCTTCGATATCGTCCACAAAGCACGCCTTTTTCAGTTTATCCGAAAGGGGAATCCCAACGGCGGCGGAAGTGGGGCTTACGTGCTTAAAAGAAGTAACCGCGGGAAGGCCAAGCGCTTCTTTTAATTCCTTTACTAATTGCCAGCTGTTGAACGCGTCTAAAAAGTTGATATAGCCGGGGCGACCGCTTAAAATTTCAATGGGAAGTTCGGTGCCGTCGTGCATAAAGATTTTAGAAGGTTTTTGGTTGGGGTTGCAACCGTATTTCAGTTCAAATTCTTTCATTTTCCCGCTCCTTATTTGTTTTTATTGATCACGCGCACGTCCGCCTTGCCCGTTGCTAAATCGGTATAGCGTACGTACAGGGAAATTTTATTTTCTTCGTTTAAGTTTTCCCAAATATCCTTGGTGAACGCATCGATATCCGCGGGGATTTCCACGCGTTCGGGTTCGCCTTGGAAGGTGGGAAGGGGGTTGCCGTCGCAAACGTAGGTGTGGATAAAATGCCCTACGCCCGCTTTGGGAACGTATTCGAAGAAGAAGCGGTTGCAAGCGGTACCTTCCGCATCCGCCGATTTCAAAATGCTCATTTCGTAGGTGAAATCACCCTTATCAAAGGTGAGCATACCGCTGATTCTGGGGGTTAAGTTGGGCGCGTCGGGTTCAAATTCGCGGGTGCGAAGCCCAGCGCGGAAGTCTTTGCCCGCTTTCAGCGCGTCGTACACCGTATCCGTTTGGTCACCGTTGGTTACGATTAAGTTGTTTTCGTACGCGCGTACCGCCGCGTAAATGATTAAGGAAGGATCCTTAACCTTGCTTACGTCAAAGGGTTCGGTAAATACTTCTTCGCCCTTTACCGTAAACACGCGGTTACGGCTGTTTTCACTTCTGCCCATAATAAAGTAAGCGGCAACGGCGTTTTTCCCGTCCGCACTCTTACCAAGAACGATACCGCGGCCTGCGTAAGCGTTGCCCGTTAAGCGTTCCCCCATCGTCTTTAATTCGTATACGTTCATCTTAGTTCTCCTTATTTTTTCGCCTTGTCAGCGCAAACCTTTTCTACCGAAAGGGGAAGGATAATCCATTCCGCCTGTTCCATTACGCGGCGTTGCAGCACTTCGGGGGTATCCCCTTCTTCTACCGCTACCGCTTTTTGCATAATAATTTCACCGCCATCCGGAATTTCATTTACGAAATGCACGGTTGCGCCCGTCAGTTTCACACCGCGGGCAAGCGCGTGTTCGTGCACCTTTAACCCATAAAATCCCTTACCGCAAAAGGAAGGGATTAAGGAAGGATGCACGTTGATAATGCGTTTATCGTACTTTTTGGTAAAGCCTTCCCCCAAAATGGATAAAAAGCCCGCCAAAACGATAACTTCCGCTTGATATTTAGTTAAAACCTGATCCAGCGCGTCGTCAAACGCTTGTTGCGAAGGGAAGGATTTTTTCACCAAGGTTTCGTGGGGGATGCCCGCGTTTTCCGCGCGCGTAAGGGCGTAAACCCCTTCGCGGTCCGAAATTACGGCTACGATTTCCCCACTAGATATAATCCCTTCGTTTTGCGCGTTAATCAGCGCGCCAAGGTTGGTGCCGCCCCCCGAAACGAGGACGGCGATTTTTACCTTTCCGCTTTCACTCATACAAGTTCAATCTTTTCGTCCGAACGAACGATTTCCCCAATGATATACGCGTCTTCACCCGCATCTTTTAAGATGGAAAGGGCAAGGTCTTCTTGGCCTTTCTTTACCACGATGCTCATACCAACGCCCATGTTAAAGGTGTTGAACATATCGCGTTCGCTAATACCGCCTTCTTCTTGCAAAAGCTTGAAGATGGGCAGAATTTTTACGCTTGCCTTATTGATTTTCGCGCCTAAGCCGTCGGGAATACTTCTGGGAATATTTTCGTAGAAGCCACCGCCCGTGATGTGCGAAATACCCTTAACGGTTACCTTTTCCAAAAGGGCAAGAACGGGTTTTACGTAAATGCGGGTGGGCGCAAGTAATGCTTCCCCTAAGGATTTACCGCCAAGCGCAGCCAAGGGGGTTTTCAAATCGCGGTTTTCTACGTCGAATACCTTTCTAACAAGGGAGAAGCCGTTGGAGTGTACGCCGCTGGAAGCAAGCGCGATAACAACGTCCCCTTCTTCCATGGTCTTGTTGTCGATAATCTTCGCTTTATCCACAACGCCCGTGCTGTAACCTGCTAAATCGTATTCGTCCACGGGGTAGAAGCCGGGCATTTCCGCCGTTTCCCCACCGATGAGCGCCGCGCCCGCTTGTACGCAACCTTCCGCAACGCCTTTTACGATATCCGCAATGCGTTCGGGCACGTTTTTACCGCAAGCGATGTAGTCAAGGAAGAACAAGGGCTTTGCGCCTGCGCAAATAATATCGTTTACGCACATTGCAACGCAGTCAATACCCACCGTATCGTGCTTATCCATAAGGAAAGCGATTTTCAGTTTGGTACCAACGCCGTCCGTACCGCTTACAAGGACGGGGCGGTTAATTCCCGTAAGGTCCAATTCAAACAAACCGCCGAAACCGCCAACGTCCGAGCAAACGCCCTTCGTCATGGTTCTTGCGATGTGTTGTTTCATAAGTTCTACTGCTTTGTAGCCGGCGGTAATATCCACGCCTGCTGCTGCATAGCTATCCGATTTCGATTTTTCGTGCATGATTTTTTACTCCTTTCCGTTCCAACAATAAGTGCAAAGTTTACATTTTTCAAGGCCGATAGCCTTTACAAGCCCATCTAAGGATTGATATTCCAGCGAAGCAAATTTTAATTGCTTGCAAATTTTATCCCTTAACGCCTTACCGCGTTCGGTGGTGCCGTCCGCGTATTCTTCTACGTGCTTTAACGCTTCTTCCCCTTCCATTTCGAACATCACTTTACGGGCAATCAAATCCATATCGTCCGTAGAGCGGGAGAAGTTTAGGTACTTACAACCGAACATAATGGGGGGGCAAGCCGAACGCATATGCACGGATTTCGCCCCGTTGGAATATAAGAATTCCACCGTTTCCCTAAGTTGCGTTCCGCGAACGATGGAATCGTCCACGAACAGTAAGTTTTTCCCCTGAATTAAGTCGTGCACGGGTACCATTTTCATTTTGGCAACCTGATTACGGCTTACTTGGCTGGGGGGCATAAAGCTTCTGGGCCAAGTGGGGGTGTATTTAATAAAGGGGCGCGCAAAGGGAATTCTGCTTTCGTTTGCAAACCCAATGGCGTGGGGGGTACCCGAATCGGGCACGCCGCTTACGTAGTCGATGTTATCCAAAACACCGCGCGCCTTATCCGTTTGCGCCATAATCGCGCCGTTGCGGTTCCGCATCACTTCCACGCTAACCCCTTCGTATTCGGCGGTGGGGTAACCGTAGTACGACCAAAGGAAGGAGCATACGCGCATTTCCTTGCCGGGGGCTACTAATTGTTTGATGCCGTCGGGGGAAATTTCTACCACTTCGCCCGCGCCCAGTTCAAACTCGTCCTCAAAGCCCAGTTTTTTATACGAGAAGTTTTCCAAGGCAACGCAGTACCCATCCTGATTTTTCCCTACGTGTAAGGGAAGTCTACCCACGCGGTCGCGCGCGGCAATTAGGGTGCCGTCGTCCTTCAAAATTAAAATGTTCGCGGTGCCGTTAATTACCTTTTGCGCGAATTGAATCCCTTCCGCAAAACTGCTTTTTTGGTTGATCATTGCGGCAAGCAGTTCGGCGGAGTTAATCGCGCCGCCCGTCATGGCATTTAGATGCCCACCCGAAAAGGACAGGAACTGGTTCATTAAAATTTCCGCGTTGTTGATAACCCCAACCATGCAAATGCAGTACGCCCCAAGGTGGGAGCGAATGGTAAGGGGTTGGGGACTTTGGTCGCTGATACAACCGATTGCGCTTGTCCCCTTTACCTGTTCGAAGATATGTTCAAATTTGGTGCGGAAGGGGGAATTGGCAATACGGTGAATTTCCCTTTGCAAGCCAATTTCCTTATCGTACGCGGCAACCCCACCCGTTTTGGTGCCCAAGTGGGAGTGGTAGTCCGTACCGAAAAATACTTCCGCAATACAGTCCCTTTTAAGGACCGTTCCGAAGATACCGCCCATCGTGCGCCTCGCTATTAAGCAAAGAACAGTTTGGAAAGGGTCATGGGATCTACGTATTTGCCATCCTTATAAACGCGCATGTTGCCCGAAGCAATTTCGTCAATCAACATTACTTCGCCGTTTGCATCGTAGCCGAATTCAAACTTAATGTCGTATAAAACAAGTCCCTTTTCTTTTAAGTCGTCTGCAACGATTTGGGTAATTTTTCTGGTCATTTCCGCAACGTCGTCGTATTGCTTGTCCGTCATAACGCCAAGAACAACCAAGCCTTCCTTCGTTACCAGGGGATCGCCCTTCGCGTCGTTCTTAAAGGTCATTTCTACGTATGCGGGAAGGTCCGCCCCTTCTTCAATATAATCACCGTAACGGCGGATAAAGCTGCCAACCGCTTTGTGGCGGCAAATTACTTCCAAGCCCTTACCGAAGGGTTTTGCCGCAAGCACTTCCATGGTGGTGTTCGCAAGGTCTGCGGAAACGTAATGCGTACGGATGCCCGCCGCGTTAATTTTTTCAAAGAAATAGATGGACATGCGAAGGTTTACGTCGCCCACGCCTTCAATGGTAAGGCCAACGCTGTTTTCGCCCGGATCGAACACGCCGTCTTTGCCCGTGCAATCGTCCTTAAATTTCAGCATGTAGTTTCCGTTGTCAAGCGCGAATACGTCTTTGGTTTTGCCGGTGTATACAAGTGCGTTTTTCATAAATGTTTCTCCTTCCTATTATAAAAAATATTTTTTCTTTATTTTTGCCGTTGCCGCCGATTATAACGACGCGCAAAGGTCTTTATCTTTTTTCAGTACCAAAGCGGCGCCGTCCGCGCGCATTTGGTCAAGCTTCGCAGCAAGGGTTTCGTCCGTTACCGCAAAAATTTCCGCCGCGATTAAAGCCGCGTTGTAAGCCCCGTCAATCGCCACGGTGGCAACGGGAATCCCCTTGGGCATTTGCACGGTGGAAAGCAGCGCGTCAAGCCCGTCAAGGTTGGTGGATTTGCAGGGAATACCGATTACGGGAAGGGTAGTTCTTGCCGCGATTGCGCCCGCAAGGTGCGCCGCCATACCCGCCGCGCAGATAATTGCGCCAAAGCCGCTACTTCTGGCGTTTGCGGCAAATTCCCCCGCTTCGTCCGGGGTGCGGTGCGCCGAGTAGATGTGTACTTCGTAGGGAATAGCCAATTCCTTTAACGCGTCAACCGCTTTTTTTACTACGGGAAGGTCGCTATCGCTTCCCATTACGATTCCAACTTTTTTCATCATAACAGTTCTCCTTTTCATCGGGTAGGGCGCGCGTCGATACGTGCGTGCGTACCCTTCCCGTGCGCTATAACGCGCGCGAAGGGGAACTGCCCTTTTCCCACTCTTCTATTTTACTGTTTTTCACCCCGATTTGTCAAGCGTATAGGGAAATAAATATCCGCCCTTTTCTTTCTTTTTTCCTTCTTTTTCGCAAATCCCTTTTTCCTTCCCCTTGTTTTTAAGAAAATACGGAAACTATGTTCGGTTTTTCGCAAGAAAAACCCGCCCCGAAATAAGGCGGTTTTCTTTATTTATTCTTCGGTTTTATAACAAATTGCGTAGGCAAAATCCTTGCCGAATCCCGTTTGGTAAGCGTACCCCTTTTCGCTTACCGTTTTGCCGTTTAACCCCACCCCGTGCGCTTTATAAAGCGCTTCCTTTTTTGCCCAAGCCAAAGCGAAGGCGCGGGGAATATCGGGGGAAGAAAGCACGGCTTTTGCTTGCGTTTCCCCAAGGGCGCGGAAAATAAGTTTTTCTTCTACGGGGCGAAAGGTCTGCGCGTCCACCCCCACGGGGGCATCCGAAACCGCCGCCAAAACGGCGGTATCCGTGTGCGAAATATTGGCGTATAAACCGCAGGTTAAGCGGGTAAAACCGCCCCCTTCAAATTCGGGCAAAAGCAACGCGCCCGTTTTGTTTTTTACCGCCGAAATCAAGCATAAATAGGCGGCTAAACTTTGTTGTTTTTTCCCTTCGGGGGCGCGCAAAATTTTATCCCTACGCGCTTTGGGAAGGGCGGAAATCAACCCTTCGTAATCCGCAATTTCCTTTGGCAAAGGCAGGGGAAATACCACGCTTTCCACTTCGTTTTTCATACGTCTTTCCCCCCTTTCGTTTTTTGATTCTTCCCCTATATTATAACAGTTTGGGGCGGTTTTTTCAAGCGCGAGCGGAAAATTTTTTCGGTTTTCCGCTTGGAAAGGCTGAAAATTTTCATAAATTGCATTTTTTCATTGTTTTTAGGTAATTTTTTCATAAAAATAACATTACTTTGTTTGACTTTCCACCGCGGGTTTGCTATAATTCCCCCCGATGAACGATAAAAAGGAGAAAATAGCAATGAAAGTTACGAAATTGCAACAAAAGTTAGACATTAGAAAGTGGCTGAAAAGTGAAAAAACGGGCGTAGACGCTTGCGGCAGCTTCGGCTACTGCGCGTACTGCAACAAAGCGCTTGCAAACCCTTGCGATAAGGCGTATAAAAAGCGCACCGTAGCAAACCGCGAAGCAAAGTAAGGCAAATAATTTTATTTACCGCTAAACAGTCAAATTAAAGTAAAACGCACCCGATTGGGTGCGTTTTTCGTTGTTTTCTTCGCCCTTTTCACCCAAAATCAGTCTTGGGAAGGGGTATTTTCTTCGCCCTCTTCGGTATGCAAGGCGGCGTTCATTTTTTCCACCGCTTCGGCGCGGTTTTTTACGCCCAGCTTATCGTAAATGGCGGAAATATAGTTACGGCACGTGCCTTCCGAAAGGGCAAGGGAGGAAGCGATTTGGCGGTTGTTAAACCCTTCCATCAGCATAATGGCAAGTTCGGATTCGCGTTCGGAAAAAGCGAAGGCTCGTTTTAAGCGGATTTCCCTATCGTTTTTTACCATACTTGCCGCCGAAACGATTTTTTTCGCCACGCGCATGGGAAGGATTACGTCCCCCCGCATCGCGTTTTTAATGGAAGAAATTAAGGTGGTGCCCAAGGAATCCTTCAGTAAGTACCCGTTTGCGCCGTAGTTAATTGCGTCCAAAATATATTCGCTATCGTCAAAGGTGGTCAGTATTAAAACGCGTACGTTCGGGTAGCGCAGTTTCACTTCTCTTGTGGCAAGCACGCCGTTTAAAACGGGCATTCTTACGTCCATCAGCACAAGGTCTACTTCTTGCACCTTCATCAAATCCAAAAGCACCTTGCCGTTTTCCGCAACGCCCACAACGGTAATTTCCTTATCCGTTTCCAAAACGGTTTTTAACGCTTCGGTAAGTTCCTTTTGGTCGTCCGCAAGCATTACGCGTATCATTTTTCATCCTCCCTATTTTCGGCGTAGATCCGTATTTCAAACCCATCCCCGCCTTCCGAATAAAACTCTACTTCATACCCGTGGCTTTGCAACTGCTCGGTTAAAGAAGAAAGCCCGTAGCCTTGGTTGAAATCTTCCACCCCTTCCCCGTTATCCGAAAGCAAAAATTCCGCAGTTCCCTTTTCCGTTATATGCATTTGGAATAAAAACGCGGTGGCTTTGCCGTGGCGGATGCCGTTATTTAACCCTTCCTTTAACGCTTTATGAAAAAGCAGAGCAACGGGGTAAGGAAGGGAGGAAACGGCGGGGTCTACCTTCGCGCGGATTTTAATATCCGTTTCGGTAGTGGTTTCGGTAATTACCTTTTCCAATTCTTCGGATAAATCGAACACGGTGGAGTTTTCGGATAGCAAATGCACCGAATTCCGCATTTGTTCTAACGCGGAAACGGCTTGCAAATTCGCCACCAAAACGCAACGCTTCGCCCTTTCCAAGTCCTGTTCCCAAGAAAGTTTCGCCGCTTCGGTTTGCATAATTACGGTGGTTATGGCGTGCCCCACGTTATCGTGAATATCCTTTGCAATGCGGTTGCGTTCGCGAAGAATGGTAACGTTTTCCAGTTCGCGATACGCCTTTTGCAGTTTTTCTTCCTTTTCGCGGCTTTGCGCCAAATTGATCCGCTCGGCGCGCAGTTTTTCAATATAAATTACGCAAAGGTTTACCAAGAAAAATACGAACCAATATACGAACAGTACGGAAATTAAGTCGGATAACACCACGCGGTTAAAAACGTGAAACGCGGTCGTGGTGGTTATTACGTAGGTAAAATAGAACAGCGCGGTTGCCATACTTTTCACCCACAGTTTTGCGCCGGAAACGTACAGCGCGGTTAAAATGCAAAGGTTTAATACCAACACCATGGGCTGTTCCAAAAAGAAGGAAAGAAGCAGCAGTAACGCCCAGTCCGTGGCGAACAAAAATAACGTTTTTTTAATTTCGTCCTGCACGATAACCTTAACGAAAAAGGAGGCGGTAAGCCCCGCGCCCGTAAGCAAGGGCAAATACCAAAGCCGCGCGCTTACGGTGGTAATATAAATGCAAAGCACCGCAAGCAGTATCGCCACAACCGTGCATACCGTAGTTCTAAGCGCCTTTAACGAAAGGGTATCAATATTCAGGTTATACTGTCTTTTCCACTTCATCCGTTTTTCCTTCTCCCCAAAGGGAACGCTTCCTTAAAAATAGGGATAGGGCGCAAACGCGCCCTAAAATAGAAATTATAATCTGTTTAGCGAGAAGTTTAATCTTCTTAAACTTTCTTCCTTGCCCAAAATATCCGCAAGTTCAAACGCGCCGCCGGGGGTGGTTTCCTTTCCGGAAAGGGCCACGCGCATGGGCCATAATACCTGCCCGTTTTTCATAGCAAGCGCTTCGGGAAGGCGCATCACGTCGTCGTGGATGCGAGTAAAGGTATATTCTTCTTCGGGAATTGCGGAAATAACGCGGATAATTTCGGGAAGCACCGCCTTTGCCACGCTTTCGTCCGTTTTCATCTTCTTGTGCGTGTATAATGCGTTGTCAAATTCCCCAAACTCCTGTAAAAAGTCTAATTTTGCGGGGATTTCCGCCAAGGTTTCAATGCGGGTTTTCACCAAAAGTAACAACTTCTTTTCATCGTACCCCTTGCCGTACGCTTTACTTTTTTGAAGGAAGGGCAGGGCGCGGTTAAAGTAATCTTCTTCCGCCATATCTTTAATGTATTCCCCCGATAGCCAACCCAGTTTTACGGGGTCGAAGATGGAGGGGGATTTGCTGATGCCTTCCAAAGAGAATTTTTCTTCTAATTCTTGCAAGGAGAATTTTTCTTGGTTACTCTTCGGGCTCCAACCAAGCAGGGCGATGTAGTTAATGATTGCTTCCTTAATATATCCCTTATCCACCAAATCCTGATAGGACGCGTCCCCGTTTCTTTTGGAAAGTTTTTGGTGTTCGTCCTTCATGATGGGGGGCAGGTGAATATACACGGGGCGTTCCCAGCCGAAGCAATCGTACATATGGTTGTATTTGGGGGTGGAAGAAAGGTATTCGGTACCGCGAATTACGTGCGAAATCGCCATTAAGTGATCGTCCACCACGTTGGCGAAGTTGTAGGTGGGCATACCGTCCGATTTTAACAGAATGCCGTCCTCCATATCCTTGTTTTCCACCGTGATTTCCCCGTACACCAAATCGGTGTATGAAGAAGATCCCGTAAGGGGAATATTTTGGCGGATTACGTAGGGTTTGCCCGCCGCGATGTTCGCTTGAATTTCTTCCTTGGTTAAGGATAAGCAATGCTTATCGTAACGGGAAACGCCGTTGCCGTCCTTTAACGAAGCAATGCGTTCTTCATCGCAAAAGCAGTAGTACGCGCCGCCGCGTTCCACAAGCAGTTCGGCGTACTTTTTATAAAGGTCCTTTCTTTGGCTTTGCACGTAAGGGCCGTAGTCGCCGCCTACGTCCGGGCCTTCGGCGTAAATAACGCCGCTATCCTTTAAGGTGTTGTAAATTAAGGATACCGAATCTTCCACGTAACGGGAAGTATCCGTATCTTCTAGGCGCAAAATAAACTTGCCGCCTTCCTTTTTCGCGTAAAGGTAGCCGTAAAGGGCGGTTCTAAGCCCACCGATGTGTAAATACCCCGTGGGGCTGGGTGCAAATCTGGTCCTTACTTCTTTCATTTCGGGTTGACTCCTAAAAAATTTTTGAAAATGTTTCCAAAAACATTTTACCACAAAATAAAAAAAGTGTATAATGTTTTTAAGGAAAAAAAGGAACTTTTTTATGAACTATTTCAATTCTTCGCTAAAATTTTTGGAAAAACTGATAAAAATCCCCTCGGTGGAAGGGGAACCGCAAGAAAACGCGCCCTTTGGAAGGGCGGTTGCAGAGGCGCTTTCCCTGTTTTTGGAAGAAGCAAAGGCGCTTGGCTTTCAAGTAAAAAATTACGGTGGCTACGCGGGGGAAGTGATTTTTGGCAACCCCAACGCAAGCCCCGATAGCTGCGTGGGCGTTTTGGCGCATTTGGACGTCGTACCCGAGGGGGAAGGGAGGTCGGTACCCCCCTACGCTTTAACCGAGCAAGGGGAATACCTTTTAGGAAGGGGGGTTTTAGACGATAAAGGCCCCGCCGCCGTAACCCTTTACGCAATGAAAAAGTTATTGGACGAAGGCTTTACCCCTTCCAAAACGGTGAAACTGATTTTAGGCTGTAACGAAGAAACGGGGTGGCGGTGTATGGACTACTATAAAGCGCACGCCGAAATGCCCCTTACGGGTTTTTCCCCCGACGCGGAATTCCCCGTAATTTACGCCGAACGGGGGATACTGCACGCGCGGTTTGCCTTCCCCTTGCCCAAGGGAATTACCTCCTTTACCGCTGGGGAACGCGCCAATATGGTACCCGCTAACGCGCAAATAACGGCAAGCGAGGATTTCCCCCTTTCGCTCCTTGAAAAGCACGGTGTGAAACGGGTGGGGAATCTGTTGCAAGCCGAAGGGGTGCAAGCGCACGGTTCTACCCCGTGGGAGGGGAAAAACGCGTGTGTGCCCTTACTGAATTTGCTTTCGGATGCGGGGCTGAATTTGGGGGTAATCCCCGCCTTTTTCGCGGACGGACAGGGTGTTAGCCAAACGGCGGATGAAACGGGCAATTCTTCCTTTTCCCCCAACGTGGTACGCGCCGAAGGGGAAACCCTTCTCGTTACCGCGGATATCCGCTACGCGCCAAGCAAACGCGAAGAAGTTGTGGATAAACTGAACGCGTACGGCGTTCCTTACGAAATTTTACACGAACAGCCCCCCCTTACGCAACCCGTAGAAGGGGAACTGATTCAAACCTTGCTTGGGGTATACAACCTTTTT
>JAZUCI010000066.1:0-3220 GCA_045639045.1 Christensenellaceae bacterium
GGGGCAGTTTTTAAGGTATATGTTATCCTATTGGGCGGGGCTTTCGGGGGATACGCTTGCAGGAACGGTATCCGTAATTTTAATTTTTTTGGGTAGCCTTTTAACCGGGCTTGGCGTATACGACCGCATCGGTAAGTTTTCGGGGGGCGGCTCCATCGTTCCCATTACGGGGTTTGCCAATTCGGTGGTTTCGCCCGCTATGGAATTTAAGTCCGAAGGGTACGTTTACGGGGTTGCTGCAAAAATGTTCGTTATAGCGGGACCCATTATCGTTTACGGCGTGTTTTCTTCGGTAATCGTCGGTCTTATTTACTACGTGGCGTATTTATTTTAAGGGGGAAGTATGGGAAGGGGAACAGTATATTTTAAAAGCGCGCCGCGCATCGTTGCAACGTATACGGTGGGCGGGCCCAAGGAAAGCGAAGGTCCGCTTGGCGCATATTTGCATCAGCGGTTGGCGGATGATAAATTTGGGGAAAAGGCCTTTGAAAAAGCTGAACGGAAAATGCTTTCTTACGCTATCGACCACGCCGTTTCGTCTTCGGGTAGAAGCTTTGACGGGATTGACGCGGTTTTATCTGGGGATTTACTCAATCAAATCGTTTCCGCATCTTTTGCCGCGCGCGAATTCGACGTGCCGTTTATCGGCTTATATTCCGCGTGTTCTACCATGAGCGAAAGTTTAAGCCTTGGCGCGTGTTTGATTGACGGGGGATATATGGATACGGTGGTTTGCGCAACGGGTAGCCATTTTGCCTCTGCCGAGCGCCAGTACCGCTTCCCTTTGGAATTAGGTTGTACTAGGCCCCCTTGCGCGCAATGGACGGTAACGGGGGCAGGGGCAACCGTACTATCTAAGGAAGGGAACGGCCCCAAAATTACCATGGCAACCTTTGGTAGAGTAGTGGATTTTGGCGTAACGGACGTAAACAATATGGGCGCCGCTATGGCGCCTGCCGCCGCCGATACCTTATACCGCCATTTTCGCGAAACGGATTCCAGACCCGAAGATTACGATTATATCGTAACGGGGGACTTGGGCGCGTACGGAAGCAGTTTAATGGACGCGTTGATGAAGGATAAAGGGTATTCTATTTCGGCAAGGCACTTGGATTGCGGAAAAATGGTGTATCACCCTGCCGAAACGGAGTTTCAAGGGGGTAGCGGGGCAGGTTGCAGCGCAATTACGTTAAATTCGTATTTTTACCGCGAATTAACGAATAATCCCATCAAAATGATTTTTATGGCTACGGGGGCGCTACTTTCCACAACCACTTCACAGCAAGGGGAATCCGTACCCGCCATTTCACATCTTATCGTTATTGATAGCCGCAGGGGGGAAGCAAAATGCAGATAATACTCAACGTGTTTTTTACCTTTTTTAAGGCGTTTGTTGTTGGTGGGGGCATATGCGTAATTGCGCAACTGCTTATCAATTTAACAAAAATGACCACGGCAAGAATTTTAGTTAGCTTCTTATTGGCAGGCGCCGTATTGCAAGCGTTTGGCTTATATGAAAAATTGGTGGATTTTGCAGGCGCAGGCGCAACCGTTCCCATTTCGGGGTTTGGGTATTTGCTTGCCGAAGGGGCAATCCGCGGGGCAAAAATCGATTTGTATCACGCAATTACGGGCGGTGTTTCGGCAGGGGCTGCAGGCATTGCCTCCGCCATCGTTTTCGGGTATTTGTTTGCCGTTCTTTTTAATGCGAAAACCAAAAAAAACTGATAAACCCTTTTGTTTTTTCATATAGTAAGGTATGAATGGCTGCAAAAAGGTAAAAAAGAAGCGTAAAAAACACGTAAAACTAAAAATTATACTGTTTTTGGTTTTAACGGTTATCGTAATCGCTTATTCGGTGTTTAGAAACAACGCCAAGCACGTAATTATGGCGGTTTCCGAAGCTCGGGTTAAGGCAATGACAACAACCAGCGTCAACCTTGCCATTTACGAAACGTTGAACGGCATTTCCTATTCGGATTTGATTGACGTAATTAAGGATGATAAGGGGGAAATTGCCATGCTTTCGGCTAACGCGGTAAAGGTGAACCGATTGGCGCGGGATACGGCGTATCTTTCCCAAAGGAATTTGGAATTACTTGGCACGCAAGGGGTGGAAATTCCCATCGGCGCCTTTACCGGCTCTAAAATTTTGGCAGGCTTCGGCCCCGAAGTAACCATAAAAATTATTCCCGTGGGCAACGTAAGCTGTAATTTTTATTCGGAATACCAAACGGTGGGAATTAACCAAACGCTACATAAAATTTATATGGAAGCGGTTGCAAGCGTGGATATTATTTTGCCCGGATATTCCATAAAGGTAAGCGTTCCTACGCAAATTTTCGTTTGCGAAAGTATTTTGGTGGGTAAGGTTCCCGAAACGTACGTTGATGCGGACGGGTTGGGTTCCAAATTCAATTTTTAAGCGGATCTCGTATTTGTATACGAAAAAAGTTGACAAAAAGGCAAAAATGGGGTATACTGTGTAAAACTGTAAAAGCCGTGATGAAGATAGACAACGCAAAGGGCTTTTTTAGAGAGAGGGTTGCTTGGCTGAAACACCCTTAAGGTTCTGCGTTGGTATTCCCTTCGGAGCTGTGCGGGGAACGGCGCTTTGTCAAGCGCCCAGTAATACGCATCGGAATACGCCGTAACCGTAAAATTAAGGCCCGCTTGCGGGTAAAAATAGGTGGTACCGCGCTTTTTTGCGCCCTATGTTTATGCATAGGGCGATATTTTATTTTTTGGAGAAAAAATTATGCAGGAAAAAATGAACGAATTAAAACAGTCCGCTTTATCCGCGTTAGAAGCATGCGAAACTTCGCGCGAATTTCAGGATTTAAAAGTCCGTTACCTTGGTAAGGCCGGGGAAGTAACGGGGCTTTTAAAGGGATTGAAGGACGTACCCAAGGAATCCCGTGCGGAAGTCGGTAAAATTATTAACGACCTTCGCCAGGAGTTGGAAGGCGCGTTTGCGGCAAAGGAAGAAGAATTACAAAAAAAGGAAATGGAAGCAGGCTTTTTAGCTGAAGCTTTGGACGTAACCTTGCCCGGTACCCGCCCCGAACGCGGAACGTTACACCCCTTAACTAAAGTTCGTAACGAAATTATCGGCGTATTTACGGGTATGGGCTTTGAAATTTTCGAAGGGCCCGAAATTGATACGGACTATTACACCTTCCAAGCGTTAAATATTCCCAAGGATCACCCTGCGCGCGAT
>JAZUCI010000067.1:0-2275 GCA_045639045.1 Christensenellaceae bacterium
CGCAAGGGGGAAATGTTCTTGTAAATCCCCGCGGATGACTTCGTTTGCCGCTTGGGATAAAACGGCAAGTTTTTCCGCAGTCATTTTTTGGGGTTTTAACTTTGCGTTTGCTTGGGCGCAAGCAAGTTTCAAAAGCCCGAACGCGCGAAGGGTAAGCGGGGGCATTTTTTCGGCGCCGATTGCAAAGTTTTCCAAACTGCGTTGGGTTTGCGCGCCCCAATATTTATCCTGGGGAACGCGAACTTCCCCCATTGAATCGTGCGTAACGCGGTATTCCATAACCTTAACTACGCCTCCTTTTTCCCTAATTTTGCAAGCGATATACTTTTTCAACAATTGTTGAAAGAAGCTTTTTTATCATTTTACCATACTTTTTCGGTTTTTACAAGGAAAAAACGTAATTTGGCATAAAAAAAGGCAAACACCTTTGTGTTTGCCTTTTATTTTTCTTTACGCTTAGATAACGCCGAACACGGTGGAAGCCAAGAATAAAATGGTTGCAATCCAGAAGGTAATGCGCCAACCCCTACCCTTGTTATCCGCGTAAGCGTACGCGCCGAACGCGATGCCAAGTAAAAGGGCGATATTGCTAACCAAGCCCAAAATGCCAATTACTTTCCCCGTAATGGTAATGCCGATTCTAGGCAATACGTTGTTAATGAAGATAATCAACGCCGCGATAATCAGCGCCCAAAACGAGCAAAATTTTACGAAATCATTTTTTTCTTTTCCCATAAGAAAAGCACCTTCCTTTATATTTTTTTATTCGGTTACGGGGACGCAAACAACGCAAACGCGCGCCCTTCCGTAGCCTTATTTTTTATAGTATACCACAATTTCCCAATCCTTGCAATAGATTACGGAAAAAAAGTGGAAAAGGATTTTTTCGCACCCTTCTTAAAGGGGTTATTCCTTGGGCGTAGCGCGGAAAATCTTTTTCATATATTCGGTAAAAAAGATGGCGAAGGACTTTCTTTCCTTTTTGGTGGAACGGAAATGCGAAAAAATGCCAAGAAGCCCGCCCCCTAACAGCGCGGCAACCGAATAATACCATTTCCCCGTTAAAAGCTGCACCAAAATTCCCGAAAGCGCGCCGATTGCGGCGGATAGCGAAAAGGCGGTAATTTTATCCGTTTTTTGGGTAAGTTCGGTTTTTACCAAATTGCCCAAAAATTCGGCTTTCCCATCCTTTTCCCCCACCGTTCCCGAAAAAACGAAGCGGGGCAGTTCTTCCTGCTTATGAAAACTTCCCACCGTAAAGGAAAATTTTTCGGTAGAAACTTCCCCCGATAGATAGTACTTTCTATCCCGATAATGCAGTTTCTTTTTATGCACGGCGGCAATTTGTTCTACCGACATGCGGCTTGTAAAATTCATTTCCATATGGTTATCTCACGCTATACAGTAAATCGTTATAGTCGGGCATCGTCCAATATTCTTTGCCCGTGATAAGTTCGGCGCCGTCCACCGCGTTTCTTAAACGGTGCATCGCGGGAAGGACTTTTACCTTGCACGCTTCGGCGCGGGCAAGGGCGGTTTGGGCGGATTTAACGCTTTGGATGGCATCCTTTAATTCGCGTTCGCCCGCAAGCATTTGGGCGGTTAATTTGCCCAAGGAAAGAAGCAATTCCTTTTCCGCTTGCACGTCCGCATCCGAAACGGAAGCAATATCCCCCGTCCACTTGGCAAGGTCGCCCTTATAGCGCATAACGCCCGATAACACGTTCTTTCTTAACATGGTTAGCATGGTTTCCCCTTCAATTACGATTTGCTTCGCGTAGGAGCTTAGCATAATTTCGTAACGGGAGTGCATTTCTGCGGGGGAAAGTACGCCGAATTTTTGGAAAAGCGCGATATTTTTATCGTCCAAATAGCGTTTTACCGCATCTACCGTGGTGGCGTTATCCGATAAGCCCCTACGGTGCGCTTCCTCCCTCCATTCCGCCGAATAGTTGTTGCCGTTATATACGATACGCTTGTGTTTTTTGTAAGTTTCGCAAATCAAAGCGCGTACGGCGGATTCTAAATGGGTTTTATTCACTAGTTCGCCGTAGAAATCCGAAAGAACTTTGGCAACGGCGGTATTTAACACCAAATTGGGGCTTGCAATGGATTGCATACTGCCGGGCATACGGAATTCAAACTTATTCCCCGTAAACGCAAAGGGGCTGGTGCGGTTTCTATCTGTTTTATCCTGATTAAAGTGCGTGATTACCGAAACGCCCGTAAGAAGTTCGCGCGCGGTTTTTTCGGAATAGGATACGCCTGCTTCCAT
>JAZUCI010000068.1:0-3324 GCA_045639045.1 Christensenellaceae bacterium
CGGGGCGGTTGATTTATATTAAATCAAATCCTTAATTTTTTGCGCTCTTTCTTTTACTTTTCGCAAATATTCCAAGGGGTTCGCCAACAGTTCTTTTTCGTCAAACAAGGCTTCCAGCGAAAGCGCGCCTTGGTAGTTAATTTCCTTTAGGGCGGTGGCAAACGCTTGCCAATCCGTAATGCCCGTAAAAGGCAGGGCGTGCTGATCGCTAACCCCGTCGTTATCGTGAACGTGTAAAACCTTTAATCGGCTACCCAAGGCGCGAACGAAGGCATCCACGGGGATTTTCGTAATATTCGCGTGCCCCGTATCTAGGCACGCAACGAAATCCTCGTCCCCCATTTCGTCAATGAAAGCAATCAAACTTTCGGGGCGCGCGGTGGGAATCCACGGGCAAGGCATATTTTCCAGCGCGATTTTCACCCCTTGCTTTTTGGCTTCGTCTAACAGTTCCACGTACAGTTCCACGTTCATGCGGAAGGTTAGTTCGGGGTTATCGTCCACCCCCCAACCGCAGCGCATTATGGGGTGCAGCACGCAATAGGGCGCGCCCACTTCCTTTGCCGCGCGAAAGCTTTTTTTGATTGCGGATTTCATAAACGCAAATTCTTCCGCTTGGTTTATACCTTGCTTAGGCTCGGGATAAGTGGGGAAAGGCACGTGCACTTGGCTACACGTTAAGCCCGCCTTATTTAGCGCTTCTGCATCCGAAACAAACTCCCGAGCAAAATCCTTTTCGGGAAGGGCAAACAAGCCGCTAAACGGCTGATATGCGGTCATAGGGGCGGTGTGGTCTACCGAATCAAAGCCCGCCATCTTAATCAACTCGTACGCGCGTTCCCTACCTAAAAGTTTAGGCAAGGAAAAAATACAGGTTCCCAATTTCATATCCGTTCTCCTATAAAAAACGGCGCACTAACGCGCGCCGTAATTTTTTTTGCCTTTTAGGGCGTTACGCGGTCGGGACCGCGGAAGATAAACATTGCTTCCTTAATGGTTAAGCCCAAAAGAAGCATGGTTAAACGGTCTACGCCAAGACCGAACCCACCGTGCGCAGGCGCGCCGTAACGGAAGAATTCCAAGTAGAATTCTACGTCCTTCTTTAAGCCTTTTTCTTCGGCTTGCGCCTTTAACACTTCGTAGCGGTGTTCACGTTGTGCGCCCGTGGTAATTTCGCAACCGCGCCAAATCAGGTCGTACCCTTGGGGAACGCCTTCGGCGTTACGCATATGGTAGAACGCGCGTTTTTCGGCAGCGTAGTCCGTGATGAACAAGAATTCGTGGCCGTACACTTCCATTGCAAACTGTTTGCAAAGGCGTTCTGCTTCGGTGGTTAAATCCCCCTTTTCTTCTTCGGGAACGGTAAAGCCGTAACGCGCTTCTAATTCCTTATACAAATCCGCAAGTTTAATTACGGGGAAGGGCGTAGTGGGAACGATCACTTCTAAACCGAACGTTTCCTTAATTTTTTCGCCGTACTGATCCTTTACTTTTGCCAAAGCGTAGGTTAGCAGTTCTTCTTCCATCTTCATTACGTCGTACATATCGTCGATGTAAGAAAATTCAAGGTCAAAGCCCGTAAATTCGGTGGTGTGCTTGTTGGTGTGCGATTTTTCCGCGCGGAACACGGGGCCCACTTCAAAAATACGGTCAAAGCCCGAAGTCATAGCCATTTGCTTATAGAATTGGGGGCTTTGCACCAAAAACGCCTTGCGGTCAAAGTAATCCAAACCGAACACGTCCGCGCCGCTTTCACTTGCCGCGCCACAAATTTTGGGCGAGTGGATTTCAATAAAGTTTTTATTTACCAAGAATTCGCGCATTGCCGCAACGAAGGCGGTTTGCACTTGGAATAACAGTTGGTTCTTTTCCGCGCGAAGGTCAATCCAGCGGTAGTCCATTCTAAGGTCGGGCGCGGATTCGGGGCCGATGGGAAGGGCTTCCGCTACCGATTGAATTTCCATTTTTTCGGCAAGCAGTTCTTTACCGCCCATCTTTACGTATTCGTTTTCTACCACTTCCCCCGTAACGGTAACCACCGATTGCAAGGTTAATTGGTCAACGATAGCGGCAACTTCGGGGTACTTTTCCTTTTCCACCGTTACTTGCAACTTGCCCGTGATATCGCGGATAACCAAAAACGCCATGGTACGTTTATTTCGGATATTTTCCACAAAGCCCGCAATTTTGTTTTGCTTTCCTGCGGTAACTTCGTTAATATAAGTTCTTTGCATAAACAGTATCTCCTTTTTTCTTCCCGTATATTGTAAAACAATTCGGTAAAAATTGCAACAGTTTTTATCTTTTTTCGCGCGGTTTTTTTCGCCCTTTCGCTATTCTACCCTATCCCAAATCAATTTACGGGGGGCAGGAAGGCTTTCGCCAAGGAAAAACGCCCGTAAAACACGGTTTTTTACTTGGGAAACG
The DNA here is from genome assembly GCA_045639045.1 of Christensenellaceae bacterium. Taxonomy (GTDB): domain Bacteria; phylum Bacillota; class Clostridia; order Christensenellales; family Borkfalkiaceae; genus SIG402. Next base: position 2,428 of record JAZUCI010000068.1, read on the forward strand.
CGATGTTCTTCATCCGCGTAAAGGGTGGCAAGCGCTTCCCCCTTGGCAACCCAATCCCCCACCTTTTTATGTAGGAATATGCCTGCGGCGGGGGAAATCACGTCCTCCTTTTTCTGCCTACCCGCGCCCAAAAGCCCGGAGGACAGACCGATTTCTTCCGCGTTGATTTTGGTAACGAAACCGCTAGTATTCGCCACCACGGTTTTTTGAAATTTTGCTTTGGGAAGGTTTTCCGCGAATACGTCCGCGGAGTTTCCCCCTTGCGCTTCTATCATATCCGCAAGGGTTTTAAGCGCGATGCCGCTAGTGATTGCTTCCCTTGCCTTTGTTTCACAAGTAACGTAGTCCCCCAAACCCGCCAAGCAAAGGATATGCGCGGCTAGGGCTACCGAAAGTTCGGTTACGTCCTTCGGGCCCTTCCCCTTTAGGGTTTGAATGGCTTCCGCCACTTCTAAAGCGTTCCCCACGGCATAGCCCAAAGGCTGATCCATATCCGTAATTAGGGCGCGAATTTTTTTGCCCGCGGCTTTCCCCACGCGCACCATACTTTGCGCTAAGGCACGCGCGCTTTCCATATCCTTCATAAACGCGCCGCTACCCACTTTTACGTCTAACACGATGCAATCGTCGTCCGCGGCAAGTTTTTTACCCATAATGCTTGCGGTAATTAGGGGGATGCTATCCACCGTGGCGGTTACGTCCCTAAGCGCGTAAAGCAGTTTATCCGCAGGGGCAAAATCCCCGCTTTGCCCGATAACGCACGCGCCCGCTTTGTTTACGGCGGTGATGAATTCCTCCTGCCCCATTTCGGTTTTTACCCCCGAAAAGGCTTCCAGTTTATCCACCGTTCCCCCCGTATGCCCTAAACCCCTACCGCTCATTTTAGCCGCCTTTATA
>JAZUCI010000069.1:0-9586 GCA_045639045.1 Christensenellaceae bacterium
GGTAAATCCACCTTGGCAAAAATTATTGCGGGGATTATTACGCCCACTTCGGGCCAAATTTTATTAGACGGAGTGGATATTACGGGCTTAAACGTTACCGAACGCGCAAAGGCGGGCATTGGCTTTGCTTTGCAACAACCCGTTCGCTTTAAGGGGGTAACCGTGCACGATTTAATTTCGCTTGCCAAAGGCAAACCCTTAACCACGGCGGATGCGTGCAAGTATCTTTCCGAAGTAGGGCTTTGCGCACGCGATTACGTTTCGCGCGAAGTAAACGCAAGCTTATCGGGGGGCGAACTGAAACGTATTGAAATTGCCACCGTTTTGGCGCGCGGAGTAAAACTTTCGGTATTCGATGAACCCGAAGCGGGCATTGACCTGTGGAGTTTCCAAAGCCTTATCACGGTGTTTGAACGCATGAGCCGTGAAATTCAAGGACATATTTTAATTATTTCGCACCAAGAACGCATTCTTTCCATTGCGGATAAAATCGTGGTGATTGCGGAAGGAAAACTGACGGGCGTAGGCACGAACGAAGAAATGCTTCCCCACCTGCTAAAAAGCAGTTCCTGCCCCACCCTAACCGAAAAAATGAACTAAAGGGGGGCGCAAAGAAATGGATAAAATTGAACTGAACATTTTAAAAGAAATTGCAGGCCTTCATAAAACCCCCGAAGGCGCGTACAATATCCGCGTAAACGGACAAGCGGAAGCAAGAAATTCTTCCGCAAACGTGGAAATCGTGCAAAAAACGGATAAGCCGGGCATTGATATCATTATTAAGCCGAACACCAAAAACGAAAGCGTGCATATCCCCGTGATTCTTTCCAAAAGCGGCATTTCCGAAAGCGTTTATAACGATTTTTACATTGGAGAAAACGCGGACGTGGTTATCGTTGCGGGGTGTGGGATTCACAACTGCGGTACCGAAGTTAGCCGTCACGACGGCATCCACGCTTTCCACGTGGGTAAAAACGCCAAAATTTTGTACGTAGAAAAGCACTACGGCGAAGGAACGGGGGAAAGCAACAACGTAATGAACCCCACCACCGAAATCACCTTGGATGAAGGCGCGCATATGGAAATGCAAACCACCCAAATTAAAGGGATTGCTTCCACCGTACGCGTTACGAGAGCTACCGCCGCAAAAGGCGCAACCTTACTTGTGCGCGAAAACATTATGACGCACGGCAATCAGTTTGCCGAAACGGATTTTACGGTGGATTTGAACGGCGAAGGCGCTTCTGCGGATATCGTTTCCCGTTCGGTTGCCAAGGAAAACAGCCGCCAAAAATTCTTATCCCGCATGAACGGAAACGCCCCCTGCCACGGGCATACCGAATGCGACGCGATTTTAATGGATAACGCCGTGGTTTCCGCTATCCCCGAACTGACCGCCGCTAACGTGGACGCGGAACTGGTACACGAAGCGGCAATCGGTAAAATTGCGGGCGAACAGCTTACCAAGTTAATGACGCTTGGCTTAACCGAAAAAGAAGCCGAAGAGGTAATCGTAAGCGGTTTCTTGAAATAAACCCATATATAATGAAAAGCCCGCCATAATCGGCGGGCTTTTTTAGATTCTCCGCTAAGCCCGTCAAAGCGGGTAGGCGAAGAATGACACACAAAAAGCCTTTCCGATATGGAAAGGCTTTTTTCTGTTTCTTTATAAGAAATAAAACGCGGTAGAAGCAAGTTATGCAAGGCTCGAAAAAAACGCAAACGAAAGCGTAGAAACGAGCAAGACGAGGAAGTCCGAGTATGGTTACCTTACTACACAAAGAAAGCGGAGAAACAAGCAAGACAAGGCAAACGCGGATTTTCCCAACATCACAAAACGCGGTAGAAGCAAGCGATACAAGGCTCGCGTAGCCGTTAAGGCTTGGCTAACCTTGTTGGTTGCCAAGGTTTAACGGAATAGCAGAAACGCAGTAGCGCGACGCTTATAGCGTGTTTTATTCTAGTTCGAAGGCGCCCGTATACAACTGATAATACTTCCCCTTTTGGGCAATCAGTTCTTGGTGGCTGCCGCGTTCGATAATTCTACCGTGGTCTAACACCATGATTACGTCCGAATTTTGTACGGTGGAAAGGCGGTGGGCAATAACGAATACCGTTCTACCCTGCATTAACCTGTCGGTGCCCTTTTGCACAAGCGCTTCGGTGCGGGTATCGATGGAAGAAGTTGCTTCATCCAAAATCATAACGGGTGCATCCGCTACCGCGGCGCGCGCGATGGAAAGTAATTGGCGTTGCCCTTGCGAAAGATTTGCCCCGTCCGCAGTCAACATAGTTTGATAGCCGTTGGGTAAGCGGCGGATGAAATCATCCGCGTTGGCAAGGCGTGCGGCTGCGTAAACTTCTTCATCCGTGGCGTCTAATCTGCCGTAACGGATGTTTTCCATAACCGTACCCGTAAATAGGTTGGTATCTTGCAAGACGATGCCCAAGGAACGGCGCAAATCCGCTTTTTTAATTTTGTTGATATTGATGCCGTCGTACCGAACCTTTCCATCCGCAATATCGTAAAAGCGGTTGATTAGGTTGGTAATGGTGGTTTTACCCGCGCCCGTTGCACCAACGAAAGCGACCTTTTGACCGGGTTTCGCATATAACGTTACGTCGTGCAGTACGATTTTTTCGGGAACGTAGCCAAAATCCACGTGATCTAACACGATATCCCCCGCTAAACGGGTGTAGGTAACGGTACCTTCCGCTTTATGGGGATGCTTCCAAGCCCAAATGCCCGTGCGTTCCTCGGTTTCGGTTAAGTTGCCGTTTTCATCGCACTTTGCATTGACTAAAGTTACGTAGCCTTCGTCCGTTTCTTCCACTTCGTCTATCATTTGGAACACGCGCGCCGCGCCCGCTTGCGCCATAACCACTGCGTTAATTTGGTTAGACACTTGGCTGACTTGGTTTGCAAAGTGCTTGGTCATATTCAAAAAGGAAATACAAACCGAAATGGAAAGGACGTTCATTGCGGTGGTAAAACCGCTATCAAACAACGCTTCTAAGGATAGGTTTGCCATTTTACCGTTGGTAAGCACCAAAAGCGTACCGCCGATAAAGGCAACGAGTACGTATAGGGAGTTACCGATATTGTTTAAGATGGGCATAAGCATATTCGCAAATTTATTTGCTTTATACGCGTTTCCTTGCCATTCTTCGTTTACGCGGTCAAAATCCTTAATTGCGGCGTCTTCGTGGTTAAACACCTTAATCACCTTTTGCCCGGACATGGCTTCTTCCACAAAGCCTTCTACCGCCGCAACCGAACGTTGCTGGGAAAGGAAGAAAGTGGCGCTTCTGCCCCCGATTTTTTTGGTTACGATAAGCATGGTAAACACGCCGATCAAAACCACCAACGTAAGCCACAAACTGTAAAACACCATAGTGCTGAATACGATGGTAATGGTAATAACCGATTGGAACAGGTGCGGAATACTTTGCGAAACCAACTGCGCAAGCACGTCGATATCGTTGGTATAATGGCTCATCACTTCCCCGTGGGTGTGCGAATCGAAATAGCGAACGGGAAGTTTTTGCATTCTTTGGAACATTTTGTTACGCAATTTGGTTAAGAATTTATACGTAACCACGGCGTTTAAGCGGGTGTGAATAAACGCGCAAAGAATATTGGTTGCATACACCCCGATCATAATGCCGATTAGGGTAAGAACCTTGTTCCAGCCCGCGGCTTTATCCACTAGCGCAAGTTCAATCGCATCGTACAGGTTTTTCATAAAAATCCCGCCGATCGAACCGCAAATGGAGCAAATAATTAAGCAGGTAACAACGGCAATCAAGTACCATTTGTTTTCCCTGAATAACATACCTATTAAACGTTTGGTAGTGCCTTTGGGCGCGCGCATTTTCGCGCCTGCGGGCCCCCTTCTCATTCCACCGGGACCTGCCATTACGCTTCACCCCCTTCTTCGTTTACGCGGTTTTGCGCTTGGTACATTTCACGGTACGGGGTAAAGTTTTGCATCAGTTCCCCATGCGTGCCTTGCGCCGCGATTTTGCCCCCTTCCATAATCAAAATTACGTCCGCATCCATAACCGAAGCTACGCGTTGCGCGATGATAATTTTGGTGGTGTTGGGGATTTGTTCTTTTAAGCCCTTACGGATAAGAGCATCCGTTTTGGTATCTACTGCGGAAGTAGAATCGTCAAAAATCAAAATTTTGGGTTTTTTCAAGATGGCGCGCGCAATGCAAAGGCGTTGCTTTTGCCCACCCGAAACGTTACTGCCGCCTTGTTCGATATGGCTTTGGTATCCATCGGGGAAGGAACGGATAAATTCATCCGCTTGCGCGATTTTGCAAGCTTCAACCAATTCTTCGTCCGTAGCGTTGGGGTTCCCCCAGCGAAGGTTTTCCGCAATGGTGCCAGAGAACAGAAGGTTCTTTTGGAGCACTACCGAAATGGCATCACGCAAGGCAACGATATCGTATTCCTTTACGTTTTTACCGCCAACGCATACCGCGCCTTCGGTGGCATCGTACAAACGGGGTAAAAGGCTTACCAGCGAACTTTTTGCCGAGCCCGTAACCCCCATAATTCCCACGGTGCTACCCGAAGGAACGGATAAATTGATATCCGATAACACGTATTTTTCCGCGCCCTTTTGATATTTGAAGGAAACGTTTTCAAAGGCAAAACTGCCGTCCGCAATTTCGGTAGCCGCGTTATCGGGGCTGACGATTTCCGCCTTTTCATCTAATACTTCCACGATACGGCGGGCGGATTCCACGCTGATTGCGATTTGTACGAAGATCATAGAGCACATCATAAGGCTCATTAACACTTGCATGGAGTACGTTAATAACGAAGAAAGGGTTTCCACGTTGATACTCCCCGCTACCGAGGAATTGCCGTTGATGATTAGCTTTGCGCCAAAAAAGGCGATAACCAACATATTTATGTGCATGAAAAAGTTCATTACGGGCATATTGAGCGCAACTACCTTTTCCGCGCGGGTAAATTCGCGCTTTACTTCTTCTGCCGCAACGCCGAATTTTTCACATTCGTGATCTTCACGCACGTACGCTTTTACTACGCGCATACCCTTTACGTTTTCTTGGATGGAAGCGTTTAGGGCGTCGTACTTTTTGAATACGCGGTTAAACAGGGGCATTGCCACCTTAATAATCATTCCAAGCGCAAAGCCCAAAAGGGGTACGACCACGACGAACAACCACGGAAGGGTGGGATGCAGGGAAAACGCCGCGATAATCGCGCTGATCATCATCAAGGGCGCGCGTACCGCCGTACGAATAATCATCATAAAGGACATTTGTACGTTGTTTACGTCCGTAGTCATACGCGTGATTAGACTGGACGTGGAGAATTTATCAATGTTGGAAAAGGAGAAATTTTGCACGGATAGGAATAAATCGTGCCGTAAATTCTTTGCAAAGCCCGTAGAAGCCCTTGCGGCGGTTTTCCCCGCAAGCGCGCCGAACAGTAAGGAAATTAGCGCCATACACAGTAGTTGTACGCCGCAAATGATTACGTATTTCATAGAGCCCGTTCCTTCGGCGGCGCGAATATAGCCAACCAAACGAACGATGGTTAGGGGCATCATGATTTCCATGACTACTTCCCCCACGATGAGTATCGGAGTTAATATTGCAGGTCTTTTTACATCCCGAACACTCCGCGCCAACTTTCTTAACATTTTTCCTTTCTCCTTATACGCCCGCAATATGAGTAGGCGGGCAGACGAAACTTTTCCATTATAAGAGTTATTATATTATACAATATTTTTCGCACGCGCGCAAGTTTTTTAAGGGGTGGGCGCGCGCTTTCAAAAAATATTTTCTTCAAATTTCGCCCCTTTTCCCCTTTTTAACTTGCAAGAACGTTAAAAGCGTGTTATAATAAATAAGATATAACTTTTGAAGGTTAAACGAATATGAAAAAATTAGGTTTTGACGGTGAAAAATATTTAGAGTTGCAATCCGAAAAGATTTTAAAGCGCATTGCGGATTTCGGGGGCAAACTGTATATTGAATTCGGCGGAAAACTGTTTGACGATTACCACGCGGCACGCGTTCTTCCCGGGTTTGCGCCCGATAGCAAAATTAAAATGCTTTGCAAACTGAAAGACGTTGCGGAAATCGTAATTGCCATCAGCAGCGCTGATATTGAACAAAACAAGGTGCGCGCCGACCTTGGCATTACCTACGACCAAGACGTTTTGCGATTGATTGACGTATTCCGTTCGTACGGATTATACGTGGGAAGCATCGTTTTAACCCAATTTAACGAATCCAATTTGCAAGCCAAAGGCTTTCAAAAGCGGTTGGAAAAATTAGGGATTAAAGTATACCGCCATTACCACATCAAAGGTTATCCCCACGACGTAAAGCACATCGTAAGCAGCGAAGGGTTTGGTAAAAACCAATACGTGGAAACTTCCAGGGATTTGGTTATCGTAACCGCGCCGGGGCCCGGCAGCGGAAAAATGGCAACCTGCTTAAGCCAAATGTATCACGAACATTTGCGCGGACAAAAGGTTGGCTATGCAAAATACGAAACCTTCCCCGTTTGGAACTTACCCTTAAACCACCCCGTAAACGTTGCGTACGAAGCGGCAACGGCGGATTTATCCGACGTAAATATGATTGACCCGTGGCATTTAGCCGCCTACGGCGAGCCTGCGGTAAACTATAACCGCGACGTGGAAATTTTCCCCGTACTTAACGCAATTTTTGGGCAAATTATGGAAACTTCGCCCTATAAATCCCCCACGGATATGGGCGTAAATATGGCGGGCTACGCCATTTCGGACGACGAAGTGGTTAGAGAGGCTTCCCGCCAAGAAGTGATCCGCAGATACTACAAGGCGCTTATGACCGAACGCCGCGGCAATAAGGAAAGCACCGAATCGGATAAAATTCGCCTTTTAATGGAAGCAAACCAAATTAGCGTGAGCGAGCGCGCTTCTGCGGTATTTGCCGAAGAAATGGCGAAGAAGAAAAAATGCCATTGCGCGGCAATTGCCCTGCCCGACGGCACGATGTGTTACGGCAAAACGGGAACTTTGTTCGGCTGTTCCAGCTCCATGATTTTGAACGCGCTGAAAGTGTTAGCGGGTATCCCCGACGAAATGAAAATTATCAGCCCCGAAGCAATTGAACCCATTCAAAAATTAAAGGTTTCCTACCTTGGCAGTAAAAACCCCAACTTGCACGTAGATGAAATGCTGATTGCCCTTTCGGTTTCTGCGGCAACCAATCCTTACGCGAAAAAGGCTATGGAAATGCTACCCCAGCTAAAAGGATGCGAGGTACATACCACCGTTCTTTTAACCCACGGAGATGAAAAAATGTTCCGTAAACTTGGGGTGAATTTGACCTGCGCCCCCGTGGTAGATTCCCACTAAACGATATTTTTCAAAAACGCGCCGAGCAAGGTGCGTTTTTTCTTTCTTTTTTCGCTCATTTTATAGAAAAAAGTTAGAATTTTTCGTGTAAAATGGAAAATTTCATATAAAATTTTTATCTTTGATATTGTTTTACACGCGCGCGTATGATATACTTTTATTAATTACATTTTACTATTTTTCCACGTGAGGTTATTATGAAAAAAACGAACACTTATTTACTTTGGATATTATCCGCCGTTTGCGCGCTTTGTTTGGCGATTGCACCCTTTACCCTTTCCTAAAAGGCAAAGGCAAGCACCACCCTTACGGACGTGCCTTTTGCAGCGGAAAGCGGCGTTTTGCGTTCGCTTACGGGGGAAGGAATTATTTCCACCGCGCAAACGTTCACGAATACGGGCTTTACCTTAAATACGCGTTTAACCGTAACCACGGGCGCAACCGAATTATATTTGGGGGAAAACTTGGAATATTATTTGCGCATATCCCCGTTAGGCTCCAAATCGGGAATCTCTATCACGAAAGAGGATAAGCGCGTAACCGCGAGATACACCGTGTTCACGGGCTGTGATTTTACAGAAGGGGACACAGTGGACGTACGGATAACCTACGACAACGTGAATAAGAACCTTTCCTTCGCTATGAAAAAAGCGGCGGATATAGAGTATACCGCGCTTTCCGCAAAAATCAATTACCTTGGTGGGAACGCCGTTTCCAGCGGATCGCCCTACACCGACCCGGGGGTTGCAGGCGATTATATTTTAGGCTACAATACGATTACCGAATACGCCGCGGATTTAGGCGCCACGCGCATTGGCTTCGGCACCCAACCCGACTACGTGTTTACGGTAGATTCCCTTTCTTTAACGGGCAAAGGCTTATCCTTTAACGAAGATTTTAACGAATTAAGCAGCGGCGTTTGGCGGGATAACACTCCCCCTTCCATCACCCCCGCGGGGGAACTGTTACTGCCCCGATCTTCCGAAGTTTGCCTTACGGCAAAAAAGGATTTGGTAGATAAGAACGTTGCCCTTTCCTTACGTATGAAAGTGCTTACGGGATCGGTGGACGTATGCGTAGGCGACAACGTAATTACCGTGAATCCCACCGAAGGAAAAGTGGGCGAATTTACTTCGGATATCGCTTTCGGCGAAACCTTTACCCTTACCGCCTATTACCGCAATAAAAATTTAGAACTTTCCCTAAACGGTGAATTTTTAGGTTTGCAAACGGTTAACGGCGCAAACCCCAAATTTGCCGTAAAATTAAACGGTGTAGAATCTTCCGCGCTAATCGACGATTTCCGCGCCGTCAACGCTTCTTCTTTTAACGGACTTTTAATGGCGGACGACTTTTCCTATTTAAGCACCGCAAACTGGCAAGGCGTAAAGAAAAGCGATTACGATTTATACGAATTACTTTCCCCCGTTTGGGAGGGCGAAATTGCTTACGAAGAAGGCGTTTGGCCCGTAGGCAATGCGGACGGCACGAAAGCGCAAACCATTGCTTTGTTACATCCCATTTCGCAGATTTTAGAAGTGCGCATGGCGGATAATAGCAAGGTGTTTGAAGAAGGCAAAGATTATTCCTTGCAAAACGGCAAACTGTATCTGCCCGAAACCACTTCCATCCCCGTAATGTCACGCGCGGCGTATGATGCGGGAAGCTATATCAATAACGGCGTAGGTACGCATATGGACGCGCTGTTCCCCGTAAACCAAATTAAGGTTACTTATATGCACGGACAAACTACCGACCTTGCAGTTCCCCAAAATAAGAGCAATTTGCTGCCTAAAACTATGCAAAAACTAAATAACGGTGAGGATTTGCGCATCGTTACCCTTGGGGATAGCATTACGCAAGGGGCAAGCTCCTCCGAAAACAGCAACGTTGCGCCCTTCCAAGACCGCTGGTCCTTTTTGCTAACCGACGGGCTTTCGGCAATGTATCCCAAAAGCGATATCACCTTGCAATCTTCGGGCTACGGCGGAACGGGCGCTTGGGATGCGCTTGGCGGACACGGCACGTTTGAAAGCGGAAAGAATATTTCCTTGCTTCGCGATTTCGTAATCCCCTACCACCCCGATTTGCTAATCGTAGCCTTTGGCATGAACGACCCCGGTACGAATGCGTTTTACTATAAAGCCGCTTGCTGGGATCCCCTAGTTGCCGCAATGAAAGAACTTTTGC
>JAZUCI010000070.1:0-3538 GCA_045639045.1 Christensenellaceae bacterium
GGTAGCGATACCGTGTGGGTTCGAGTCCCACCTTCGGCACCAACTTGCTCCGTTGCGCTTTGCAACGGAGTTTTTCTTTTCCCTTTTCACAAAGGGATGCGAAAATCTCTTTTTTTGCGCAACGGCGCCATTCGTGCAAAATGTTTAGGATACCGAAATAACGTGACGCTACGGCGAAAGCCTTCGCTAATCCGTCGCTTTGCTCCTTGCGAGTCCCACCTTCGGCACCAGTTAGCAAGTCTTTTGATTTTTCAAAAGGCTTGTTTTTTTTGCCTTTTGCAAAAAACCATCCTTTTTCTTTTTAAAGACTTGCTTTACGTGCAAAATGTTTAGGATACCGAAATAACGTGACGCTTCGGCGAAAGCCTTCGCTAATCCGTCGCTTCGCTCCTTGCGAGTCCCACCTGACGCTTCGCCGATATAAAATCGGCTCTCGCTAATCCGTCGCTACGCTCCTTGCGGCACCAAATTGCTCCGTTGCGCTTTGCGACGGAGTTTTTTCTTTTTGCAAACACCTTATACCAAATGCACGCCGTTGATAACCAAGGAAAATTCCCTATCCAAAAATTCGGCGGCGCGGCGGCACATTTGCATTCTTCCAAAATAGATTTCAAAATAATCCATTACCGAGCAAATTTCGGTGTTAATGGTGATATTTAGGGTAATAAATCCTTCGGTAACGCTTACAAAACTGCTTTCCGCGGCTAAATTCACCCTATCGTGAATATTCGCATCCTTGGGCGGGATAGAGCGCACCGCTTGGCGAACGCGGCTTTTATGCACGTCCGCTTTATCCGCCAAAATAAGCGCGGAAGAAATGCGGCTTACGGGGGTGCCGTGTTTTTCATCGTGATTGCCGATAGCCATCATAATTTCCGCGGCGGATTCGTAGCCCAGCCCCATACGGGTTAAAATGCCGTAAGCAAGAAGCGCGCCCGATTGCGCGTGGTCTACGCGATTTACCGCGTTTCCTAAATCGTGCAAGTAGCCTGCAATTTCCGAAAGGGTAATTTCGTACTCGGTTCCACCGATTTGGCGCATAATTTCCCCTGCGGTTTTACTTACGATACGGCAATGCCGTTCGGAATGCTCGGTAAAGCCAAGCGCTTCAATTTGCTTGGCGGAAATATCCATAATGGCTTTTACTTCCCTATCCTTTTTTACGTCCTGCAAGGTAATCATTGTTCCTCCTTACTACGGATGAACGCCTCCTTTTCCTTGCGGAAGGCTTTTATTTCCGCTTCAAAGCCGTTATCCGTGGGCTGATAATACTGCCGATCTTTTAGCGAGTCGGGCAAATATTGTTGGCGAACGTATCCGCCGTAGTTATGGGGATACTTATAGTTTTCCTTTTGCTGTTTTTCTTCTTTACTTTTATAGGATACGTCCCTTAAATACATGGGGATCGCGTCGTCCCGCGTGTTTTGCGCGTCCTCCTTTGCGGCGTACATTGCGTTAACTACCGCGTTGGATTTGGGCGCTTCACACACGTAAATAATTGCCGAAGATAAGGGAATCATTCCTTCGGGAAGCCCTAATTTTTCAAAGGCGGCGTACGCGCTTTGGGCAACAACCAAGGCTTGGGGGTCCGCCATACCAACGTCCTCTGCCGAATGAACTAACAGCCTTCTTGCAACCAGCAAGGGGTCGTATCCCCCTTCAATTAGACGTTGCGCGTAATATAAAGCGGCGTTGCTATCGCTACCGCGAAGGCTTTTACAAAAGGCGGAAAGCACGTCGTAATACAGCGTTTCATCCACCGAAAGCGCTTTTTTTTGCGAAGATTCTTCCGCATCGCGCAAGGTTACACGGATTACCCCGTCCTGATCGGGAGGGGTGGTTAACACCGCCATTTCCAACGCGCCGTAAGCGGAGCGCAAATCACCGCCTGCGGTAAATACGATATGATTTAGGGCGGCTTCTTCCATTTCCACGGTATAGTTGCCAAGCCCCTTCTTTTCGTCCTTTAAGGCTTTTTGTAGCGCGCCTTTGATTTCCTGCCCCGTTAAGCGTTCAAAACGGAACACACGGCAACGGCTGACGATTGCGCCCGTCATAGAAGCGTACGGGTTTTCGGTAGTAGATCCGATGAAAATGATGGTTCCCTTTTCTACCGCGGGAAGTAAGGAATCGGATTGCGCTTTGTTAAAGCGGTGGCATTCGTCTAACAGCAAATAGGTTTTTTTGCCGAACATTTTTAGGTTGTTTTCCGCTTCTTCCACCACTTTTTTCACGTCCGCAACGCCCGAAGATACCGCGTTTAGCTTGGCGAAATTCCCCTGCGTGCTATTTGCAATTACGTTTGCAAGGGTGGTTTTTCCGCACCCCGGGGGGCCCCAAAAAATGCAACTTCCCAGCCGATCCATCATAATGGCGCGGGAAAGCATAGAGGTAGGCGAAATTAAATGCGATTGCCCAACGAATTCCTTTAAGGTGGTGGGGCGCATGCGTTCCGCCAAAGGGGTGGCGGATTCCGATTTGTGCATAAAATCAAATAAATCCATAGGTATTCTTCTCCAAAATAAATTATACCATACCTTTGCAAAAAAAACAAGGGGGAAAAATGAAAAATTGCACATAAAAAGCCGTACGAAGCACCCCGTACGGCAAAATTTACGAAGAAAAAGAGACGTTCTATAAGCCGAGTTCTGTCTTGGACGACTATCTATCTAGACCGTACGTTGCCGCACGGCTCAAGCGAACTAAAACGGAAACGCCGACGGGCAGTCGGTTCTCGTTTCCCCGTCTTGCTTCGAGTGGGGTTTACAGGGCACCCTTTGTCACCAAAGGGTCGGTGAGCTCTTACCTCGCCTTTCCATCCTTACAAACAAAGTTTGCGGTTTATTTCTGTTGCACTATCCTTAGGGTCGCCCCCATTTGCCGTTAGCAAACACTCTTGCCCTATGAAGCTCGGACTTTCCTCGTTAAAAATAAATTTTACCGCAGCCGTCCGAACGTCTCATTTTCCCGTTTATTTTAGCATAAAACGAAAAAAAATACTACTGTTTTTGCCTACTTTTTATGAAAATTATGCCCATTTTAAGCATTTTTATCAACGAAAAAAGGCTTTGCCGTAATTTTAAGCGCAAAAAAACAATTACCCCGCGCCCAGATAGGCGCGGGGTAAATTTTAGTTTTTCTACCTATGAAAAGTAAGAATTACTTTTTGGAAGAGTAGGAAGTGTGCAATACGTGGTGCGCAACTTTGCTGCCGGGTTCACCCAAGAAGGTTTCGTAAACTTCTTTAACAACGGGGTTATCGTGGCTCTTGCGAAGTTTTGCATCCGCATCTTGCTTATAAAGCGCGGAAGCACGTTTTGCCTTATAATCTTCGGTATTGCGAACGAAAGCATCCATTAAGGGTTGACCGCCACCGTTTACGCAACCGCCGGGGCAGCACATAATTTCGATGAATTGCGCGTCGCAAGTGCCGTTCTTAACCGATTCGCAAATTTCCTTCGCGTTGGTAAGGCCGGATGCTACCGCTACGTTTACCTTTAAATCGCCTGCTTGGTAGGTTGCCTTTTTGATGCCTGCG
>JAZUCI010000071.1:0-2877 GCA_045639045.1 Christensenellaceae bacterium
CATGGCTACGATCCGACTTATATGAACGCGAACGAGGTAATTGCCAACCGCGCCAACGAATTGGCAGGAAAGGAATTACTGCACCCGAACGACGACGTAAATATGTCCCAATCCTCCAACGATACCTTTCCTTCGGCAATGCATATCGGGGCGGTTCTTGCAATCAAGGAAAATTTACTGCCCGCGCTTGCCACCCTAGTTCAAACGTTCGTCCGTTTGGAAAAGGAAAATCAAGGGATTATTAAAAGCGGCAGAACGCATTTAATGGATGCAACCCCCATTGCTTTTTCGCAAGAAATCAGCGGTTGGCGGTCTTCCCTGGAAAAGGATGCGGAACTTATGGAAAGCGCCTTGCAAAAACTGTATCCCGTTGCCATCGGCGCAACGGCGGTTGGTACGGGCTTAAACGCCCCCAAGGGCTTTGATAGGGAAGTGGCTAACGAACTTGCCCGTCTTACGGGGTATCCGTTTACGGCGGCGGAAAATAAGTTCCACGCGTTAACTTCTAAAAGCGAACTCGTGTTCGCCCACGGCGCGTTAAAGGCGCTTGCGGCAGACTTAATGAAAATAGCAAACGATATTCGCTTCCTTGCAAGCGGCCCCCGTTTGGGATTAGGGGAAATTTTCATCCCCGAAAACGAGCCGGGGTCTTCCATTATGCCGGGAAAAGTAAACCCCACGCAATGCGAAGCGGTAACCATGGTTGCCGTACAAGTAATGGCAAACGATACGGCGGTGGGTATTGCCGCGTCGCAAGGGAACTTTGAACTGAACGTGTTTATGCCCGTACTCAATTATAATTTCTTAAATTCGGTGCGCCTTTTAACGGACGTTATCCTATCCTTTGAAAAGAACTGTGTACGCGGTATCCGCGCCAATAAGGATAAGATGCGCGCCAACTTGCACGGCTCCTTGATGCTTGCCACCGCGCTAAATCCCGTAATCGGCTACGAAAACGCCGCAAAAGTGGTGAAACGCGCGTACGAACAAGGGGAAACCTTAAAGGATTCTTGCGTGAAATTAGGCTTTTTAACCGAAGAAGAATTTGATAAAGTGTTCCATCCCGAAGAAATGGTTTAATTTTCGTAAGGAAAACCCCCTCTTTCCCCCTAAAATCTTTGCAAAAACGCGGAAAATAGGGTATAATTAAAAAAAAGAAACAAACGGTGAAATTATGGCAAAACCTTTGGTGGCGCTGGTTGGTAGACCCAACGTAGGCAAGTCCACTTTTTTCAATAAAGTAACGGGGAAACGGCTTTCCATCGTACAAAACCGCCCGGGCGTAACGCGCGATCGGCTTTACGCGGATGCGGAATGGTGCGGCAAGTCCTTTACCCTGATTGATTGCGGCGGTTTAGAACTGAAATCGCAGGACGAAATGTGGCAACACATTTTCCGTCAAAGTGAAATCGCCATTGAAACGGCGGACGTAATCGTGTTTATGACGGATGCGAAAAACGGCTTAACCGCCTCCGATTACGACGTAGCGGATATGCTTCGCCGTTCGCAAAAACCCGTAGTTCTTTGCGTGAATAAATGGGATAACGCCAAGCAAGAAGATTTATACGAATTCTACGCGCTTGGATTGGGCGACCCCGTGGGCGTTTCCGCCGAACTTGGCAAGGGCCTTGGGGACGTATTGGACGAAGTGTGCAAGCATTTCCCTGCAGTAGAGGACGAGGAAGCGGAAGATACCTTAAAAATTGCGGTAGTGGGCAAGCCCAACGCGGGCAAAAGCAGTATCACCAACAAACTTTTGGGGTATGACCGCACCATCGTTTCGGCTATCGCAGGCACCACGCGGGATGCGATTGATACGGATTTTACCTTAAAAGGTAAAAAATACACGCTGATTGATACGGCGGGGATTCGTAAAAAGCGCAGCGTGGAAGAAGATTTGGAATATTACAGCGTGCTTCGCGCCTTTGCGGCAATTCGCCGTGCGGACGTATGTATCGCGGTTGTGGACGCATCCGAAGGGCTTACCGAACAGGACGTAAAAATTTGCGGTTACGTGCACGAACAAAATAAACCTTGCGTTATCGTGATGAACAAGTGGGATCTTATTGAAAAGGATACCAACACGGTAAACGAGTTCAAAAAGAAAGTAGCCACCGACTTAGCCTTTATGGATTACGTGGAAACGGTATTCGTTTCCGCAAAAAGCGGTCAACGCGTGGAAAAAATCGTGGAATATTGCGAACGCGCGAACGAGCACGCGCATTTCCGCGCGCCCACGGGTGTGTTAAACGATTTAATTTCGGATGCAATCCGCACTTCGGAGCCCCCCTCCTATCAGGGCAGAAGATTAAAAATTCATTACTGTGTGCAAGCGGAAGTTGCGCCCCCCACCTTCGTATTCTTCGTAAACGACGGGGCGCTGTTGCACTTTTCCTATCGCAGATATTTGGAAAACTGTATCCGCCGCGCGTTTGATTTTACGGGTACGCCCATCAAACTTGTTTTCCGTGAACGGGAGGAAGAAGAATCGTGAAATATTTAATTTTCTCTGAATGCTGGTGGCAATTTTTATTGCTTGCCTTGGGCGCGTATCTGTTTGGCAATATCAACTTTGCCATTATGATTTCCAAATTAAAGCGCAGGGATATCCGAAATCAAGGTAGCGGTAACCCCGGTACTTTGAATATGAGCCGTACCTTCGGCGCAAAAATCGGGCTTTTAACCTTGGGCTTGGACATCTTAAAGGGCGCAGTTCCCACCTTGGTTGCCTTCTTAATTTACAAAAACTACTATTTTGCGGGCAGCAGTTTCGTGGTTGCGGACGTAATGAAGGCGGTAGCCGGCGTATGCGTTATTTTGGGGCATATTTTCCCCGTATTCTTTAAGTTTAAGGGCGGAAAGGGCGTTGCCTCTACC